>PNMC01000482.1 GCA_013823365.1 Parvibaculum sp. | reverse complement strand
GGCGGCGAAATCCAGCTGACCGACGCCATGATCGAACTCATCGCGGACCAGGATTTCTTTTCCTACCGCTTCGAGGGCACGACCTATGATTGCGGCGACAAGATCGGCTTCCTCTCGGCCAATGTCGCGCTCGCCCTCTCCCGCCCCGACATCGCTCCAAAATTCCGATCTGTCGCAGAATTGTTACTGAAAAAGTAGATAGCTTTGTCCGGATTTTCGTTCATCCGCTAACACACAAGAGATTTTCCGATGAAGATTGCCATGATCGGCACGGGCTATGTGGGTCTTGTCTCCGGCACCTGCTTTGCCGAATTCGGACATGATGTCGTCTGTGTCGACAAGGACGCAGGAAAGATCGAGCGGCTGAAGCGCGGCGAGATTCCGATATTCGAGCCGGGCCTCGAAGCACTGGTGAGCGACAATGCAAATGCTGGACGCCTCACTTTTACGACGAACATTGCCGACGCTGTAAAAGGCGCGGAAGCAATCTTCATCGCGGTCGGCACGCCGAGCCGCCGCGGCGATGGCCATGCCGACTTGACCTATGTCTTCGCCGCCGCCGAGGAGATTGCCGACAATCTCGATGCCTATGCCGTTATCGTCAATAAATCGACCGTGCCGGTGGGCACCGGCGACCGCGTGGAAGAGCTGATCCGCGCGCGCCGCCCCGGCCTCGACTTCGATGTGGCCTCGAACCCCGAATTCCTGCGCGAAGGCGCCGCCATAGACGATTTCATGCGGCCGGACCGCGTCGTCGTCGGCACCGACTCCGAACGCGCACGCGAGGTGATGCGCCGCATCTATCGGCCGCTCTTCCTCAATGAGACGCCGGTTCTCTTCACCGACCGGCGCACATCCGAACTCACCAAATACGCGGCCAATGCCTTTCTCGCAACCAAGATCACCTTCATCAACGAGATGGCCGATCTCTGCGAGGCGGCCGGCGCAAATGTGCAGGACGTAGCGCGCGGCATCGGCCTTGACGGGCGCATCGGCAAGAAA
>PNMC01000481.1 GCA_013823365.1 Parvibaculum sp. | reverse complement strand
GAAACGCCCGAAGAGGCGGACATCGTCATCCTGAATACCTGCCACATCCGCGAAAAGGCGGCTGAAAAGGTCTATTCGGAGCTTGGCCGTCTGCGCGATCTGAAAAAGGAAAAATCCGGCCGGGGCGAAAACCTCGTGATCGGCGTGGCCGGCTGCGTCGCCCAGGCCGAAGGCGAGGAAATGCGCCGCCGCGCGCCTGCCGTCGATCTCGTGCTCGGGCCCCAGACCTATCACCGCCTGCCGGACTATGTGGAGCGCCTGTCGAATGGCGGCCCCGGTATCGTCGAAACGGAGTTTCCCGCCGAAGACAAGTTCGAGGCATTGCCCGCGCCCGAGCGCCGCAAGACGCTGGCGCGCGGCGCCACCGCCTTCCTCACCATTCAGGAAGGCTGCGACAAGTTCTGCACCTTCTGCGTCGTGCCCTATACGCGGGGTGCGGAATTCTCGCGGCCCCTCTCGCGTATTCTCGACGAGGCCCGCGCCCTTGCCGATGCGGGCGTGCGCGAGATCACGCTGCTCGGCCAGAATGTGAATGCCTTTCACGGCGAGGACGGCAAGGGCGGCGCCGCCTCGCTCGGCGCGCTGATCCGCGAACTCGCAAGGATCGAAGGCGTCGAGCGCCTGCGCTACACGACGAGCCATCCCCGCGACATGGATGAAGAGCTGATTGCCGCCCATGCCGAAGTGCGGGAGCTGATGCCCTATCTGCATCTTCCCGTGCAGTCGGGTTCGGACCGCATCCTCGATGCAATGAACCGCCGCCACGATGCGGAAACCTATCTCCGCCTCATCGAGCGCATCCGCGCCGCGCGGCCCGATATCGCGCTGTCGTCCGATTTCATCGTCGGCTTCCCCGGCGAGACGGAAGAGGACTTCGAGGCGACGCTCTCGCTCGTTCGCGAGGTCGGTTTCGCGCAGGCCTACAGCTTCAAATACAGTCCCCGCCCCGGCACGCCGGCAGCGGAGGAAGAAGACCAGCTTCCTGAAGAGGTGAAGAGCGAACGCC
>PNMC01000480.1 GCA_013823365.1 Parvibaculum sp. | reverse complement strand
TTGACCGACTGGGCCTGATCGACCATGGCCGCGCGGTCGCCCGCATGTTCGATGACCCAGCGCTGGTCGAGTTCGAAGGCGGTCTTGAAGACGTCCTTTTCCTCGTCGCTCAGGAAATCGAGATGCTGGACGGAGCCGCCGCTCGTCACGATGGAGGACCATGTGTCGTCGTCGTTGCGGCCCTTCTGTTCCAGCAGTTTCGTCAGGTGACGGTTGCGGACATTGAAGGAGCCCGAGAGCGTCTTGTGCGTGAAACTGTTCGCCGCAATCGGCTCGATGCCCGGCGAGGTGCCGCCGGTGATGATCGAGATCGAGGCAGTGGGCGCGATCGCCGTCTTGTTGGAGAAGCGCTCGTTGAAGCCGTAATCGGCGGCATCCGGGCAGGCGCCGCGCTCTTCGGCGAGCTTCTTCGAAGCGGCATCCACGCCCGCCTTGATATGGGCGAACATGCGCTTGTTCCAGACCTTGGCCATGACGCCCTCGAAGGGGATCATGTTGGCCTGAAGGAAGGAGTGGTAGCCCATGACGCCGAGGCCAACGGAGCGCTCGCGCATGGCGGCGTATTTCGCGCGGGCCATGTCGTCCGGCGCGCGGGTGATGAAATCCTCGAGCACGTTGTCGAGGAAGCGCATGACGTCCTCGACGATCATCGGGTGGTCCTGCCACTCGAGGAAGGTTTCGAGATTGAGCGAGGAGAGACAGCAAACGGCGGTGCGCTCCTGACCGAGATGATCCTTGCCGGTGGGCAGGGTGATTTCGGCGCAGAGGTTCGAGGTCTTCACCTCGAGGCCCGCAAGCTTGTGATGCTCGGGGCGGGCATTGTTCACCGTGTCCTTGTAGATGATGTAGGGCTCGCCGGTTTCGATGCGCGAGGTGAGCAGGCGAATCCAGAGCGAGCGGGCGGAGACCGTCTTCTGGACCGACTTGTCCTTCGGCGAAAGCAGCGCCCACTCGTCATCGGCCTCGACGGCGCGCATGAAGGCGTCGGACACCAGCACGCCGTGATGG
>PNMC01000479.1 GCA_013823365.1 Parvibaculum sp. | reverse complement strand
ATTCTGCGCGAAGACGGCCGTCGCCGGATCGTACTATCCGCCAATGCGGCGCCGGGCGCCAATCTCGGCGACATCATCGCGGTCATCAACGGCGAGGTTGCGAAGCTCAAACTGCCCGATGGCGGGTTCGTCCGCGTCGAAGGTCAATTCCAGGCCCAGCAGGAAGCGACGCTGACGATCGGCGGCCTGTCACTGATCTCGTTCGCGATGATCTTCGCATTGCTCTTCACGCGCTACCGTTCGGTACGGCTGGCGCTGATCATCATGGCGGGCGTGCCGATGGCGCTGGTCGGGTCGGTGCTGGCGCTGTGGTTGTTCGGGTTGCCACTGTCGGTCGCCAGCCTGATCGGGTTCGTGACGCTGACCGGAATCGCCGCGCGCAACGGAATCCTCAAGGTCAGCCATTACATCAACCTTGTGCTCCATGAAGGCGAGACTTGGGGCGATGCCATGATCGTGCGCGGCACGCTCGAACGCCTGACGCCCGTGCTGATGACTGCGCTGGGCGCAGGTCTGGCACTTACGCCGTTGCTGATCGGTGCCGACGAACCCGGCAAGGAAATCCTTCACCCGGTCGCGGTCACGATCTTCGGCGGCTTGCTCTCGGCGACGCTGCTCGATGCGCTCGTCACGCCGATCCTGTTCCGGCTCTATGGCCGCAAACCCCTCGACCGTCTCGTTGCCGATGCCCGCGCAACCGGTTCGACCGAAGCCTTTTGAAATGACCAATCCCAAAGGAGCCCGCATGAAAACATCTCTTCTCACCGCCGCCGCGCTCTCGCTGGCGCTCGTCGGGTGCGGCCCGGCGACCAAGGTCGACACCGCTAAAACCGCCACCAGCGTCGCTGATAAGCATGCAGGCATGGCGATGGGTGGCCACGACGATGACTCACGCGCCAACGATGAAGCTTGCGCTGTCGCCCAATGGCCCGTTGGCGCCAGGGCGTGCGCAAGGCGTAACGCTCACCTTGACCAATATCGCCAGCGGCAAGCCGCTCGGACCGAGCGACCT
>PNMC01000478.1 GCA_013823365.1 Parvibaculum sp. | reverse complement strand
CCGTCGATGCGCTGTTCGACAACGGCCGCCGCGGCCGCGTCATCACGGGTGCCAACAAGCGTCCGCTGAAGTCGCTTGCCGACATGCTGAAGGGCAAGCAGGGCCGCTTCCGTCAGAACCTGCTCGGCAAGCGCGTCGACTATTCGGGCCGTTCGGTCATCGTGGTGGGTCCAGAGCTGAAGCTCCACCAGTGCGGCCTGCCGAAGAAGATGGCGCTCGAACTCTTCAAGCCGTTCATCTATTCGCGCCTTGAGGCGAAGGGCCTCAGCGCGACGGTGAAGCAGGCGAAGAAGCTCGTCGAGAAGGAGCGTCCGGAAGTCTGGGAAATCCTGGAACAGGTGATCCGCGAACATCCGGTGCTTCTGAACCGTGCGCCGACGCTGCATCGCCTCGGCATTCAGGCGTTCGAGCCGGTACTGATCGAAGGCAAGGCAATCCAGCTTCACCCGCTGGTCTGCGCTGCCTTCAACGCCGACTTCGACGGCGACCAGATGGCCGTTCACGTGCCGCTGTCGCTCGAAGCGCAGCTCGAAGCCCGCGTGCTGATGATGTCCACGAACAACATTCTGCACCCGGCAAACGGCTCGCCGATCATCGTGCCGTCGCAGGACATCGTTCTCGGTCTCTATTACGTGACCATCCAGAAGGACAACGAGCCGGGCGAGGGCATGGTCTTCTCGAGCATTGCCGAGATCGAGCATGCGCTTGCCGCCAAGGCCGTGACACTGCATGCGAAGGTGAAGGCGCGCTACACGACGAAGGATGCGGACGGCAATTCCATCACCCAGGTGGTGGACACGACGCCGGGCCGCATGCTTGTCGGTGAGCTTCTGCCGAAGCATCCGAACGTCTCGTTCGACCTTGTGAACCGTCTGCTCACGAAGCGCGATATTTCCAAGATGATCGACGTGGTCTATCGCCACTGCGGTCAGAAGGAAACGGTCATCTTCTGCGACCAGATCATGGCGCTCGGCTTCCGTCAGGCGTTCCGTGCCGGCATCTCGTTCGGCAAGGACGACATGGTG
>PNMC01000477.1 GCA_013823365.1 Parvibaculum sp. | reverse complement strand
TCGCTCCAGCGCGCGCCGGCATAATAGGCGATCTCGTTATCGTTCGGCTGGAAAACGATCCGCGTCGTGTCGATGGCGGCGGGCGTCGAGAAATCCTCCACCACGATCTGCGCCGCAACGGGCATGGCCGGCGCCGCTTCGATGGTGGGCGCACGAAGCGTGTAGAGCGAGGGCGCCGGGCCGCTGCCGATATCGGCAAGCGCGCAGGCACCGAGCGGCGAGAGAAGCACGGCCAGAACCGCGCCCCGCACCGTCTTTCCGAACCGCAGCATGAAAGTCTCCCCCATTATTGCGCCTCCACTTCCGGCACGTTGTTGCCTACGAGGAAGCGGCCCGGATCGTCGCCCGCCCGTGTCGCGATCCGCTCCAGCGAGGAGACGAGCGAGCGCGTATCGGCGACAAGCTGCGGCAATTGCGCGAGCCCCGCGCCGACGCCCGGCCCGCCCTGCTTCAGCACGGCATCGAGTTCTTCTGCCACCTCGCGATAGGCGCGCGCCGCTTCCCGCGCATCGCCGATAAAGGCCTTCACATCTTCCTTCATCAGCTGGTCCGCACTGCGGCTGATATTGTTGAGATGCACCGAGGCTTCCGAAAGCTGCTTCAGTGCCTTCGTCACGTCGTCCGAACTGTCGGCCAGCGCCTTCGACATGATCGCGACATTGGCAAGCGACTCGTTCACCGCCTGCTGGTTCTCGACCACGATCTTGTTGATCTCCTTCAGGAGTTCATTCGCGCTTTGCAGCGTTTCGGGGCCGCTTCTCAGCAGATCCTGCAGCGAGGACGGCGCGGCGCGGATGATCGGATAATCCTGCCCCTCCCGCGGCACGAGCTCCGCCGAGTCGGGGCTCCCGCCCGTCAACTGGATGAAGGCGACGCCGGTCAGACCGGAAAGTTCGAGCTGCGCGACGGAGTCCTCTTTCACCGGCGTGCGTGCATCCACCTCGATGATCGCGATCACCTTGTTGGGATTGCGTTCCATCAGATAGAGCTCGCGCACGCGGCCGACGGGCAGACCGTTATATTGAACCGG
>PNMC01000476.1 GCA_013823365.1 Parvibaculum sp. | reverse complement strand
CTCCACGCGGTCGCCAAGGCGCTTGTTCACGCTTGTCACGATGCCCGGAAAGCGCGGCACGACATGAACGAGCCTGTCGAGATCGGGGCGGATGGTGCCGAAGAGAGTGATCGAAGGGTGCAGTGTGCCCGGTCCGGCTTTGGCGATTTCAAGCTGTGCATTGCCGAGCTGCGCAGGCGTCAGCGTCACGTGGCTGCCGTCATGCTCGTCGTCATGACTGTGATCATGCCCATGCCCGCTTTCGTCATGACCATCCTCTTCGTCGTGGCTATGACCGTCATGAGCATCCTCACCATGCGTGTCATGTGCTTTCTCGGGCTCATTTTCATCGCGATGATCGTGGCGTTCCTCCACGGCGGCCTCCTCGCCGTGAGCGTGGCCGTCATCGCCATGCGCCAATGCCGGATAGAGAGCGAGGCTGAAAGCAAGCCCGGGGACGAGCGCCCCGTGCAGCAGGTTTTCAAGTCGGATCGTTTTCATTGTGCGTCTCCCTCGGTCCATTTCGCGTCATCGGAAAGGCCGGTCAGAATTTCGATGGAAGCCAGCGCGTTGCGGCAGGCGAGAATGGCTCCCGTTTCCTGCGACCGGCTGTCGGCATTTGTTTGCAAGGCATCGAGAAGATCGAGTACGCCGAAGCGTCCGGCAAGATAGCCTTCGCGGATCGCGGTGGACGTCTTCACCGATGCGGGCACGATTGATTGACCAAGCCGTTCCGCCTCGCGGCAGCGGCTGTCATAGGTCTGATGCGCTTGCTGCAATTCGCGGGCGAGTTCCACTCTCGTCTGCTGTGCATCGAGATCGGCCTGCACGACACGGCGCGAGGCGGCGTCGATATTGCCCTGATTGCGGTCGAAGATGGAGATAGGAATGGAAACCGAGAAGAGCAGCGCGCTTTCATCCGTTCCCGCGAAATGGCGCGCGCCCGCGCCGAGTGTCACATCGGGAAGGGCGTTCGACCGTTCGAGGTCGAAGGCCGCGCGGCGCGCGCCGATCGCCTGCTGCCCGCCCAGCACCGCCGGATGGGTGTCGAG
>PNMC01000475.1 GCA_013823365.1 Parvibaculum sp. | reverse complement strand
GCTTTTGGAGCCGACATTTTGCGGCTTTGCGTTAAAGTGGGCGGTGTATTGACCGGTGAGCATGGCGTTGGGGTGGAGAAGCGCGACCTGATGCCCGAAATGTTCAGCAACGTTGATCTTGAGCATCAAGAGGGACTTAAACATGCCTTCGATCCGCAGATGCTGCTTAATCCAGGCAAGGTGTTTCCCAATCTTCACCGATGCGCCGAACTCGGCCGGATGCACATTCATGCGGGGCAGGTTCCCTTCCCAGACATTCCACGATTCTGACCATGGCCTCTAATTTCATCTTCCCCGCTGATGAAGTTGAATTGTGCGAAGCGATCATGTCCGCAGCGACCAAACGCGAGCGGCTGGCCATTCATGGCGGTTCGAGCAAACGGGACGTTGGGCGGTTGGTGGATGCAACGCGGCTCGACATGAGCACGTTTACGGGCATTGTGGATTATGACCCGCATGAACTGGTGTTAACGGCGCGAGCGGGAACGCCGCTTGCCGATATCCAAAAACTGGTTGCTGAACAGGGTCAGATGCTAGCCTTCGACCCTTTCGACCACGGGCCGCTGTTTGGTCGTCCGGCAGGACAATCGACAATTGGTGGCGTTGTTGCAGCTGGCGCAGCAGGCTCGCAGCGTCTGGCTTTTGGCGGCGTTCGCGATCACCTGCTCGGCTGTCGGGCCGTATCCGGGCGAGGCGAATTGTTCGTCAGCGGCGCCAAGGTGGTCAAGAACGTGACCGGATTTGACATTCCCAAGCTACTGGCGGGCAGTTGGGGAAGATTGGCCGCGATAACCGAACTCACGCTCAAAGTGTTGCCAGCGCCGCGTCTGACAGTAACGCTCGTCTTGACCGGGCTTGATCCGGTTCGAGCTGTCGCAGCAATGACGGCCGCGATGGCATCGCAAGCCGAGGTCGCGGCCGCCGCGCATTTGCCCGGCACGGTGGCGGTCACCGCGCTTCGCGTTCAGGGCTTTCAAGCGTCAGTGACCGCCCGTTGCGCGCTATTAACGCAATGCCTGACAGTTTTTGGACAGCTGGAAT
>PNMC01000474.1 GCA_013823365.1 Parvibaculum sp. | reverse complement strand
TTGCGTCTCGTCGAACACCTTGGCGTCCGGGCCTTCATGGATCGCCTTGATAAGTTCTTCGGACATGCCGAGCTTCCGCGAGATCGCCTCATGTTGATAGACCTCGTAGGAAGCACCCTTCAACACGCCCACGCGCACAATGGCGATTTCGCGCAGCACCGGGTCGAGCTCGCTATGGATCAGGATCGCATTTCCGAGCTTGATGAAGCCGTCGATCATATCGCCCGAATGGCCGAGCATCCGGAAGATGTTGAGGTTCGGCAGCTTCTTATAGACCTCCTTGGCGCGGCCGGCGGCGTTTGCCGGATCGAAATAGGGGATGCGGGCCATGATGGAGAGTTCCTTCCCTGAGTGGCGTTTCTGTTTCCGGTCAGTGTAGACGGCGCGGACGCTGCGTCCAGCGGCAAGAAGGGCGATATCGCGGGCCGGCCTTCCGGCTTTGCTTGCCCCGTCCGCCCGGCTCGCTAAACTCGGCCCCAACAAAGCCCGTGCGGGGATCGCGGGCAAGGCAATGGGAGGAGAGCGGATATGGTCGATATTTCTCAGGTCAAATCGGTGGCCGACATCACGCGCGTCTGGGGCGCGGGGGCGCCGGATCAGGTGGCGCAGGTCTTCGAGGGAAGAGAAACGACTTATGGCGAGCTCGATGCCCGCGCGAGCCAGGTCGCCCAGGCGCTGATCGCGGATGGCTGCAAGCCCGATGCCCGTATCGGCTTCATGGGCAAGGGCTCCGACCGCTATTTTGAGATGCTCTACGGCGCCTTCAAGGCGAAGGCCGTCGTCGTCGGCGTCAACTGGCGTCTCGCGGCGCCCGAAGTCGCCTATGTCCTCAATGACAGCCGCACCGAGATCCTCTTCGTCGGCGCCGAATTCTACGAGATGGTGGAGAAGGTGCTGCCGGAATGTCCGACGGTGCGCAAGGTCGTCGCGCTCGATGGCGGCCGCAACGACTGGCAGTCCTTCGACGACTGGCGCGACGCGCAGAAGCCGGTCGATCCCATGCTCCCGGCCGACCCTGAAGACGATGTAATCCAGCTCTAT
>PNMC01000473.1 GCA_013823365.1 Parvibaculum sp. | reverse complement strand
GGGAATTGCTCGACGCCTGCCGGAACTATCCCGGCCTGTCGAATGCGCGACGCATCACTTTCGAATATGTGATGCTGAAAGGCGTGAACGATTCGATCGAGGATGCGAAGGAACTCGTGCGGCTCCTCAAAGGCATTCCGGCGAAGATCAACTTGATCCCGTTCAATCCCTGGCCGGGCTCGCCTTACGAATGCTCCGACTGGGCGCAGATCGAGAAATTCGCCGACTTCGTCAACCGCGCCGGCTATGCGAGCCCCGTCCGCACCCCGCGCGGCCGCGACATCATGGCCGCCTGCGGACAGCTGAAAAGCGAGACGGTGAAGAAGCGCGCAAGCGAGAGATTCAGGGAAGAACGCGCGGAGGCTTGAGCCCATGAAGGCCGCCATCTATCGCTGGCGCGTGAAACCCGAAAACGAAGACTATTTCGCGCGGCGCTGGCACGAGATCACCGAAGACATCATGGCGCGCCATGGCGGCGGCGGGTCGCGGCTGCACCGCGCGGAGAATGGCGACTTCATCGCCTATGCGCGCTGGCCTTCGAAAGAAGCACGCGACAAGGCCTTCGCCGATTACTCGAAAGACCCGGACCGCACCATTCCGCAGCGCGAGGGCAAGGCGGAACTCATCGAGGAAATCTGGCTCGATATTCTGGATGATCTGCTGATCCCCGAAGCCGATCTTCCCGAACGCTTCAAGGCGCGCTAGCGCCGCGCCCAGGCGAGCGCCGCTTCGAGCCTGTCATTCCCCCAGAAGAGCTCATCGCCCACAAGGAAACTCGGCGCGCCGAAAATGCCGCGCGCTACCGCCTCCTCCGTCTGCGCCTTGAGCCGCTCCTTATTCTCGGGCGCATTGGACTGCGCGATCAGCGCCGCCGCATCGAGCGAGAGCGAGGAGAGAATCTCCGCGAGCACGCCTTCGTCCGATATGTCTTTCTGTTCCGCGAAATTCGCGAGATAGACGCGGCCCGTGAATGCCGGCCCCCAGGCCTCGTCCTGCCCGAGCAGCGCGAGCCGCGCGGCCTTGAGCCCGTTCTGTGGAAAGC
>PNMC01000472.1 GCA_013823365.1 Parvibaculum sp. | reverse complement strand
TCGCGCTCGCCGAAGCCGAAGGCCTCGACGCCCATCTCCGCTCCGTGGCGATCCGCCTGAATCTCTAATCAATAACGTCATTGCCGGGCTTGACCCGGCAATCCAGTAGCCGCGAAGCGGCGCCGCTCTTCACAAGAATCTTCATGCCGGCTTGCAGTGGCGCCTCGGCCCTCACCCTGGACCCCCGGGTCAAGCCCGGGGGTGACATGTTGGGGGATGAAGGGAAAAGCTGTCGAGAACGCGTGCCTTCTCAGCCTTTCAATCGCTCGCTTCCCCCGCCCAAATCGGCTTAAACTGCGCCACCATGTCAGACCGTGCAGCAGACGATGAGGCGAATGCGGAAGGCGCCCCGGCAATCCCGGCAGGCGCCAATTACCGCATTGCCGATCTCGTGCTGGACGAGCACTCCGTCGTCCGCCGCAGCCCCGATGTCGAGCATGAGCGGAAAGTCGCGATCTTCGATCTCTTGGAGGAAAACAGCTTCGCCCCCGTCGGCAGCGATGGCGGTCCCTACATCCTCCATCTCGCCATCGAGGAAAACCGTCTCGTCTTCGACATCCGTCTCGAAACGGGCGACCCCCACGGCAAGGTGCTGCTCTCGCTGACGCCTTTCCGTAAGATCATCAAGGACTACTTCCTGATCTGCGAAAGCTATTACGACGCGATCAAGACGGCCGCCCCCGCCCAGATCGAGGCGATCGACATGGGCCGCCGCGGCCTTCACAATGAAGGCTCGCAGACGTTGAAGGATCGCCTCTCCGGCAAGATCGAAATGGATTTCGATACGGCCCGGCGTTTGTTCACGCTGATCTGCGTATTGCACATCAAGGGATGAATGACGTGGCGAAGCAGGGCGCGAATGTGGAACGCAAGCCGGTCCTGCCGGGCTCCGTTCTCTTTGCCTGCAATCTCAACACGGTGCGCTCCGTCATGGCGGAGGCGATCCTGAAGAAGCTCCACGGGAACCGCATCTATGTCGATTCAGCGGGCGTCGCCCCCGCCGGGGAGCCCGATCCCTTCACCGCCGAGGTGCTGCGCGAGGA
>PNMC01000471.1 GCA_013823365.1 Parvibaculum sp. | reverse complement strand
GGCCGTGATCGCATAGCCGCGAAAGCTCATGCGCTCGGCAACGGCGCCCGACACGATGGTGGTGGAGGTGGAGCAGAAGGCGAGCTGGAAGAAGAAGAAGGCCATCATCCAGGCGATGTCGGGATTGCCGCTCGGCGCGCCGTCAATGGCAAAGCCCGTCATGCCGATATAGCCGCCGGCGCTGAGGCCGAACATCATGCCGAAGCCGACGAGCCAGAAGCCCATGCCCGCGACGCAGAAATCCATCACGTTCTTCACCGCGACATTGATGGAATTCTTCGCCCGGACGAGCCCGGATTCGAGACAGGCGAAACCCGCCTGCATAAGCAGCACGAGTACGGTGCAGATGAGTATCCATACCGTATCGATCGACTGCGCAACGCTGCCCACAACGCACCCCCGTCAGAAACGCGACAGGAGCGAGTATCGGGGTGAAAGGTAAATTTTGTTTTCGGCTTCGGAACGGTATCCGGCTGAAAACCGCGGAAATCCTGCACATTTTTTGTGCATGGATTGCAAGGAAGTTAACGCAGGAACATCAGGGGACGGAGCAACGCATTCTCCAGTGTCCGACGCTATCGTCATGGCCCGGCTTGTCCGGGCCATCCACGTCTTCACTTTCTCGCAGAGTCAGCCAAGACGTGGATGACCCGCATGAAGCGGGTCATGACGACAATCTTTCTATTTTGCGCTTACGCCGCCTTCTTCAAATAGCGTGCGCCGAGGATTTCCGCGATCTGCACCGCATTGAGCGCGGCGCCCTTGCGCAGATTGTCGGAGACGACCCAGATATTGAGGCCGTTCTCGATCGTCGGATCGACGCGGATGCGGCTCACATAGGTCGCATATTCGCCGACGCTTTCGATGGGCGTGACGTAGCCGCCATCCTCGCGCTTGTCGACGACGAGACAGCCCGGTGCCTCGCGCAGGATGTCGCGCGCTTCATCGTCGGAGATCGGCCGCTCGAACTCGATATTGATCGCTTCCGAATGACCGACGAAAACCGGCACGCGCACGCAGGTCGCCGTCACCTTGATCTTCGGGTCGAGG
>PNMC01000470.1 GCA_013823365.1 Parvibaculum sp. | reverse complement strand
CGCCAGCGCCTGACGCTTCCCCCTCACCCTTCCCACCTTCGGTGGGCGTTCGAGGACGAAAAGTCCGCTAGACTTTTCATTTGTCCTCTCACCCCTCTCCCCATGGGAGAAGGTAAGTAGAGACAGAATATGCACATCCTTTATCTCGTGAATGCGCTCGACTCGCCGCCCGGCGTGCTGCTCGACGAGGCGGCGCGGCTGGGTGCCGGCGCCACACAGATCGACACGGTGAATGGCCGCGATATGGGGAGCGGCGAGGCGCGGGGCGTGCCCGAAGCGGCGGACGGGTTCGATGCGCTGGTGGTGCTTGGCGGGGTGATGGGGGTTTATGAGGCGGACCGCTATCCCTTCATCGAGGAAAGCAAGCGGCTGGTGCGGCGCTTCCACGGGGAAGGCAAGCCCGTGATGGGCGTCTGTCTCGGCTCGCAGATCGTCGCCAGCGCCTTCGGCGCGCCGGTCTATAAAATGAGCGAGAAGCTCGAAGCGCATGAGGAATGGGGCTTCGTGCCGCAGACATGGGAAGCAGCGGCGGCGAGCGACAAGCTGCTGCATGACGCGGCGCCGGGGCTTCGCACCATGCATTGGCATGGCGACACGTTCGATCTGCCGGACGGCGTAACGCGGCTTGCGACGCGCGACACCTGCCCCAATCAGGCGTTCCGCCTCGGCGAGCGGACCTATGCTTTCCAGTTTCACCTTGAAGTGACGCGCAAGATTCTCGACGGCTGGACGACAATGCGCGCGAAGGCGCTCGATCTGCCAAGGACGGAGATCGAAAAGCTCATCGAGCCGCAGATCGAGGCATCGCTCGCCGCGCAGGAAGAATTTGCGCGGCGCGTGATGCGGCGATGGATGGAGCTTGCGGAGAGGTAGCCCCCTCACCCGCCTTCGCGCAGGGCGCTTCGGCGGGCAGGCCCTCCCCCCTCGTCAGAAATTCACGCGGCGCGAGATGGCGCCGTCGACGATGAGGTTCGTGCCGGTGGTGAAAGACGATGCGGGGCTCGCAAGGAACACGGTCGCGTTCGCGATGTCCTGCGGCGTCGCCATGCGGCCGGTGGGATTGCGCTCC
>PNMC01000469.1 GCA_013823365.1 Parvibaculum sp. | reverse complement strand
GCCTGCCTTCGCCTCGCTTGTGGCCTCCTCCTGCACGAAAATCAAATGGCTCGCCGTGACGGAGACGGACAACGGCGCAGCACCCCAGGAGAAGAGCCTGCCCGCGAAGTCCGAAAGTTTCGCCGCGCTCTATGGCGACGCCGCCGATGCGCCGCTCCGCGCGCCCGATCCCATGGCGCGCGTCGGCATCCAGTATACGTCCGGCACCACCTCGCGACCCAAGGGCGTCGTCTGGACCCATGCCAATGCGCTCTGGGGCGGCAAGCTCTGCGCGTTGCATGAGGATCTCCGCCAGACCGACGTGCATCTTACCTATCTGCCGCTCTTCCACACCAATGCGCAGTCCTATTCGGTGCTCGCTGCGCTATGGGCGGGCGCAACCGTGGTGCTGCAGCCGCGCTTTTCCGCCTCGCGTTTCTGGCCGGTGTCGCAGAAGCATAATTGTACCTGGACCTCGATGGTGCCTTTCTGCGTTCGCGCGCTGATGGGACAGGAAAAGCCGAAGTCCCATTCCTACCGCTACTGGGGCAATGGCATTTCCGCACCGCCGACCGACGCGCATTTCGGCGTCAAGACCATCGGCTGGTGGGGCATGACGGAGACCATCACACATGGCATTGTCGGCGACATTCATCTGCCGAACCGTCCCATGTCGATCGGCAAGCCGTCGCCCGCTTACGAGATCGCGATCCTGCGCGACGATGGCGAGCCGGTCGATCCGGGCGAGACGGGCAATCTTCTTGTCGGCGGCGTGCCCGGCCTCTCGCTCTTTCTCGAATATCTGAACAATGAAGAAGCGACCGCGAAAAGCTATGACGAGCAGGGCTATTTCATCACCGGCGACCGCGTGACGCTTGGCGAGGACGGTTTCATCTCTTTCGCCGACCGCGACAAGGACATGCTGAAAGTGGGCGGCGAGAACGTCGCCGCCTCCGAAATCGAGCGCGTCATCATGGGCGTGCCCGGCATTCAGGAATGTGCGGTGGTCGCAAGACGCGACCCGATGCTCGATGAAGTGCCCGTCGCCTTCGTGCTGGTGCCGGGCGGTGAGGCAGCGGCGCCGAAGGATCTT
>PNMC01000468.1 GCA_013823365.1 Parvibaculum sp. | reverse complement strand
TCTCTCGCCGGTCGGCGAGCATTTCGTGCAGCTCTGCGGCACCACGCCCTGCTGGCTGCGCGGCGCGGACGAACTGAAGGAAGTTTGCCGCAAGCATATCGGCCCGGAAAAGACGGTCACCGCCGACGGCAAGTTCTCCTGGATGGAGGTCGAGTGCCTTGGCGCCTGCGTCAACGCGCCGATGGTGCAGATCAATGCAGATTTCTTCGAGGATCTCGATGCCGCCTCGCTTGAGCGCGTGCTGACCGATCTTCGCGCCGGCAGGCAAGTGAAGCCCGGCCCGCAGAACGAGCGTCATGCCTCCGAGCCCATTGGCGGACTGACGAGCCTGACGAATGTCGGTCAGCCGGAGACGGGTGGGAGCAACTGATGCTTGAAGACAAGGACAGGATTTTCACCAATCTCTACGGGCTCCATGACTGGCGGCTCGCCGCTGCGCGCAAGCGCGGCGACTGGGACGGCACGGCGGACATTATCGCCAAGGGCCGCGACTGGATCATCGACGAGATGAAGAAGTCCGGCTTGCGCGGCCGCGGCGGCGCGGGCTTTCCGACCGGCCTCAAATGGTCCTTCATGCCGAAGGAGTCCGATGGCCGCCCGCACTACCTCGTTGTGAACGCGGACGAGTCCGAGCCCGGCACCTGCAAGGATCGCGACATCATGCGTCACGATCCGCAGAAGCTCATCGAAGGCTGCCTCATCGCTTCCTTCGCGATGGGTGCCCATGCCTGCTACATCTATGTGCGCGGCGAATTCATCCGCGAGCGCGAGCAGCTTCAGGCCGCCGTCGACGAAGCCTATGAAGCGGGTCTCCTCGGCAGGAATGCGGCGGGTTCAGGCTGGGATTTCGATCTCTATGTCCATCACGGCGCGGGCGCCTACATTTGCGGCGAGGAAACGGCGCTCATCGAAAGCCTCGAAGGCAAGAAGGGCATGCCGCGCCTGAAGCCGCCATTCCCGGCCAATGTCGGCCTCTATGGCGCGCCCACCACCGTCAACAATGTGGAGTCGATCGCGGTCGCGCCGACGATCCTCCGCCGTGGCGCGACCTGGTTCGCGGGCCTCGGCCGTCCG
>PNMC01000467.1 GCA_013823365.1 Parvibaculum sp. | reverse complement strand
CCATCCTGTGCGTTTCAATGACAGCCTTGCCACCGTTCTAGCAATCGATGCGTCAACGCCATCGGGCGCGCAAGCGGCGTGGCGGCAGCTTGTTGACCTGGCTGGCCGGGGGCGAATCGATCCGACGACGGCGGTGATTGAAAAGCTGGATGCGCTTCGCGCGCACGTGCCCGAGACTGTTCGCGCTGCGTCCGCGCGGGCGCTGGCGCTTACCCGACCGCCGGCCGCGCTGGTGCGTCTGTTTGCCGATGACAACCCGGCTGTTGCAGCCCCGTTGTTGCGCGCGGCTCAGCTTGACGATCCGGAGTGGATCGAGATGCTGACCGGCATCGGTACACAGGGCCGCGCGCTGTTGCGGCATCGGCGCGATTTGTCGCCTGGGGTTATCCGTGCGCTGGCCGATTTTGGCGCGATCGACTTTCGACTCGCCGATCCGCATCGGTCCGACACGGCCGCAACCGACGCCGCTCCTCCTATGGCCGAGCGGGCGATACCGCGATCGCCGCCCTTGCCGATCGTGGTCGCGGCAGAGGATGAAGCCTGGCACGCGGAGCCTCCTCCCGAATCGGATTTTACGGCTTTTGCGGCTGTCGCCCAGGCTCTGCCGGCCGTTGTGGAAGCGATGCGACGGGCTGATCCGGGTGACGGCACGACCACCGCCGCGCCACCGGATGCCGAGCCGGACGCGGCCGGGCCGTTTGAGATTGCCGATCTGGTCCAGCGCATTGACGCCTTTCGCCGACAGCGCGATGCCGGGATCGCATCGGAAGCCGAACCCGGGGCCGCGCGGCCGCGCGCCGGACCGACCCTGCAGGCGGCGCGTTTCCAGTTTGAAACCGATGCCATGGGCATTATTCAATGGGTATCGGGCGTCGAGCGGGCCCCGATCATCGGTGTCTCGCTGGGGCTGGGCGGGTCGGGCAGGGCCTTGGTCGATCAAGTCGCGTCAGGCGCCTTTCACCGGCGCGCGGCATTCACCGATGCACGGCTTGACATTTCAGGGACGTCGGGCGCAGCGGGGGCTTGGCGGCTGTCGGCCCAACCGGTCTTTGACCGAGAACGGGGCAGTTTTGCC
>PNMC01000466.1 GCA_013823365.1 Parvibaculum sp. | reverse complement strand
CAGCGCCGAGGCGATCAAGAAATACGGCGTCGGCGTGAAATGCGCGACCATCACGCCCGATGAGGCCCGCGTCGAGGAATTCAAGCTGAAGAAGATGTGGAAGTCGCCCAACGGCACCATCCGCAACATTCTCGGCGGCACCGTCTTCCGCGAGCCCATCATCTGCCGCAACATCCCGCGCCTCGTGCCCGGCTGGACGGAGCCGATCGTGATCGGCCGCCACGCCTTCGGCGACCAGTACCGCGCAACCGACATCCGTATTCCCGGCAAGGGCAAGCTCACCATGAAGTGGGTGTCCGAGGACGGCAAGGAGACGATCGAGGAAGAGATCTACGACTTCCCGGGCGGCGGCGTCGCCATGGGCATGTACAATCTCGACGACAGCATCCGCGACTTCGCCCGCGCCTGCCTGAAATACGGCCTCGACCGCGGCTACCCGGTCTATCTCTCGACCAAGAACACGATCCTGAAAACCTATGACGGCCGCTTCAAGAATCTCTTCCAGGAGATTTACGAAAAGGAATTCAGGGCCGATTTCGAAAAGGCCAAGGTGACCTATGAGCACCGCCTGATCGACGACATGGTGGCCTCGGCGATGAAATGGTCGGGCGGCTATGTCTGGGCCTGCAAGAACTACGATGGCGACGTGCAGTCGGACTCGGTGGCGCAGGGCTTCGGCTCGCTCGGCCTCATGACCTCCGTGCTGCTGACGCCCGATGGCAAGATCATGGAAGCCGAAGCCGCCCATGGCACGGTGACGCGCCACTTCCGCGCCCACCAGCGCGGCGAGGAAACCTCGACCAACTCCATCGCCTCGATCTTCGCCTGGACGCGCGGCCTCACGCATCGCGCGAAGCTCGACGGCAACGAGCCGCTGGCGAAATTCGCCGCAACGCTCGAAAAGGTCTGCGTCTCGACGGTGGAGTCCGGCTACATGACGAAGGACCTCGCCCTCCTCGTCGGCTCGGAACAGTCATGGCTCTCGACCGAAGGCTTCCTCGACAAGGTCGCCGCCAATCTGGACAAGGCTCTCGCCAAGGCAGGGTGAGGGCCTTCGGGGAAGTATTTTCTCGTCATTGCT
>PNMC01000465.1 GCA_013823365.1 Parvibaculum sp. | reverse complement strand
GGCGGCGATGCTCGCCTCGTTCGTGATGTCGATGTGGTGCACGCCCTCTAATCGCCGGGCAAAGCGGTGGACGGCACCGTAAAGCCCTTCGTCGTCAAGCGCATCGGCCAGCGCGGCGCCCAGCCCGCCTGCTGCCCCGACCACAACCGCCGATCGGCCCGCCCGGTCTGTTTCAGCCATGGCGTAATTTCGTCGCACGTGTCATCCGGCCCCCATTTCGCACTGACGGGCGTTGTTCAAGCGCAATGTTCAACGACTATTCAGGGCGCGCACCGCATTCGATCGCCCGGCTCGGGTTGAATGGCCCGGCGGGGCGCTTTATGGCGCGTGTTAATCGAGGATGGCCGGTCTATCCCGTCGATAGAATATTACGAGGAGATGGTTGAGATGGTTACCCCGTCAAAGGCTGCGTCAATGAGCGCGCGCATTGCCCTGTTGCTCATGGGTGCCACCGCGGCTGCGCTGCCCACCGCCGCGCCTGCCCAAAAGAAAAAGCAGGAAGAAGCACCCAAAGGTCCGCAATTGAGCCCCGAATTCCGCAAAGCCGCCGTCCCCGCCGAGACCGCAATCCGGGCGATCCGCGACAAGCAGCGCGCGTCGCTCGCAGCGGATGTGACGGCTGATCTTGCTGTGGCGGAACCGCTCGTCGCGGCAGCCGAGGCAGCGGCTAAAACCGAGGATGACATTTATTACAAGCAGATTTTCCGGCTCCAGATCGAAGATCAGAAGATTCAGGCCGCTGCCAAGGGCAATGTGGCGATTTACCGTCAACGCGAAAGCGCGCTGGTTGCCCCGCTGACCGCGCTGCTCGCCAATCCCAAATCATCGGCGAGCGATCGCGGCACATATGCCAATCGCCTGGGGGAAATCGCTTATGAAACCAAGAACTATGCGGAGGCGGTGCGGCTGTTCGAACTGGCCCGCACGTCGGGCTATGCGGGGCCCAATCTTGGCCTGAACATTGTGCGAGCCAAGGCTGAAGGAGGCGATATCGCGGGTGGTTTGGCCGCGCTCAAGCAACTTATCGACGCCGAGCAGGCAGCGGGTCGCAAGGCACCCGAGTCGTGGTTTCTCTACGCGCGC
>PNMC01000464.1 GCA_013823365.1 Parvibaculum sp. | reverse complement strand
TTACACGGAAGACGAGAAGGTCGAGATTTCCCGCCGCCACCTCATCTCCAAGGCGGTCGAGGCGCATGGTCTGCGCAAGGGCGAATGGTCGATCGACGACGACGCGCTGCGCCTCCTCATCCGCGCTTACACGCGTGAGGCCGGTGTCCGCAATCTCGAGCGCGAGCTGAACAACCTTGCCCGTAAGGCGGTGAAGGAAATCATCACCAACCCGGACAGGAAGTCGATCGAGCTGACGATGGAAAACATCGCCGACTATGCCGGTATCCCGAAGTATCGCCATGGCGAGGCCGAGGGCGAGGACCAGGTCGGCATCGTGACGGGTCTTGCCTGGACGGAAGTCGGCGGCGAGCTCCTCACCATCGAAGGCGTGATGATGCCCGGCAAGGGCCGCATGACGGTGACGGGCAACCTGCGCGATGTCATGAAGGAGTCGATTTCGGCGGCGAATTCCTATGTCCGCTCGCGGGCGACCCGCTTCGGCATCGAGCCGCCGCTCTTCGACCGCCGCGACATCCACGTCCACGTGCCGGAAGGCGCAACGCCGAAGGACGGTCCCTCCGCCGGCACGGCCATGACGACGGCCATCGTCTCGGTGATGACCGGCATTCCCGTCCGCAAGGATGTGGCCATGACGGGCGAGATGACGCTCAGGGGCAGGGTGCTGCCCATCGGCGGCCTGAAGGAGAAGCTCCTCGCGGCACTGCGCGGCGGCATCAAGAAGGTGCTGATCCCGCAGGACAATGCGAAGGATCTCGCGGACATTCCGGACAATGTGAAGAACGGTCTGGAAATCGTCCCCGTGAACACCATCGACGAGGTGCTCCGTCATGCGCTCACCCGCATGCCCGAGCCGATCGAATGGGACGAGGAGGCCTGGCTCGCCGAGCAGGCGGCGGCCGGCAAGCGGCAGGACGTGCCGGAGCAGGTCACGGCCCATTAAGTGCCATAATTTATGGCAAACAGGCAAAAATCGTTAAACGGGAGCCACTTGGCTCCCGTTTTTCATGTCCGCCGCACCCCAATTTTCCGCAGAAATCCTTAGGTTTTACTTTGACCCCCCCTTTTGCCGACGGGTAGACTCCCGAGTCTCAAGGGAATCCTT
>PNMC01000463.1 GCA_013823365.1 Parvibaculum sp. | reverse complement strand
GGGCGAGATTGGCTGATGGAGTTCTCCAGTATCGGAATGGCGACGGCTTTCGCCGCTGGCGTTATATCCTTCCTGTCGCCCTGCGTTCTGCCGCTGGTGCCGGGCTATATTTCCTACGTTGCAGGCCGCACGATTAGCCCGGACGGAATTGCGGCCGATACAGAATTCAGGGCAGCGGGCCGAACTCTCGGCCTCAGCCTCTGCTTCGTGCTCGGCTTCACGACCGTGTTTGTCATCCTTGGGGCCAGCGCCACCGTGTTGAGCCGGCTCTTGCGCATGTATCTTTTCGAAGCGAACCTGATTGGCGGAGGGATCGTTATCGTCTTCGGCCTATTCACGACCGGCCTCGTACCAATGCCCTGGCTCAATCGTGAAGCCCGGTTCCATGCCAATCCGGGCAGCGGAAGCGCTGGGGCCGCTTATCTCCTGGGTCTCGCTTTTGCGTTCGGCTGGACTCCCTGCATCGGACCAGTGCTAGGTGCGATTCTGACCCTCTCCGCTGCCAACGCCACGGTTGCAAGCGGAACGACGCTGCTCGCCGTCTATTCCCTGGGCCTTGGCCTCCCTTTCATCTTGGCGGCTTTATTCATGCGCGGGTTCATGGCGCGGATGATGTCGATGCGCCGCACCGGCCGGGTGCTCAAAATCGTCGCTGGTGGGGTGATGGTGGTGATGGGCATCGCCATGATCACCGGCCATCTCTCTAGCTTTGCAATATGGCTGCTCCAGACGTTCCCGGCCCTCGGTCGGATCGGCTAAGCCGGAGTTTAAAGGACATTCGGACATGCTCAGGCTCGGCCTTCCACTCGCCCTTGGCGGGTTTTTCATTGATCAGGCGACGAAGTGGTGGGTCATGGACCATGTTATGAATCCACCTCAGGTCATTCCCGTCACCGGCTTCTTTAATCTCGTGCTCGGCTTTAACACCGGCGTGAGCTTCGGATTGTTCGGCCAGGCGCCGGTTTGGCTCCTGATGGCGTTCCCGCTCGCTATAGTCGCCGGCCTCCTTATCTGGATCCATCGAAGCGACAGCCGCCTGACGGCATCCGCCCTCGGGCTCGTGGTTGGGGGGGCGCTCGGCAATCTGCTCGACCGGCTCCGGCAGGGTGCCGTG
>PNMC01000462.1 GCA_013823365.1 Parvibaculum sp. | reverse complement strand
CAGGCGGCCTGGGCGCGCTATCACCCGGCAAGCGGCACGGCCGTCTGCCTCCTCACCAATGGCGGCAATGGCAAGGCGCTCGCCGACCGGCTGATCCGCGAGATTTTCCCGGACGCCGCCGGGATCGCGCCGCCCGCGCCGCCGGAACCCGATGCCGCATTGACCATCGCCCCGGCGCGCTATCTCGGCAGCTATGCAAACACGATGGAGGAGATCGAAGTGAGCGAGGAAGGCGGAGAACTCATCGCCACCGTCACGCCCGCGCCGGACTATGCCGTCATGTCCGGCGGGCCGAAGCGTATTCCCCTTGAGCCGGTGAGTGCCGAGCTCTTCCTCGGCGTCCCGCCCGGCATGACGCTGCCGCAGAGCTGGCATTTCCTCGGCGACGACGGCACGGGCCGCGCCCACTGGCTCCATTCGGGCGTCCGCGCTCACAAGCGTGTGTGATAAGAGAGACGCATGAAACCCACGTCCGAAATCCTCGCAAAGCTGAAAGCCGTCACCGGCCCCAAAGGCTTCATCGGCGATGAGCGCGACATGGCGCCCTATCTCGAGGAGCGGCGGGAGCTGTTTCACGGGCGGGCGGCGGCCGTGCTGAAACCCGCCTCGACGGAGGAAGTTTCGGCGATCATGCGGATTGCGCACGAAGCCGGTGTGCCGGTCGTGCCGCAGGGCGGGAATACGGGGCTTGTCGGCGGGCAGATACCGGATGGCAGCGGCGATGCGATCATCCTCTCGCTTTCCCGCATGAACCGCGTTCGCGCCATCGACACCGCCAACAACACGCTCACCGTGGAAGCGGGCGTGACGCTCGCCGAAGTGCAGGCGGAAGCGGAAAAGGCCGGCCGTCTGTTCCCGCTCAGTCTTGCCTCCGAAGGCAGCTGCCAGATCGGCGGCAATCTCGCCTCCAATGCGGGCGGCACGCAGGTGCTGCGCTATGGCAATGCGCGCGACCTCGTGCTCGGCCTCGAAGTGGTGCTCGCCAATGGCGACGTCTGGAACGGGCTGACCGGCCTCCGGAAGGACAATACGGGCTATGACCTTCGCCATCTCTTTCTCGGATCGGAAGGCACGCTCGGCATCATCACCGCCGCCGTGCTGAAGCTCTTTCCGCGGCCC
>PNMC01000461.1 GCA_013823365.1 Parvibaculum sp. | reverse complement strand
CCGCCACGCTATCCGAGCCAGTGCCCGAACCGACTGCGGAGCAATTGATGATCGAGGCATGCCCGATCCCCGATGAGCGGCTCGCGCTGATCTTCACGTGTTGCCACCCGGCGATCCATCCCGAAGCGCGGGCCGCGCTGACGCTGCGCGTGGTGTGCGGGTTGACGACCGAGGAGATTGCCCGCGCCTTCCTGGTCCCCGAGCCGACACTGGCGCAGCGGTTGGTCCGCGCCAAACGCAAAATCGCACGCGCGGGCATCGGTTACGCCGTGCCCGGTCCAGATGCCTGGGCAGAGCGGCTTGATGCCGTCCTCAGCACCCTCGACGTCGCTTATGCCCAGGCGCATGCCGATGGCGCGGGTGTTGGCCCCTATGCCGCCTATGCGCGCGAAATGTTGCGCATCACCGCGACGCTGACCCAGATGATGCCGGATGAGCCCGAGGTGCTCGCGCTTGCCGCGACGATGCGCTTTGCGGAAGCGCGGCGGCCAGCGCGGGTCGACGGGAAGGGCAGTATGGTACCGCTTTCCAAACAGGATCCGGCGCGGTGGGACAAGGTGCTGATTGCCGAGGGACAGGCGCTGCTCGCCCGTGCACTCGCCATCGCTCCCGCGCGGCCCCGCGTGCTTGCCGCATTGATCCACGCCGAATGGTGCTCACGGCCTTCGCTCGCCGAACCGCCACCATGGTCGGCCATTCTGGCAATCTATGACGCACTGATCGCGGTGCGTGATGACCCGATCACAAGGTTGAACCGCGCCGTGGCGCTGGCAGAGGTCGCAGGATGTGCCGCTGCGCTGGAGGCGGTTGACGCGCTCGACATGCCCGGGCTTGCCTCGTTCCTGCCCTATCACGCCGTGCGTGCGGGCTTGCTCCACCGGCTGGGTCTGTCGGGCGAAGCGCACGCCGCGTATCAGCGCGCGCTGTCGCTGGCCCCCGGCGAGGCCGAGCGCCAGTGGCTCGAACGGCGCCGCGCGGAGGTGACGAACGGCTGAGCCGACCGGCTCATGCCGCGCAGCCGATAATCCCCACGACTGGCACGATCAGGCTGTCCCCGCCCTCGCGCGCGATGGTGAGAGTGCCGCTTTCCACAACACCGCCTTGTGTCAAGTCGCCACGCCGGA
>PNMC01000460.1 GCA_013823365.1 Parvibaculum sp. | reverse complement strand
TTCGAGCCTTTTCGTGCCGTTC
Organism: Parvibaculum sp.; assembly: GCA_013823365.1. Lineage (GTDB taxonomy): Bacteria > Pseudomonadota > Alphaproteobacteria > Parvibaculales > Parvibaculaceae > Parvibaculum. The sequence continues at coordinate 1,115 of PNMC01000460.1, read as the reverse complement.
CGCCGCCAGAAGCGGCGCGACTGGGAGCCCTTCGTGCTGCCGGAGGCGCAGCCCTCTGAGGGCAAGGATATCGGCTGGACGCCGGCCTCGCTGCTGCCGGAACTTGCGGGCGGCGGCATCACCGTCTTTCTCGGCATCAACAAGCGGGGCAAGGCGCTGTTCGCGGCGGATGTGAGCGGCACGCAGGATGTGGAGAACCACCCTGCCCTCAAAGGCCAGGGCGCGTTCGAGGATTTGCGCGGGCTGGCGATGGCGGGCGAGATCACGCCGACGGAGCTTGCGATCATGGCGCAGGCGAAATCGATGATCGACTGGCACAGCCGCCACGGCTTCTGCTCGGTCTGCGGCGCGAAGAGCGAGATGGCGGAAGCGGGCTACAAGCGCGTCTGCCCCTCCTGCAAGGCGGAGCATTTCCCGCGCACCGACCCCGTCGTCATCATGCTCGCGACGCATGGCGAGAAATGTTTCGTGGGGCGGCAGGAAATCTGGCCGAAGGGCATGCATTCCGCGCTGGCGGGCTTCGTGGAGCCCGGCGAATCGATCGAGGAAGCGGTGGCGCGCGAGATGGAGGAAGAGGCGGGGATTTCCGTTTCCACCGTCACCTACCACTCCACACAGCCCTGGCCTTACCCCTCATCGCTGATGATCGGCTGCCATGCGGTGGCGGATTCCGAAGAGTTCAAGGTGGACGGCGTCGAGCTTTCGGGCGGGCGCTGGATCACGCGCGAGGAGGCGCGGAAAATTCTCGCAGGCGAAGGCGACGGCACGATCTGGCTGCCGCCCGCCTTCGCGATCGCGCATCAGCTGGTCAAAGCCTTTGCGGAGGGGCAGGTCTGATATCCGCACTTAATCGTTGAAGCGCCTCACCGCTTTCTCATTTACCCCTCAAAAGAACCACCCCCCTTGTGGGAGGGTCGGAAAATTCAAGCGAAGCGCGGAATTTTCCGGGGAGGGGTGAGCGAGCGCATTGTGACGATCCATCTGCGGCGAACGGAGTCCCCCTCCCCAAACCGCTTGCAGCGGTTTGACCCTCCCACAGGGGGAGGGTGGGCCAGATGGCTGACCTTATTCTTTGCAGCAATTTTCCAAAGGCGGAGGCGAAGCCCTATTCGCCC
>PNMC01000459.1 GCA_013823365.1 Parvibaculum sp. | reverse complement strand
GGCGTCGGAGGGGAGCGAGCCCGGGCCCACGCCCAGCATCACGCGACCGCGGGTGATATGGTCGAGCTGGTTGATGCGGTCGGCCAGCATCAGCGGGTGGTGATAGGGCAACGAGGAAACGCCGGTGCCGAGCTTGATGTTGCGCGTGCGCTCGGCGACCGTGGCGATGAAGAGTTCGGGGCTCGCGATCAGCTCGTAGCCCGCCGAATGATGCTCGCCGATCCATGCTTCGTCATAGCCGAGCTGGTCCATCCACTGGACGAGTTCGATATCGCGGTCGAGCGCGAGGGTCGGGTTTTCATTGAGAGGGTGAAAGGGCGCGATGAAGGCGCCAAAACGCATTTTTTGTCCGTACATGGGGTTCTCCCTGGGGTTGCAATAGTCGTTCCGGCGTTCGCCGGTCATTTCTTCTTGCGGAGGCCGTTGAGCTGGAACTCCACCAGCGACCGGTTGATCTCGGTCCGGTCCATCTCCGGGTTCTGGAGCCACCAGGCGGTGAAGGCGCTCCAGGCGGCAACAAGCGCGACGGCGGCAACCTGCGGCGGAAAGGTATCGGAGAACTCGCCCCGCTCCTGACCGCGCTCCACAATGCGCATCACATGCGCAAGTACGCTTTCATTCGCTTCCGCCGCCTTGGAGACGAGGGCCGGCTGATCGAGGAACTCGCTCAGCATCTTGTGAAGCACCGTGGCGTTCACTTCCCAGGCTTCGCGCAGCAGCGACACCAGCAGGAGGAGCTCTTCTTCGGCGCTGCCTTCATATTCCGCCAGCCGCTCCGCCAGAGAGCCCGTCACTTCCTCGTTGAAGACGCCGATCAGGGCCGACTTGCCTGCAAAATGGAGGAAGAAGGTCGCCTTGGCGATGCCGGCCTCGGCACAGATCTCCTCGATGGTGACCTTGTCATAATCGCTTTCGGCAAAAAGCTTCATCGCCGCGCGATAGATTTCCTGGCGGGTGCGTTCCTTCTTGCCGGGGCGCTTGGGCGCTTCTGGCTTCGGGGCTCCGTTGCGGCTCGATTTCAATAGTCTGGTCATGCCCTGCCGTTCGATTTCCTGCCCCGAAACTAGACTCTGGTATAGTTTTTCTCAAGCGCCGATTTGTTATCGCCCGCCCGAAGGAGCAGGGACGTTGCGGCTCT
>PNMC01000458.1 GCA_013823365.1 Parvibaculum sp. | reverse complement strand
CCCTATGACGCGACCGTTCTGATCGGCGAGGCGGCGCGTGCGGACTACTTCGAGGAGGTCGCCAGGGGGCGCGATGCGAAGCTCGCGGCGAACTGGGTGACGGGCGAATTGTTCGGTGCTCTGAACCGCGAAGGGCACTCGATCGAGGAGACTCCGGTGGCCGCAAGGCAGCTCGGAGAGCTCATAGATCTCATCGCCGACGGCACCATCTCGGGGCGAATCGCGAAGCAGGTTTTTGATTCGATGTACAAAACGGGTCGTGACCCGGCCAAAATCGTCGAGGATGAAGGCCTGCAGCAAGTCACGGATTTTGGGGCTATCGAGGCCGCGATCGACGCCATCATCGCCGCCAATCCCGATAAAGTCGAGCAAACGAAAGTCAAGCCCCAACTTGCGGGCTGGTTTGTCGGACAAGTCATGAAATCCACGTCTGGCAAGGCAAATCCGCAAGTCGTGAACGAAATTCTCGCCAGGAAACTCGGTCTATCGTCCGACGGCTGACGAAATTTTCCGGCCCCCGAGTGAACGTTTTGGTAACCACTTTCCCCGGAGAGTGGCGCCGACGCTCGTGCACAACTCTGTTGCATTCAGTTGCCGAGCGCAAAATGCGCGCTCATAGTAATTGGCGTGTGCGCCTGAGGGGTACGAGGGCGCTAGCAATGTGTGCGTTACGAGTACATGGATTGTCGCCAAACGAAACGGCACATCAGGAGCTAGAGAAACATGGCTACGACCACGAAGACGAAAGCTAAGCCGAAGGCCGCTGCGGCCAAGAAGCCCGCCGCGAAAAAGCCGGCTGCCAAGAAGAAGCCGGCCGCCAAGAAGACGGTGAAGAAGCTCGCTGCGACGAAGACCGCAACGAAGAAGGCCCCCGCCAAGAAGAAGCCGGCTGCGAAGAAGAAGCCTGCTGCCAAGAAGGCGGTTGCCAAGAAGACCGTTGCCAAGAAGGCGCCTGCGAAGCGCAAGCCCGCAGCGAAGAAGAAGCCCGCCGCCAAGAAGACGGCTGCGAAGAAGCCTGCCGCCCGTAAGACGGCTGCGAAGAAGAAGCCTGCCGCCCGCAAGACGGCTGCGAAGAAGCCTGCCGCCCGCAAGACCGCTGCCAAGAAGGCACCGGCCAAGCGGAAGGCTCCTGCGAAGCGCAAGCCCGC
>PNMC01000457.1 GCA_013823365.1 Parvibaculum sp. | reverse complement strand
GGGGGAGAGGGAAGGGGCGCGCCGTCGCGAAGCGGCGGTGGGAAGGGTGAGGGGGCCTGCTGTTTCACGTGAAACATGGCCAAGCCCCGAATCCGATTCCCTGACAAGGGCTTGCGCGAGAATCCTCAACTCGGTGGAATCCTCGTTCGACTCTGTGGAAAAGTTTGACGGGGCAGGCGGAGGCGGCTATTGCTCTGCGAAAGGTGGCCCTCGAATCCGTTCCTACGGCCACAAGCACTTTTCTTTTTCTGGTCCTTCATCCGGTGTTTCGATGACGCGCGAATTCGATGTGATCGTGATCGGCGGCGGCCATGCGGGCTGCGAGGCGGCGTCTGCTGCCGCGCGGGCCGGTGCGCGCACGGCGCTCGTCACGCACAAGATCGCGACCATCGGCGAGATGTCCTGCAACCCCGCCATAGGCGGGCTCGGCAAGGGCCATCTGGTGCGCGAGGTCGATGCGCTGGACGGGCTGATGGGGCGGGTCGCCGATGCGGCCGGCATCCAGTTCCGGCTGCTGAACCGACGCAAGGGCCCGGCCGTGCGCGGGCCCCGCGCCCAGGCCGACCGCAAGCTCTACCGGCAGGCGATGCAGGAGGCGATCCTCAACCACCGAAATCTCGAAGTGATCGAGGGCGGCGTGTCCGACCTGATGCTCGAGGGCGGGGAGGTGCGGGGCGTCGTTACCGAGGACGGGCGCCAGTTCCGCACGCGGCGCGTGGTGCTGACCACCGGAACCTTCCTGCGCGGAATGATTCATATCGGGACAGAACGTATCCCGGCAGGCCGGGTGGGCGAGGCGCCGGCGCTCGGGCTGTCCGACCGGCTTTACGGGCTGGGGCTGAAGCTCGGCCGCCTGAAGACGGGCACGCCGCCTCGCCTTGCTGCGGACAGCATCGACTGGGCCTCGCTGGAGGAACAGCCGGGCGACAATCCGCCGGTGCCGTTCTCGTTTCTCACGCGGAAAATCACCACGCCGCAGGTCTCCTGCCATATCACAAGGACGACCGAGGCCGGGCACCGGATCATCGAGGAGAACCTGAAATTTTCGCCGGTCTATGCCGGAAGGATCGAAGGGGTGGGGCCGCGCTATTGCCCCTCCATCGAGGACAAGGTGGTGCGGTTCCGCGAGCGCGACAGCCATCAGATTTTCCTGG
>PNMC01000456.1 GCA_013823365.1 Parvibaculum sp. | reverse complement strand
ACCCCGGTGCGCACGCTGGCCGACGCCCACCGCGCCCGCGACGAATTGCTGGCGGTTGATTTTGATACGTTGCGCATCGGCATCCCCTTCCCGCTCTGGTCAGCCGATATCGCCCACGGCGCGCACGAAGGGACGATGAACGATTGGGTCGCTGATCTGCCGCGCGTGCCGCGCCCGGAATTCGCCGCCGCCTGGACCGGGTTGCAAGATGTCTATCTGCGCGACCCGTCAGATTTCAACTTCTGGAAGCTCTATTTCGCGGTCGACGAAATGACCGAGGGTTTTTCCGCCGTGTCCCCCGCCGATCCGGCCGACAAGTGGAAAGCGCACGACCTGTCGCTTGTCAAATATCGCGCGACGCTGATCGGCCAGCATCTGTTCCGAACCCAGACGCTCCGGCGCACCGGCTTTGTCCAGGGTCAGACCGCCTTTTCCTATCTCGCGACCGATCCGGCATTCCGCATCCCGTTCGCACGCGAGGCCGTGACGTTGCGCACCGGCGACCGGTTGGATGAGTTTTTGCCGAATCCGATGTGGGAAATCGGCGATTTCGAACGGCGCGACCACGCCCCTTCGCTGCTGACCGCAGGGCAGCCCGGGAACATCAACTCGCGCGACCGGTCGCACGATCAGCTCCGGCTGCTCGGCTATCCCCAATTCGTGATCGACAGCATCAATTCGACCAAGACAGTTGAACAGGCCGCTGATGAACTGCGGCTGAGCTGGTTCATGATCGGGATGCGATTCGATCCCGGATTGCTGCGCACGCACCCATCCAATTCGACCAAGGTCGGCGAATATCTTCATGTCCAATTGTGGAAGGGGGATTATTTCGTTCACCGCACCTTCACGCAATTCCTGCGGATGGTCGTCCAGAGCTACGGCACCAATGCAACGGTCAAAGCACCACCGCCTTTCCGGCTTAAATTCCATTACTTCACCGCCTATAATCGCGCCGTGCCAACCCGCTGGAACAGCGATCCGCAGAACCAGATCAGCCCGGCGGTCAAGGCGCGGCAGCTTGACGTTTACAAGCGGCTGACGGCCAACATGTTCCGCATGAGCCTGTTGCTGCACGAAGAGGCGCTCGACCGCGGCGTGATTGCGCCCTATGGCGCGACGAGCACGCAGGACGGCGATTTTCAGCCGATCATCGAT
>PNMC01000455.1 GCA_013823365.1 Parvibaculum sp. | reverse complement strand
GCAGGGGATGCCGATCCCGGTCGTGATCACGGCCTATTCGGACCGCTCCTTCACCTTCGCGATGAAGACGCCGCCCGCGTCCTACTTCCTGAAGAAAGCGGCGAAGATCCAGTCCGGCTCCAAGACGCCGGGCCGTGCCTCCGCCGGTACGGTGACGCTCGCGCAATGCCGTGAGATCGCCGAAACCAAATTCGTCGACCTGAACGCGAACGACCTCGATCAGGCGACGAAGATCATTGCAGGTTCCGCCCGTTCCATGGGCCTTCAGGTTGTGGAGTGAGCGAGATGTCGAGCAAAGCAGGAAAGCGTATTGAAAAGGCCCGCGACGGTATCGACCGCAAGAAGACCTACGGTCTCGGGGAAGCCGTGAAGCTCATCAAGGATCGTGCGAGCGCGAAGTTCGACGAGACGATCGAGGTTGCGATCGCTCTTGGCGTCGATCCGCGTCACGCCGATCAGATGGTGCGCGGCGTCGTGGCGCTGCCGAACGGCTCGGGCCGCTCGGTTCGCGTGGCCGTGTTCGCGAAGGGCGATAAGGCGGATCAGGCGAAGGCCGCGGGCGCCGATGTCGTCGGCGCGGAAGACCTCGCCGAGATCGTGCTGGCCGGCAAGATCGACTTCGATCGCTGCATCGCCACGCCGGACATGATGCCGCTTGTCGGCCGCCTCGGTAAGGTGCTCGGCCCGCGCGGCCTGATGCCGAACCCGAAGGTCGGTACGGTGACGCCGGATGTTGCCGAAGCGGTGAAAGCCGCCAAGGGCGGCGCCGTCGAGTTCCGTGTCGAGAAGGCGGGTATCGTTCATGCCGGTATCGGCAAGGCCAGCTTCACCGAAGACCAGATCGCCGGGAACATCCGTGCGCTGATCGACGCGGTGCAGAAGGCGAAGCCCGCCGGTGCGAAGGGCACGTATATCAAGCGGATCGCCATCAGCTCCACCATGGGCCCTGGCGTGAAGGTCGAGCCGCAGAGCATCGCGGCGGGCGCGTAAGCGCCGGCAAGAGTTTCCGCCCGCAGGTTTCGGCTTGCGGGCGGCGAGGAACGGACGGGACGTGTGGTCACTTCGGTGGAAACCGGAGTGGCTGCGCCATCGTCCGTTTACCTGTCCGAGACTGCAGGTGCCAAAGCTCGAAAGAGCCGCGGCTTGATCGCCACAAGAC
>PNMC01000454.1 GCA_013823365.1 Parvibaculum sp. | reverse complement strand
CGGCATGGGCGCGTCCCGCCGCGAAGAGGCTCTTCGAGCGGCTGCCGCTGAAGCTCAGGCAGAAGCTGCGCAAGTAGCGATTAAATTGCCCGCGTTGCCTCTTCGAGCCAGGCGCGAGTTTCCGCGTTGAGGCCGGGGGTAAGCGCCTCGCGGACGCGGGCGTGATAGGCGTTGAGCCACGCCACTTCCTCTTCCGAGAGCAGGCTCTTTTCCACCAGCGCGAGATCGATGGGCGCGAGCGTCAGCGTTTCGAAGCCGAGCATCATGCGCTCGCCGCCTTCAACGGGGGCGGGCGGCGTCACCACGACGAGATTTTCGATGCGGATGCCATAGGCGCCGGTCTTGTAGTAGCCGGGCTCGTTCGAGACGATCATGCCGGGCTTCAAGGGCTGGTGGCCCATCTTGGAAATGCGCTGCGGGCCTTCATGGACCGACAGATAGGAGCCGACGCCGTGGCCGGTGCCGTGGTCATAGTCGAGCCCGGCCTTCCAGAGCGCCATGCGGGCGAAGGCATCGAGCTGCGCGCCCGAGGTACCTTCCGGGAAGCGGGCGGTGGCGATGCCGATATGGCCTTTCAGCACGCGGGTGAAGCGGTCGCGCTCTTCCGCGCCCGGCTTGCCGATGGCGATGGTGCGGGTCACGTCGGTCGTGCCGTCCATATATTGCGCGCCGGAATCGACGAGGAAGAGTTCGCCGGGATTGAGTTTGCGGTTGGTGCCCTCGGTCACGCGGTAATGCACGATGGCGCCGTTTTCGCCGGCGCCCGAGATCGTGTCGAAGCTCACATCCTTCAGCTTGCCGGTTTCGGCGCGGAAGGTTTCGAGGCGCTTGGCGGCATCGATCTCGGTCACGGTGCCTTTCGGCGCTTCCGCTGCGATCCATGCCAGGAATTTCGTCAGCGCCTGTCCGTCGCGGAGATGGGCCGCGCGCGTGCCTGCGACTTCGGCGTCGTTCTTGATCGCCTTCGGCAGTTCGCAGGGGTCCGCGCCGCGCTTCACTTCTGCACCGGCTGTGGAAAGCCGCGCCTCGATCCACGAGGCGCAGGTGGCGGGATCGACCAGCACGGTCTTGCCCGCCGTGCCCAGCGCATCGAGCGCGCTGCCCAGCGCGTCCTTCGGATGCACGGTCACGATATTGCCGAGATGGGCGCGGGCCTCATCGCCG
>PNMC01000453.1 GCA_013823365.1 Parvibaculum sp. | reverse complement strand
CCCCCGCCGTAACGACGGCACGCGCCGCACCACGCGCTACGACATCGACATGACGAAATGCATCTATTGCGGCCTCTGCCAGGAGGCATGCCCGGTCGATGCGATCGTCGAAGGACCGAATTTCGAATTCGCGACCGAAACTCGCGAAGAACTCATGTACGACAAGAACCGGCTTCTGGCGAATGGCGACCGCTGGGAACGCGAGATCGCGAAGAATATCGCGCTCGATGCGCCCTATCGCTGAACGGCCACACGGGAAGACGGGACGAGGAACCAGATGATTGCCACCGCCATCGCATTCTATCTCTTCGCGGCGATAACCGTCGCGGCGGGATTCATGGTCATCGCGGCGCGCAATCCGGTGCACTCCGTGCTGTTCCTGATCCTCGCCTTCTTCAACGCGGCGGCGCTCTTCGTGCTGCTCGGCGCGGAGTTCCTCGCGCTCATTCTCGTCATCGTTTATGTGGGCGCCGTCGCCGTGCTCTTCCTCTTCGTGGTGATGATGCTCGATGTCGACTTCGCGGAGCTGCGTCAGGGCTTCCTGCAATACCTGCCGGTCGGCGCCCTTGTCGGCATCATCCTGCTGATCGAGCTTGTGCTCGTCTTCGGCAGCTGGGTCATCGCGCCGGAAGCGGCGGGCATCGCCGCCGCGCCCGCGCCCGCCATCGCCGAGGTGCACAATACCCGCGCCCTCGGCCAGATCGTCTACACGCAATATATCTATCTCTTCCAGGCGGCGGGCATGATCCTGCTCATCGCCATGATCGGCGCCATCGTGCTCACGCTGCGCCACAAGCCGAACGTGAAGCGCCAGGTCATCCGCAATCAGGTGGGCCGCAAGCGCGAAGACGCGATCGAGATGAAGAAGGTCGAGCCCGGGCAGGGGCTCTGAGAAGGTTGAACGGGCGGCGCGGGTCTCGCGCCGCCGCAAGGTTTGAAGGGGACTGGCCCCGCGCCGGCGGCGCGACGGGCAGGAGACAATAGATGGCAATCGGCCTCGAACACTATCTCACCGTGGCGGCAATCCTGTTCACGCTGGGCATTTTCGGCATCTTCCTGAACCGGAAGAATGTGATCGTCATTCTCATGTCGATCGAGCTGATGCTGCTCGCCGTGAATATCAACCTCGTCGCCTTCTCGGCCTTCCTTGGCGATCTCGTGGGGCAGGT
>PNMC01000452.1 GCA_013823365.1 Parvibaculum sp. | reverse complement strand
GCCTTGCGCGCGGTGATATAGACCTTGGCGCCGTTTTCCACAAAGCCGGTCGCGATCATCTCGCCGATGCCGCGCGAGCCGCCGGTGATGAGGACCGTCTTGCCCTCGACGCTGAAGAGATTTTTCATCTGGGTTCCCCCGTTTCGGATTTTCGAGTGCGGGGAAGCTATATGACGCAGGGGAAATGGGCAAATGCGGCGTCAATCCGCCAGCCGCTTCGACATCAGCGTGCGGCCGGAATCCTCATAGCCCCGCGCATCGTAGAGCCGTCTTGCGCGCTCGTTGTGCAGCTCCACCTCGAGATGGAGATAGCGGATGCCGGCCTCGCGCGCCGCGCGCTCCGCGAAATCCATCACCTCGCGCCCGAGGCCGCGGCCGCGGCAGGCTTCGACCAGATGCAATTCGTCTATGAAGCCGTCACGCCCGCCATATTCGACCGAGAAGCCGATGGTGAGGATCAGATAGCCCGCCAGCGCCGTCCCGTCATGGATGAGGAAGGCAAGTGCGTTCGCTTCGCCGGCGCAGACGAGGTCGAGCGCCGGACCCTGTTCGGCGTCGACATAGTCGTGACCGTCAAAGGCATAGTAGTCGCGCACCAGCGTTTCGAGCGTGGCGCGGTCGGCGGGCGAGACGGGTGTGAAACGAAGCGTCGTCATGCGCCTTTCTCGCGCCGGAAGCATCATCCGTCAACTGACAAGGATATGAGGACTTGTTCCGCGTCATCACACCACAGGTGTCATTCCGGCGTAAATACACATGTCATTGCCGGGCTTGACCCGGCAATCCAGAAGGCGCGGAACGCGCCGTCACTCTTCGAAAGAAAGCTTCCAGACCTGTCACCGGCATTATTGGGTGCCGCTGTGGACCCCCGGGTCGAGCCCGGGGGTGACATTTTTGTTGGAGGCAAACAAAAAGGGCGCCCCTCAGGGCGCCCTTTCCGTATTCTCTATCTGAAGTCTCAGAAGGCGGCTTCATCGAGTTCCATGAAGCCGTCGGCGCCCATCTTGGCGCGTTCGAGCCAGCCGGAGGTGAGCGGCATTTCGCGCTCCATCCAGTAGCGCGCCAGCGTGAGCTTCCGCTTGTAGAATTCGGGATTGCCTTCGCCGGCCTTGAGCTTGGCGAGCGAGACCTTCGCCATCTGCGCCCACATCCAGCCGAGCGCGACGGTGCCGAAAATGTTC
>PNMC01000451.1 GCA_013823365.1 Parvibaculum sp. | reverse complement strand
CTCAACTTCATCACCCCGCTGATCGACAAGGATACCAAGGCTCTTGCGATCAACTGGGAAGACGAAATCATCACGGGCACCTGTCTGACCAAGGACGGTCAGGTGGTGCATCCGTCGCTCCGCGAAGGAGGCAACTGATGGAAGCGGCCGCTATCGATCCCTTTGTTTTCCGGCTCGCGATTTTCGTGCTCGCGATCTTCGTCGGCTATTACGTCGTCTGGAGCGTGACGCCCGCGTTGCACACGCCGTTGATGTCGGTCACGAACGCCATTTCGTCGGTCATCATCGTCGGCGCGCTGATCGCCGTCGGTCTCGATCTTGCCCAGGCAGGCGCGGAGACCGGATGGGTTTCCAAGGGCTTCGGCTTCATCGCGGTGGTACTTGCCTCGGTGAATATCTTCGGGGGCTTCCTGGTCACGCAGCGAATGCTCGCCATGTACAAGAAAAAGCAGCGCTGAGAGGGGCCGTCACATGTCAGCCAATATAGCGGCCGTTCTCTACGTCGTTTCCGCGGTGCTCTTCATTCTGGCGCTGCGCGGGCTTTCCTCGCCCGAGACGTCCCGCCAGGGCAATATCTACGGCATGATCGGTATGACGATCGCGATCGTCACCACGCTCACGCTGTTGCAGGCGCAGAATGCGCTCACCTGGGGCATGATCGTCGTCGGCCTCGCCATCGGCGGCGGTATCGGCGCCGTCATCGCGCGGCGCATCGCCATGACGCAGATGCCGCAGCTTGTCGCGGCGTTCCATTCGCTGGTCGGCCTTGCGGCGGTGTTCGTTGCGTGGTCCGCGTTCCTCGCGCCGGAAGCCTATGGCATCGGCTCGTTCCACGCGATCCATGCGGCAAACCTGATCGAAATGGGTATCGGTGTCGCCATCGGCGCGATCACCTTCTCGGGCTCGGTCATCGCCTTCGCGAAGCTGAACGGGAATATGTCGGGTGCGCCGATCATGCTGCCCGGCCGCCATGTCATCAATGCGGCGATGGCGATTGCCATTGTCGGCGGCATCGGCTGGCTCTGCTCGGACCCCTCGCGTCAGACGATCGAGCTCTTCCTTGCGATCACGATCCTCTCCTTCATCATCGGCTTCCTGATCATCATTCCGATCGGCGGCGCGGACATGCCCGTCGTCGTGTCGATGCTGAACTCCTATTCGGGCTGGGCGGCCGCCGGCATCGGC
>PNMC01000450.1 GCA_013823365.1 Parvibaculum sp. | reverse complement strand
CTTCGGAGAATTCGCCATGGACGGTCGAGATGTGAACGCCCACCTTCTCGAAGACGCGGCCATGCATGACGGACATCTCGCCGCCGCCTTCATCGTGTGCGCCGTCGCCGCGCGTCCACGGCGTCCGCTCGAAGCGTCCCGCCGGCCGGTCCGCGAAACGGCCGGTGAGCTCGTCCTCGATGCGCTCGAACTCCGCGCAGATCGTGTCGCGCAATTCGCGGAACCAGGCCTCGGCCCGCGCCTTGCGCGCGGCAATCGTCTTCTCGTCGCTCATGTTTTTTTCTTTGTACAAGTAACATTAGCCTGATCCGTCATTGCGAGGAGGCAAGGCCGACGAAGCAATCCAGGAGTCACAAGCGCATGCGTCTGCCGCCCCTGGATTGCTTCGCTCCGCTCGCAATGACGTGACCGGTTCCTTACTTACCGCCCGGAAACCCGCCCGGAAACCCGTTTGTCTGTCTGAGCGCCTCGGAAAGAACGGTCGCCGCCGCCAGCGCCACATTGAGCGAGCGGGCAGGGAACTGCATCGGGATGGTCACCCGCGCATCCGCCCGGCGATGCACCGCCTCCGGCACGCCCGAGCTCTCCCGCCCGACAAGCAGAATGTCGGAAGGCTGGAAGGCGAAATCGGTGAAGGGCAGGGCGGCCTTGGTCGTCAGCAGCACGACCCGCGCATCGCCCGGCTTCTCAGTTAAGAATGACTCCCAACAACCATGCCGCCTCACCTCCGCCAGCGGGCCGTAATCCATGGCCGCCCGCTTCAGGTCGCGGTCGTCCCAGGGGAAGCCGCAAGGCTCGATCACGTCGATCGGCACGCCAAGACACGCACCGAGCCGGATCATCGTGCCCAGATTGGGTGGAATATCGGGTTCATAAAGGGCAAGACGCATGGGCTTTCCTTGTATTTCGGCCTCTCTTGAGTGCCACCCTCCCTTTGAGGGAGGGTCGAAATTCACACAGTGAATTTCGGGGAGGGGGGGGACCGTCTCCCTCGCGAGCCTCGTCATCGGTTCCGCCGCACCCCTCCCTCGGGGAGAGCGTGCGGATAAGGACACGGTATAAATCGGACCTCCCGATTCAGTTTCCGGAAGCCCCTTCTCCACTGCGGCGATGCGTCATCCTGCCACAGGTGCGGCAGGGCTGGACAACATCCCGATTGGATGCCACAAAACCACGCAATGCATGGGGCGAAAGCAGGGGATTC
>PNMC01000449.1 GCA_013823365.1 Parvibaculum sp. | reverse complement strand
GCATGAAGACGAAGTGAAGCACCTCGTCGATCACACCGTGAAGAAGTTCGGCCGCCTCGACATCCTCTTCAACAATGCCGGTTATGGCGGCGTCGGCGGCGAACTCGCCGAGATCGACATGAACGGCTTCGACGAAACCGTCGGCGTTCTGCTGAAAGGCGTCGTGCTCGGCTACAAATACGCCGTGCCCCACATGAAGGCGCAGCAATCGGGCTCGATCATCTCGACGGCCTCCGTCGCCGGCCTCCAGGCGGGCTACGGTCCCCTCGTCTATTCGGCCTGCAAGGCAGCCGTGCATCACTTCTCGCGCTGCGCCGCCCTCGAACTCGCGCCGCATTTCGTGCGCTCCAATGCGATCTGCCCCGGCGGCATCGCCACCTCGATCTTCGGCTCCGGCCTCGGCCTCGGCACACAGGTGGCCGACCAGTTCGCCGAAGTGATGAAGACGCATCTTGCGAAAATCCAACCGACGCCGCGCTCGGGCCTTCCTGAAGACATCGCGAATGCCGCCCTCTTCCTCGCAAGCGACGAGTCCACTTTCGTCAACGGCCAGACCATCGCCGTCGATGGCGCGCTCACCGCAGGTCCGATGGCCACGCTCGGCAAGCGCATCGACTTCGAAAAGGTCATCGGCGATTTCCTCGCCGCCCGGCGCGAGGATCAGAAGAAGCCGGCCTGAGGCCCGCCCGGCAGACCGGCGCAAGGGTTTGGCAATCTCTCGCCTCTAGCCTGAGCGGCGGAGGCGCTTCTCATGGCCATACCGATCGAAGCCGGGCCGGAAAACACTCAGGAAAATCAAACGGATGCGGAACGCCGTCGCGCCCGGCGCATCGCCGCGCGCATCGAGGGCCGCATCGTCTTTGCCGGCGTCGATGCCGAATGCCTGATCCATGAAATGTCCGCGACCGGTGCCCTTGTCGAGGTCACGCCGCTGCCGGCCCTCGGCGCGGATGTCGCGCTCGAGGTGCCGGGCGTCGGCTTCGCCCGCGGCCGCGCCATGCGCCATGACGGCGTCACCGTCTCGATCGACCTCGACACGCCGCCCGCGCGGCGCGACCGGATGAACGACCGGCTGATCCTCGCTGCCTTCCGCAATCCGCCTCTCTCTGACGAATAGTCGAAAGCGGACAATCCTTTCGATCTCTATTTGGGCTTCCGCCCGCCCCTCGCTACACTCCCCCGCAAATCGCAACAGGGGAGAACGTCATGTCG
>PNMC01000448.1 GCA_013823365.1 Parvibaculum sp. | reverse complement strand
CTTCGTCCGAACGCCGCCGCGTGGACGTGAAGGCGCCCGGCATCATTCCCCGGAAATCGGTGCATGAGCCGATGCAGACCGGCCTCAAGGCCATCGACGCGCTGATCCCGATCGGCCGCGGCCAGCGCGAGCTGATCATCGGCGACCGTCAGACCGGCAAGACCGCCATCGCCGTCGACGCGATCCTGAACCAGAAGCCGCTCAACCAGGGCAATGACGAGAGCCAGAAGCTCTATTGCATCTATGTCGCCATCGGCCAGAAGCGCTCGACGGTCGCGCAGATCGTGAAGACGCTGGAAGAGAACGGCGCGCTCGAATATTCGATCGTCGTCGCCGCCACCGCGTCCGATCCCGCGCCGCTGCAGTTCCTCGCGCCGTTTGCCGGCTGCACCATGGGCGAATTCTTCCGCGACAACGGCATGCATGCTCTCGTCGTTTATGACGATCTCTCCAAGCAGGCCGTCGCCTATCGCCAGATGTCGCTGCTGCTGCGCCGTCCGCCGGGCCGCGAAGCCTATCCGGGCGACGTCTTCTATCTCCATTCGCGTCTGCTCGAACGCGCCGCGAAGATGAACGACGACAATGGCGCCGGTTCGCTGACCGCGCTGCCCGTCATCGAGACGCAGGCGAACGACGTGTCGGCCTATATTCCGACCAACGTGATCTCGATCACCGACGGTCAGATCTTCCTCGAAACGGACCTTTTCTATCAGGGCATCCGCCCGGCCGTGAACGTCGGCCTTTCGGTGTCGCGCGTGGGTTCGTCGGCGCAGATCAAGGCGATGAAGCAGGTCGCAGGCAAGATCAAGGGCGAGCTTGCGCAGTACCGCGAAATGGCGGCCTTCGCGCAATTCGGCTCGGACCTCGACGCCGCGACGCAGCGCCTCCTCAACCGCGGCGCGCGTCTGACGGAACTGCTGAAGCAGGGCCAGTTCTCGCCGCTCAAGGTCGAAGAGCAGGTCGTCGTGATCTATGCCGGTGTGAACGGCTATCTCGACAAGCTGCCGGTGTCGTCGGTCGGCCGGTACGAACAGGAACTGCTGCGCAACATCCGTTCGTCCCATGCCGATATTCTCGACGCGATCCGCAACGAGAAGCAGATCTCGAACGACACGGAAGCCAAGCTGAAGGCTGCGGTCGAAAGCTTCTCCAAGGCGTTCGCCTGATATCAGGCTAAAGGGTAAGGGCGAATGGCCAGCCTCAAGGACCTAAGAAACC
>PNMC01000447.1 GCA_013823365.1 Parvibaculum sp. | reverse complement strand
CCCGCGCGCGAGAAGACAGGCGTGACCCTCGGCATGGGCATGACGGAAAAGCAGGGCGGCACGGATGTGCGCGCCAATACGACCGCTGCCGTGTCCGCGGGCAAGGGCGGGCCGGGCGAGGAATATCGCATCACCGGGCATAAATGGTTCTTCTCCGCGCCGATGTGCGATGCCTTCCTCGTACTGGCGCAGGCGCCGGGCGGAATCTCCTGCTTCCTCATGCCGCGCTTCCTGCCCGATGGCAGCGTCAATGCGATCCGCATCCAGCGGCTGAAGGACAAGGTTGGCAACAAGTCCAATGCCTCTTCCGAGGTCGAGTTTCAGGCGGCGTCCGGCTGGCTCATCGGCGAGGAAGGGCGGGGCGTCAGGAACATCATCGAGATGGCGACCTATACGCGGCTCGATTGCGCGGTGGCGACGGCGGGTATGATGCGGCAGGCGGTTTCACAGGCCGTGCACCACTGCTCCTTCCGCACGGTCTTCCAGAAGAAGCTGATCGACCAGCCCCTGATGGCGAATGTGCTTGCCGATCTCGCGCTCGAGACGGAGGCGGCGACGGCGCTTTCCTTCCGCGTGGCGCGTTCGTTCGATCGCGCGCATGAGGACGAGGCGGAAGCCGCCTTCCGCCGCATCATGACGCCGGTCGCGAAATACTGGGTCTGCAAGCGCGCGCCGAACCTTGCCTATGAGGCGATGGAGTGCCTCGGCGGCAATGGCTATGTCGAGGAAGGCATTGCGGGCCGCATCTACCGGGAAATGCCGGTCAATGCGATCTGGGAAGGCTCAGGCAATGTCATGTGCCTCGACGTCCTGCGCGCGCTGATGCGCGAGCCGCAGGCGCTCGATGTCGTGTTTGCGGAACTCGACAAGGCGCGGGGCGCAAGCGCGGCTTATGACGGCGCGCTCGACGCGCTGAAGGACTGCTTCACCGATATGGGCTCGCTCGAAGGCCGCTCGCGGCAGGTGGTGGAGCAGATGGCGAAACTCGCCGCGGGCTCGATCCTGCTGCAACACGCGCCGGGCTTCGTGTCCGACGCCTATTGCGCCACGCGCCTCGGCCGCGACTGGGGCGATGTCTACGGCACGCTGCCTGTGGGCGCGGATGTGAGGGCGATCAATGAGCGGGCAAGGGTGGCGTGACCTCATACCGCGATCTCTAATTCGTCATGACCCGGACAAGCCGGGCCATGACGGTATGAGGAGAGTGAACTACCCCAGCCACCACAACATGATCGGCATGGTGAC
>PNMC01000446.1 GCA_013823365.1 Parvibaculum sp. | reverse complement strand
TTCTCGCCTATTCGCCGCTGGCGCAGGGCTATCTCACCGGCAAGTACCAGAACGGCGCGCTGCCGCAAGGATCGCGGAAACAGCTCTTCAACCGGCTGCAGCGCTATGAAAGCCCGCAGGCGAACCGCGCCATCGAAAGCTACCTCGCCATCGCGAAAAAGCACGGGCTCGACGCCTCGCAAATGGCGAACCAGTTCGTGACGACGCGGCCCTTCGTGACCTCGAACATCATCGGCGCGACGACCATGGAGCAGCTGAAGCTTGCCGTGACGAGTGAACGTCAAATGGACGGAGGAGCTCGAAAAGGACATCGAGGCCGCCCATCTCGACCAGCCGAACCCGGCGCCTTGAGGTTTCATTCCGATTGTCATTGCCGGGCTTGACCCGGCAATCCAGAGCCGCACACTCAGAAGTCGGCGCCCTGGATGCCCGGATCAAGTCCGGGCATGACAGTTTTGAATAGTGACCAACTCCCATGATCCGCCTCTTCACAGCCCTCGAAATTCCCGACGAAGTCGCGGAGAAGCTCGTGCCGCTGCAGCAGGGGATCGACGGTGCGCGCTGGATCGAGCGGCCGGACTTCCACATCACACTGCGCTTCGCGGGCGATATTCCAGAAGATGTGGCGGACGATTTCGCTTCCGCGCTGGAGGAAATTCCCGTGGCGCCTTTCGAGGTCGAGATCGAGGGGCTGGGCGAATTCGGCGGTGCAAGACCTCACACCTTGTGGGCGGGCGTGAAACCCTCCGAGCCGCTCCGCATCCTGCAGGGCCGTCACGAAGCAGCAGCGCGCCGCGTCGGGCTTAAACCCGAGACACGCAATTTCGCACCGCATGTCACGATCGCCCGGCTCGGCCGCGTCGAGACGGGCGAAGTCTACAGCTTCATCCGCGCCCACTCGCCCTTCGCCGCGCCTTGTTTCACCGCGGAACATTTCACGCTTTTTTCGGCCAAGGGCTCGACCGGCGGCGGACCTTATGTGCCCGAACGGCGTTATCCTGACTTCAACTGGGCGGAGGACGACTAGCCCTGTCCCGCCGCCTCCTCGATGGCATGCATATCGTCGTCCGAAAGGCCCATATGGTGACCGATCTCATGCACCAGCACATGCGTCACGAGATGGCCGAGCGTCTCGTCATATTCGGCCCAGTAGTCGAGCAGCGGACGGCGATAGAGAAACACCATGTCGGGCATATGCACAGGCTCCATCACCGAGCGCTCGACATGGGAAATGCCCTGATAAAGGCCAAGCAGCTCGAAGGGGCTTTCAAG
>PNMC01000445.1 GCA_013823365.1 Parvibaculum sp. | reverse complement strand
CGCGCAAGCCAAGGTGATGAAGAAGGAAGTGATCGGCTCATGGAACGCGCTGATCGATTATTGCGCCGCCTCCATGGCGCATAATCCGGTGGAGCAGTTCCGCATCCTTTTCCTCGACCGCAAGAACGTGCTGATCGCCGACGAGGTGCAGCAGAAGGGAACGGTCGACCACACGCCGGTCTACCCCCGCGAAGTCGTGAAGCGCGCATTGGAGCTCAATGCCTCCGCCCTCATCCTCGTCCACAACCACCCCTCGGGCGACCCGACGCCGTCCAATGCCGATGTCGAAATGACCCGCCAGATTGTCGACACCGCAAAACCCCTCGGCATCGAAGTCCACGACCACCTCGTCGTCGGCAAGGGCCGCCACGCAAGCTTCAGATCGCTTGGATTGATGTAGGTAACTATTTGCGGAATCCAAAAATGCCCGTCATTGCGAGGAACCGCGCAAGCGGCGACGAAGCAATCCAGGGGCTGCAAGGATTGAATTTTCCGCTTCTGGATTGCTTCGCTCGCAATGACGATATCTGGCACTGGGCGGGGATCGCGCCGCGCTCGTTCCCCTACCCCGCAAACACCGGCGGATATCTGTCCGCCCAGGGCCGCGCCTGTTCAAGCTCGAAGGCAAGCTCCAGCAGCACCCGCTCCTGCCCCGGCAGCGCGGCGAATTGCGAACCGATGGGAAGTCCCTCCGCGTTCCATGAGAGCGGCACCGACATGGCGGGCGTGCCCACCACATTGTGAAGCGGCGTGTAACTCACATAGTTGAACACGCGCTCGTAAAGCGTATCGAAGGGCACGGTCGGCGCCTGCTCGCCGGTCTTTGGCGGCGCGGCCGCAAGCACCGGCGTCAGCCAGACATCGTAGTCAGCCATGAAGGCAAGCGTATCGGCCGTGATCTTCTCGAAATGCGCGAGCGATTTCGCCAGCGTGTCCTTCGGCTTGCTGTTGTAGAGATCGGCAAGACCGAGCGTCCATGGTTCCAGCACATCTTCGGGCTTGAGGCCCATCTGCGTCACCAGCGCAAGAAGCTCCGCCGGGCCGGACGCCCAGGCGGCGAGGAACGCATTCTCGAAAGCCTTGCCGTCGAGCGGGTTGCGCG
The DNA here is from genome assembly GCA_013823365.1 of Parvibaculum sp. Classification (GTDB taxonomy): domain Bacteria; phylum Pseudomonadota; class Alphaproteobacteria; order Parvibaculales; family Parvibaculaceae; genus Parvibaculum. Next base: position 170 of record PNMC01000445.1, on the reverse strand, counting down.
CCGGCACGATCTCATGGCCGAGCGAGGAGCAGAGCTTCGCCACATCCTCGATCGCCGCCTTCACATCTGCCGCGGGCTCGTGCCCTTTGTAGTCCATCGTCGCGAAAGCGATCCTGAGCCGCTTCTTCCCCGGCCCCTCCACCTTGCCAACCGGCGGCAGCACGGCGGCC
>PNMC01000444.1 GCA_013823365.1 Parvibaculum sp. | reverse complement strand
GACGGCGAGGATGGTGCCGCCGGTGATGAGGCTGGCCATGAGCTGCATGTCGCCGCCGAGCTGGCGGGCGAGCATGTAGGAGGAGGTGGCGCCCGGCACGGCGGCGCAGATCAGCACGACGAGGCGGGCAAGGCCGTCCACGCCGAACAGGATGCAGAAGCCCATCATCATCAGCGGCATGGCGACGAGCTTCAGCGCGCTCGTATAGAGCACGATCCATTTCTTCTGGAGCACGTTCACGACCTGCAGTCCGGCGCCGACCGCGAGCAGGCCGAGGGTAAGCGAGGCGTCGCCGACGATCTTGAAGGTGGTGGCGAGCGGCCCCGGCAGGCCGATGCCGGTGAGGTTCAGCGCGATGCCCGCGAGGCAGGCGAGGATCAGCGGGTTCCGCGCAAGGAGCTTCGCAATCGCCGCGGGCCCTGCCGGCGTCGCGCCCGCATAGCGCGTCAGCACCGTGACGGAGACCACATTCGCGATCGGCACCATCACGGCGACGGCGACGGCGGCAAGCGTCAGCCCCGGCTTTCCCCAGAGCGAGGCGATGGCGGCGAGCGCGACAAAGCTGTTCCAGCGCACCGCGCCCTGAAAGACGCTCGAAAATTCCGGCCCCGTCATCGGCAGGAAGCGTTTGGAGAGCATCAGCAGCGCGACCATCGCCATCATGCCGGCGGCAAGCACCGCCGCCATTGCGCCGATCTCGCCGAGCCTGATCTCCGCCACAGCCAGCGTGTAGCAGAGCAGCGCCGGGAAGAGGACGTAGTAGTTGATCTGGTCGAGCGGCGCCCAGAGCGCCTCACCCGGAAAATCCATGCGCCGGATCGCAAAGCCGAGCGCGATCACGAGGAAGACGGGAATGAGGGCGTAGAGAATGGGGAGCATGCTTCGCTCTTCTTGTGCGTCGGGGGCTCAGAGCCGTCTCAGCCGGTCGAGCGCGCCTTGCAGTATGTAGGAGGCGGCCATCTTGTCCACGAGTTCGGCGCGCCGCGCGCGGCTCGCATCGGCATTGAGCAGCGTGCGCGTCACGGCCTGGGTCGACATACGCTCGTCCCAGAAGACAACGGGCAGGTCGGTCAGCTTTTCGAGGTTGCGCACGAAGGCGCGGGTGGACTGGCAGCGCGGTCCCTCGGTCCCGTCCATGTTGAGCGGCAGGCCGAAGACGAGGGCGACCGCGCCATGTTCCTTCGCCAGCGCGATCAGCCTTTCGGCATCCGCGGTGAACTTCGTCCGCTTGATGGTTTCGAGCGGGCTTGCGATCGATCGGGAGACATCGGAAA
>PNMC01000443.1 GCA_013823365.1 Parvibaculum sp. | reverse complement strand
GTGACCCTGCGCCCCGGCGTGTAATCAAGCGGCGGGGACGACCGGCCAATATCCGGCATCAGGGTGGGCGGCGCTGATTGTGGGGACTATGCTCACGCGGGGGGGCGCTCGCGTCCGGAGCAGTTATGCCCGAAGGTTCGTGGATGTATTTCTTACATCCCGCGCCGATAGTATTTTAGAAAGGGCGAAGGTGCGCTCGGCTCCCCTTAGCTCGCAAAATCCATGAATGCGAGCGGACTGTATCGGATCGATTAGAAACGTAGCAGGCACAGCGGCAACGAGCACTACATTACGTATGAGGCGTTCCGGGGGGTCATCGTCATTATTGTAACGGATTACTACGCTCCTGCAATTAATTAAATCGTGCAGCCCGGCTCGAACCAGTGCGGCGTAAATAAGCTGACGAGATAAAATCTCGATCGGTTCCCTATTGTAGCAATTGCGTTTGATTTTGTCAATTAAGACATTTCCGTATTTTGTGAGCTTGATGCGAGAAGGGCCGGTATCCGATTTCCAACGTCGATTGCTCCAGAGAAATATTGATTTGGAAATTGTAGGGTCTTTTCGACATTCGGCAAAAATACACTCCGTTGCTTCCCAAGGGTGCCGAGCTTGCCCTTCGTCATGTAGTTGGAAAAGAATCGCCCTTAGAAAGTCTCTAATCGGTAATATCCGATGCGCGAAATTTGATGATATCACGACGTCGGTGGGCACGTCGCGGAGCCAATACCGGACAGCACTTTGCTGCGCTGTTGTCGCTTCGGGTCCATCGTTGCGAAAGAGCTCGGAGGCGCTGCGCCAAGAACCGAATTGCCACTCTGGCATTGCCCGGACGCCCATTGACTCACCCCGCCGTAAACGTCATCCCCGCATGGTCAATGAGCCGCTGGCGAAGCGGCGCACCCATGATTGCGCCGGGCGTCCAGATGCCCCCCTTTGCGTCGGGCACGTCGTGGACAAGGCAGAGCGCGGCCTGCGCAATCATCTTGCTGGTGGAGCCATAGCCGGGGTCCTTGTCCCCTGTCACCACCGCGTCGATACGGTCCCCGCCGCTGGTCTCGCCCACGAACAAAATGTCGTAATGGCCGTTCTCGCGCTCTTCTTTCGACGGGCCTTCGCCCGGCTTTGGTCCCTTGTCGCTAGCGAGCGGGTTCATCTTGGCAATCGCCTCGGCCGCCGCCTTGCCCATGTCGCCCAGTCCGGCGACCATCATTTCGTCATAAACGAAATCAGCGCCATAGGCCTGCCCCAGCAGGAAATTGGTGCGGTGGACG
>PNMC01000442.1 GCA_013823365.1 Parvibaculum sp. | reverse complement strand
GCGGCCTTTCCTCTGCCTTCGTGACGTTTTCATGAAATCTGATTCGGCTCGACCGATTTTCAGTCTCCGTTAAAGACCCCGCCAGATAAGTAAGACCGCCATTTTGGTCGTTCGGTTGTTGAGTGGTGGCCTTATGATTTCTCCTTGCGCCCGCGATCTGGCGGTTTGGGTTGCGCCGGTCTCGCCCGGCACGACATGCGCCGCCGTCTTCGAGCGGCTTCTCTCGGAGCCGGATGCCCGCAGCATTCCCGTGGTCAAGCACGGGCGGCCCATCGGCATCGTCAGCCGCAAGAATTTTCTTCTGACCTATGTGCGCATGTATGGCGCGGAGATTTACGGACGGAAGCCCATTACGCGGCTGATGGAGCGCGACGTCCTGATCGTGGATGCGGAGACGCGCTGCGAGGCGATCAACGATCTCGCCCGCACCGCATTCGGCGAGGAGAGAATGCGTCCTTTTCTCGTTACCGAAAACGGCATCTATGCAGGCGTCGGCGATGCGCCGCGGCTGATGATGGTGATGGCGGACCTTGCCACCTCGCGCGCCGCCGCGCTCGAGGAGGAAACGCGCCGTGCGGAAGCGGCGAGTGCCAGCAAGACGCAGTTTCTGGCCAATATGAGTCACGAGCTCCGCACTCCCCTCAATGCCATCATCGGCTTTGCCGATCTGATGCGCCAGAAAATGCTCGGCGAGATTTCCCCCGGCCGCTACGGCGAATATGTCGACGACATCTACAGCAGCGGCGTCCACCTTCTCGGCATGATCAACGAGCTTCTGGACATGGCGAAAATCGAATCCGGCCATGTCGAATTGCGCGAGACGGCCTTCCACCCGATGGAGATCGGCTTCGATGTCCTGCGCATGCTCCGCCAGTCCATTGCGGATGCGCGGCTCGACCTCCGCATCGACGTGCCGGAGGACTTGCCCTTCGTTCTTGCCGACCAGGACCAGATCCGCCGGGTGCTGATCAACCTCTTGTCCAACGCGATCAAATATACCCCGCCCGGCGGAACGGTCACCTTGCGGCTCTGCATGTGCCCCGATGCGCATGGTTGCGGCGGCGAGGGGATGCGTCTCACCGTGGAGGATACGGGCGTCGGCATACCGGCGCACAAGCTTGAGAAAGTGCTTGAGCCCTTCGAGCAGGTGGAAAATTCCTTCACGCGATCGAGGCCGGGGACCGGCCTCGGTCTTTCTCTCTCCCGCGCCATGATCGAGGCACATGGCGGCCGCCTCTGGCTCGAAAGCGTGCTCGGCGCGGGGACGAAGGCCCATGC
>PNMC01000441.1 GCA_013823365.1 Parvibaculum sp. | reverse complement strand
AAAATCGCGAGCGGCGAGGCGATCATCTCCTTCGCGCTGACGGAACCCGAAGCCGGCTCCGACGCCGCCTCGCTGAAGACGACCGCGATCCGCGACGGCGACCACTATGTCGTGAACGGCACCAAGCGCTACATCACCAATGCCAACAAGGCCCATGCCTTCACGCTGATGGCGCGCACCGACCCGAAGACGCCGGGCGCGAAGGGCGTTTCCGCCTTCGTGGTGCCGCGCGACATTCCCGGCATCCATATCGGCAAGCCGGAAAAAAAGATGGGCCAGCAGGGCGCGCATATCTGCGACGTCGTGTTCGAGGATGCGCGCATCCCCGCTTCCTGCCTGCTCGGCGCGGAAGAGGGCAAGGGCTTCGTCACCGCCATGCAGGTGCTGGAGCGCGGCCGCCTTCACATCTCCGCCGTCTGTATCGGCGTGGCCGACCGTCTCGTCGAAGATTCGGTGAAATATGCCGCCGAGCGCAAGCAGTTCGGCGCACCGATCGGCGATCTGCAACTCGTGCAGGCGATGCTCGCGGACTCCAAGATGGAAGCCTATGCGGGCCGCTGCATGGTGATCGACGCCGCCCGCCGCCGCGATGCGGGCGAGAATGTCGCGACCGAAAGCTCCTGTGCCAAGCTTTTCTGCTCCGAGGCCGTGGGCCGGATCGCCGACCGTGCGGTGCAGGTGCATGGCGGCGCCGGCTATGTTGCCGATTACGGCATCGAGCGCTTCTACCGCGACGTGCGCATCTTCCGCATCTATGAAGGCACAAGCCAGGTGCAGCAGGTCATCATCGCGCGCAATCTTCTCCGCGCGGTGAGCTGAGCGCCATCTCGCGCATCGTGAGTTCGGTCAGATGTTCGGCGAAGGCAGCGGGCTCCATCACCCGCTGCCGCGACGCTACATAGCGATGCACCATGCTCTCGACCAGCATCAGCCCGAGCGCGGCGCTGCGCTTCGGATCGGCGCATATGTCGCGCGGGAAGGTGGAGAGAAGTTCCTCAAGTCCCGCGCGCATCAGCGCCTCGCCTTCTTCGAGCTTGCGGTTCACATGCGGCGGGCGCGGCGCTTCCTCGAAGATCACCCGGTGAAGGTCCGGGTCTTCCATGTGAATATCGAGAACGCAGGCAACGGCGGCATGCACGCGCTCGCGCGGCGTGGCATTCGCGCTCCGCTGCAGCACCTGCCCGAGCATGTCGATGGAACTGCCGATATGCCGCTCCATCAGGGTAATGAGCAGCGCCTCCTTGTTCGGGAAATATTGATAGAGCGAGCCGATGGACACG
>PNMC01000440.1 GCA_013823365.1 Parvibaculum sp. | reverse complement strand
TTGTCCAGTCCGGAGACATAGGTGACAGTTTGTTCCTATGACATCGGTAACAACCTCGTGCCGAACGGGTTGTCGAGTGGCTGCAGTGTCCTCTGCTCGAGATCGATATATCCAAGATCGTAGCTCATGAAGGAGACGAGCCAGATGGCGTGGTCGACCTCCTTGAGCCCGACCCTCTGTCCGGCGAGCACGGTTGAGAGATTGATTTTCTTGCGATGCATGCAGATACGCCCGCAGGCCGTGACGAGGTGGTCGCGGTCATGGAGCGGGTATTCGACGTCCGGCAGGCCCGTGTAGATGCGGGTCGAGGCGACGTAGACGGCGGCCGGTGATTTCATGGCGAGGGCCTCGTGGGGCCGTTCGACATTGAACTCCTGGATGAAGGCATCGAAGCGTTCTTGCTGCTGGAGAGCGTTCATGCCGGGCGGCCGTGCGGTTTCCTGCTTGAGCGTCAAGTGCATGCGCTCGTGGCGCCCGTTCTGCTGGGGATGTCCTGGCTTGATGCGCTCGATGGCAATGCCGAGGCGCAACCACCAAACGGCGAGCTTGGAGAGATTGAAGAGGCCGTTCGGGCTGGCGAAGGGCACGCCGTTGTCGGAGCGGATGGCGGCGGGCAGGCCGCGCTCGGCGAAGAGGCGCTCGAAGGCACGGATGACGGGCTCCTCGCGGTTGGATTCGAAGGCTTCGCAGAGCAAGATGAAGCGAGAGGCATGGTCTGTGACGGTGAGGGGATAGCAGTAGTGCCCGTCGCCCAGCTTGAACTCGCCTTTGAAGTCCGTGCACCAAAGATCATTCGGGATTGCGCCCGAGGAGAGGGGTGTCCCTTGGGCCTTGTGCCGCCGTTTGCCCATACGGGCGACGAGGCCATGGCGATCGAGTGTGGCGTGAATGGTGCTGACGGCCGGGATCCGGATATCGCCAGCGAGGCGGCGAAGGAGGAGCTCGCGGATCTTGCGGGCGCCCCAGTGGGGCTTCTCGCGCTTGGCAGAAACGATCAGGCTTTCGACCTGGGCCGGGAGCTGGTTGGCATAGCGGACCGGACGGCGGGAGCGGTCTGCGAGGGCAACCGGGCCATCGTCCTTATAGCGTTGAAAAAGCTTGTAGCCGGTCTTCCGCGCGATACCGAACTCACGGCAGACGTCGGTCATCGGCTCGCCCTCGAGGAGGCGGGCCACAAAGCGCAGGCGTTCATCCATGACGGAGCATTCCTTCCACGGCATCGACACCTCCCCTGGCTAGAACCAGTGAAAAGTGTCACCCATGTCTCCGGAACGAAACGTCACCTATGTCTTAGAACGGGC
>PNMC01000439.1 GCA_013823365.1 Parvibaculum sp. | reverse complement strand
AACATCATCTGGCCGGTGAAGGCGTTGAGCTTGTCCGGGCGGTGCAGCGTGAGGGTCAGGATATTGTCCTTCACCTCATATTTGATCGTCTCGTAGGCCATTCATTTTCTCCCTGTTGATGGCATTTACCTGAATTCTTCTGCCTCTTTGCCGGGCCTTTGCCTTTGCCGCTGCGTCAACTTTCCTTCCACGCCAAAGTAAGTTGACGTAACCGTCATCTTGCGGTGTCTTTGCGCCAAGCGGCCCGAAAATCCCGGGCCCAGATATAACAATGGACTCGCGAAAAAGCGAAATCCGGGTGGAGCGCAAGCGCCGCCTTTCAGTCGATGCCGGGAGACGACCAGACATGCATCCTTCAACACATGCGCAGACCAACCCCGACAAGCCGGCCTATATCATGGCCGCGACGGGCGAGACGGTGAGCTACAGGGAGCTCGACGAACGTTCGAACCAGGTGGCGCAGCTTTTCCGCAAGGGCGGCCTGAAGCCGGGCGATGCCATCGCCATCTTCATGGACAACAATGCGCGCTACTTCGAAATCTGCTGGGCGGCGCAGCGTTCGGGCCTTTATTTCACCTGCATCTCGTCGCGGCTGACGGCTGGCGAAATCGAGTACATCGCTGCCGATTGCGGGGCGAAGATGTTCTTCACCTCGAAGGCGCTGGAAAAGACGGCGCGCGACCTCATCACCGGTAATCATCTGGCGGGTGTCGAGCGCAAATTCGCAATCGGCGGCAGCATCGAAGGCTATGAGGATTACGAGCCTGCGCGCGACGCCATGCCGAAGACGCGCATCGCGGACGAGACGGCGGGCATGGACATGCTTTATTCGTCGGGCACGACAGGCCGGCCGAAGGGCATCCGCATTCCGCTGTCGGGCGGCGCCATCGACGAAGTGGCGAGCCTCACGATGCTCGCGCAGTTCCTCTACAGCATGGACGAGAATGTGCGTTATCTCTCGCCCGCGCCGCTCTATCACGCCGCACCCTTGCGCTATTGCATGACGGTGAACCGGCTGGGCGGCACGGTGATCGTGATGGAGCATTTCGATCCCGAGGAGGCGCTGAAATGCATCGAGAAATACAAGATCACCCATAGCCAGTGGGTGCCGACCATGTTCGTGCGCATGCTGAAAATGCCGGAGGACGTGCGCAAGAAATACGACGTGTCGTCGCTCAAGGTGGCGATCCATGCCGCCGCGCCCTGCCCCATCCCCGTGAAGGAGCAGATGATCGAGTGGTGGGGCCCGGTGATCTTCGAATATTACGCGGGTTCGGAAGGCAACGGCTTCTGCGCGCTCAATTCGGAA
>PNMC01000438.1 GCA_013823365.1 Parvibaculum sp. | reverse complement strand
TCCACCCTCAAGCGGAACGCCCGAATCCAGCGGTTCGCATGTAAATGACGCCACATCGTCGAGTGCGTCGACCAGCACTGCATAATAATGGCCATCGACTAGGGTGATGACGGCGCGTCCCGGCGCTGATCCGCTGGGATTGAGACCAAGCGCTGCGACCGTGTCAATGACGGTTACCACCCGGCTGCGCAGTGCGGCAAGCCCGCGCACTTCGGGCGGTGCGCAGGGCACGGGCACGATCTCGCCAATGTCGACCACTGAATCAACCTGATCCGAATCGATCGCCACCGGACGCTCGGCGATCATGGCGATTAAGTACAGCCCGTCCATCACGTCCTCCCCATTACGCGGCGCGCATCCAGCGCTTTCAACAAGGCTGAGCGGTCATAGCGGTAGATGCTGTCCCCCTCGCCGCTCACTGAACTGCGTAATCTAACGATCGGCGCGGGTATCGGCAGAGACACACTTTCATGGTCCATGGCCAGCACGGCCACCGGCGCGTCGTCGCCCGTCAATTCGGTGGCGACCTGGTAACCCGATGCTTCCAGCATCGGTCGCAAAAAGATGTTCATCCAGTCGGCTTCAGCGCCGCTCAACAGGCAGAGCGGGCCCGCCACAGACGCAATGCCGCCCCCCGCAGCGCAGTTCCCGAACATCCAGTGGATATCGAGAATCTCGATCTGCTCGCCGTCGATCGCGACGACGCCGGCGATCATTCCCGGAGATGTAGCGGGCAGCACGGCATCGGTGAGCGCAACAATGTCCAGCGCCTCGGCAATGGCATAGCCGAACTCGCTGACACCATCGGCGATGCGCAGCACGCTGACATCGGGCCGACCACGTATGAGATGATCATCATGCCAGCCGCCAATCGTTGCAAGGGGGATAATCGCTCCGCCAACCGACAGCCGCAATCGTCCCGCCGAGACGTGGATCGCCGCAAGGTCAGCCGGTTCGACACGGTCGACTGCGCCAAGCGGCACGAGCCGCCGTTTGCCGTCGAGATCGACGAACAACAGCGCGGACGCGCCCGTTTCCATTAAGGTTGAGGCTGGGTCGGGCGGAGCTACTTCTGCAACCCGGTTAAATTGAAGCCCGGCGTGTTCGGCGATCCCCGCACAGTCGAGCAGCAGCATTGGTCGGCCACTGTCAGGGAGGGTCTGCCCAGCATAAAGGCCCGTCGCCATGATCGCGGGCGGCGCAGGCTTGATCACCAGCTCCTCGGTATCGAGCACTTCCTCCACCGCCAACGCATAGCTGCCGCCCGCCGCACTGACGATTGCGAGCAGGCATTGCTCGGGCAGCACATCC
>PNMC01000437.1 GCA_013823365.1 Parvibaculum sp. | reverse complement strand
CGTCGCGCGGGCAGATCCCCGGCATGGTGAAGTCGAGCTGGTAGGAGACACGCGAATGACGATGACCGATCCACTTGGCGATATGATCACCCGGATCCGCAATGCTCAGCTTCGCGGCAAGAGCAAGGTGGTGACGCCGGCCTCGAAGCTGCGCGGCTGGGTGCTCGATGTACTCGCCGAAGAAGGCTTCATCCGCGGCTATTCCCGTGTCGAATATCCGGGCGGCAAGAGCGATTTCGAGATCGAGCTCAAGTACAACGAGGGCTCGCCCGTTATCCAGATGATCGAGCGTGTGTCCACGCCCGGCCGCCGGGTTTACTCCTCGGTGAAGTCGATGCCGACGGTGCATAACGGGCTTGGTATTTCGATCCTCTCGACGCCGAAGGGCATCATGTCCGACGCGGCCGCGCGGGAACAGAATGTGGGTGGCGAGGTGCTCTGCCGCGTCTTCTAAGACAGGCAGAGAATCCGGCACGAGACGACAGGAAACAGGACCATGTCGCGAATTGGTAAGTACCCCATCGAAGTCCCCAAAGGGGTGACGGTGACGATGAACGGCCAGGAAGTCGCCGTGAAGGGCCCCAAGGGTGAGCTCAAGCTCACGCTGGTGGACGATGTGACGGTGGAGCAGGGCGAAGGCGGCATCAAGGTGTCTCCGCGCGACGACTCGCAGCGCGCCCGTGCCATGTGGGGCCTCTCGCGTACGCTGGTGAAGAACCTGGTCGACGGTGTGACCAACGGTTTCTCCAAGACGCTCGAGATCAACGGCGTCGGCTATCGTGCGGCGATCCAGGGCAAGAACCTGCAGCTGAACCTCGGCTTCAGCCATGAAGTGCTCTATCCGATCCCGGAAGGTATCGACATCAAGTGCACGAAGCCGACCGAGATCGTCGTCAGCGGCATCGACAAGCAGAAGGTCGGGCAGGTCGCAGCGGAAATCCGCGGCTACCGCGGACCGGAGCCCTACAAGGGCAAGGGCGTGAAGTACGCCGGCGAATATATCTTCCGCAAGGAAGGCAAGAAGAAGTGATCGGAACCAGGCCATGAGCAAGATGAACAACCTCACTCAACGCCGGGCCATGCGCAATCGCGCGAAGCTCGCGCGGGTTTCGACGAACCGGCCCCGTCTGTCCGTGTTCCGGTCGTCCAAGCACATCTATGCGCAGGTGATCGACGATGCGCGCGGCGTGACCGTGGCGCAGGCTTCCTCCCTCGACGAGGGCCTGAAGCCGAAGTCGGGAGCGAATGTCGATGCGGCTTCGGCCGTCGGCAAGCTCGTCGCCGAGCGTGCGAAGCAGGCCGGCGTGACCGAC
>PNMC01000436.1 GCA_013823365.1 Parvibaculum sp. | reverse complement strand
TCGAAGGGTTCGCGCTGTCCGAAGCCGAATACAAATTGGTGCGCGAAGAGCTTGCGCCCGAAAGCCACAAATTTCTGGTCAAGCAAGGCCATGACAGCGTGGTGGTCGAACTCGATCTGGCAGGGCTGGATGACGAACTGGCGGTCCTGTCGGGCCGCGCGGAAACCACTGCCGTTGCTGACGAGATTATTGCCGAGGTGGGGAACGATCCCGCTGTCTGGCTGCCCCTCTTCCACCGTCGGAGGCGTCCTAGCTGAACTGAAAGAAAGGTAAGTCGATGAAGAATTTGACCAAAGCCCAAGTTGGGGCACTAAGCGCAACATTGCTGTTCGCGGCCCCTATGCCCGCATTCGCGCAAGGGATGCCTGTCCATGACAGTGCCAGCCTGATCCAGCAGATCAACGCCGTCCGACAGGCGCTCCAGGTCGTGGCCCAAGGCAAGCAGCAAATTGCCGAGGCGCAGAAGCTTTATCAGGATTTGAACAAGCTCACCGACATTCCGGGGCTGGCACAGCAGCTCAAGTCTGATGCCCTGCGCGAACTCGACATTTCGGGCGGCTCGCTCGAAGGCTTTGGCAACGGTAATCTCGATGTTGTCGGCGCGGGCCGCGCCAAGGCCGATGCGGTGTATCGCGATCTGCTTGGGCAGTTGGGACTTGCCGGCTCCGAACAATCCCGCGCGACTTATGATCTCAATGCTCGCAACATCGGCATCAATGCCGGTCTCGCCGAGAATATGGGCGCTGCCGTCACGTCGCGGGCGCAAGGGCTGGATCAATTGCGCAGCCGGTTGGCAACCGCAGGAACGGCGAAGGAAGTGGCTGACCTGACGGCGCGGCTACAACTTGAATCCGCTGCGATGCAGAACGACCAGCTCCGCTTGCAGGCCATTGGCTTGCAGCAAGAGGCGCAGGAGCGTCAGCGCGCAGCCGAAGGGCAGGCAGCTCTCGCCCAAAAGCTCGATGCCGCAAGCCGCTACTATCGCGGGCAATGACGATGCGATCAGCGATCATCTGCACGGGGCTACTGTTGGCGGGGTGTGGCACGTCCACACCCCAAGCCGACATTAAGCCAAGGGATTGGCGATATTATGTCGCCAACCCCGACGAGATCGAACCGATGCAGAAGATTTGCCGCGAATGGGCGGGATCGACGGCCCCCAAGGACACCGAACCCGCCGTCGTCTCAACCAACTGCCGTGCGGCAGCTTTCGCCAAGTCGCAGCTTCAAATCAGCAACTGACCCAAATGCTCCAGGAATGAGTGCCGGATATGGATTTCAGCGATCATGTTTTCACTACGATGTTCGAAGCGCTTAA
>PNMC01000435.1 GCA_013823365.1 Parvibaculum sp. | reverse complement strand
CACGAAACCCGTCAGCGTGACGCCGATGAAGACGGTGATCGCCAGCGCGAAGGTAACGACGATGTGGCTCGTCACCGTGAAGGCGATGGGAAGCATCCCGATCATGTTCGCGAAGAAGATGAACATGAAGAGCGAGAAGATGAAGGGGAAGAAGCGCATCGCGTCATGGCCGGCATTCTCGCGCACCATGTCGGCGATGAAGGTGTAGAAACCCTCGACCACGGACTGCATCCGCCCCGGCACCATCGAGCCCTTGCCCATGCCGAGCATGGTGAAGAGCGTGATCGCCACAACCGTCACCACCATCCAGAGGCTGGCATTGGTGAAGGAGGCGTCGAGACCGCCGATGTTGAGGGGAATAAGGGGCTGCACAACGAACTGGTGCAGGGGATCGACGGGAAAACCGCCAGCTTGTTCGGCGCCTGTTGCCACGGTATTGCCTCAGCCTCAGTTCTGGTCGCCGGATATATCGCCGGCTGTTGCGTCGCCGGGCGCTTGCCCGGTTTGATCCTTTGCCGTGCCGCTCGTCGCATTCATAGCCTGCGTCGAGCGAAGCACGTTCTTCACGCCCGCCACCGTCCCGAGCCCGGTGAAGATCACCAGGAAGATCGGCAGCGTGCCGATGAGCCAGTCCACGAACCAGCCGATGCCGGCTCCGAGCAGCACCCCGGCCACGAGTTCCGAGGAAAGCCGCATGGCGACCCCCATATCGGACATCCTGCCCGTAGGCGCCGGCCTCGTGCTGCCCGCCCGGATATCTTTCCGGGCCGCGCGCGCGGCCGCGATGCGGCTGTCCAGGAGATCGAGTTCTCTCTTCTGGGCGGCCTTCTCGCCATCCGTAGGAGTATCGGCGTCCCCGTTCCGTTTCACAGCGAAGCCCTGCCGTCAGACATGCTTTTTCGGAGCCCCGCCCCGGACCGAAACCGCGCGCACCCTACTGTCAGGGTCATACGCTGTCAAGGACCGCTCGCAGGGGTTTAAGTCATTGAATTGAAAACACTTTCGAGCGCCTTTCGCGGCTGCGTCATTCGGCCTCGCCGGGAGCCCTTCGTGAGTCTCGTCGGCCCCTCTCGATACACATGAAAAAGGCCCCCGGAGACGGGGGCCTTTCCCTTGCGTCAGGTGGCTGGAAGGGGTCTCAGGAAGCCTCGCGAAGCGTCTCGGCCACATCGAGATCGACCGAAACGAGCGTCGAGACCCCGCGCTCCTGCATGGTCACGCCGAAAAGGCGGTTCATGCGCGCCATGGTCAGCGCATGGTGGGTGATGATGAGGAAGCGGGTTTCCGTCGTCCGCGTCATCTCGTCCATCAGGTCGCAGAAACGC
>PNMC01000434.1 GCA_013823365.1 Parvibaculum sp. | reverse complement strand
TTGTCTATGAAGCGGGCGACCCCGATCACGGCATCTGGTCGGCCGGTATGGTGCAGGGCCTGATCCACGACATCCCGTCGTGCCAGGAACTCGTCACGCGGATGGTTTCGGAAGCCGAAGCCATCATCAAGACGCGCCTCAACCGCATGGCGGGCATTTCGGTGGCGCAGGCCGCCGAGTAAGTCTGACGGCAATTCGAGTTGGAAAGCCCGCGCTGGAAACGGCGCGGGTTTTTCATTGCGTGGCTTCCATCGCAATCCGGTGGAGCCTGGCGGGGTCGAGAACCTTGATGCTGCGATAGCCTCTTTCGATGAGCTTTTGCCGCTCGAAGTCGCGCAATACGAGGTTCACCGTCTTGCGCGACAGGCCCATCAGCTCGGCGAGTTCTTCCTGCCGGATCGGTACGGTGGCGGCCTCACCACCGCCCCAGGGAAAGCTGTAGCCGTGGAGACGGCTCGCGATCCGCGCGCGAGGGCTGAGGCGGACGAGTTCCGCATAGCCCCGCACCGCCCAGACCAGCTGCTCCGTCGCAAGCTCCGCGAAATGAAGCCAGAGCGAGGGCATTTCCTGCACCATGGCCGAGATCGCATGTTGCGGCACGAAGATGATCTCGGAGCGTTCGCGCGCGATCACGGTGGTCACGCGCCGCCCGCCCAGCACCTGCGCCGCATAGCCAAAAATCGCGCCGGGCCCGGAAATGCTGACCGGCACGCTGTCGCCATTGTCGAGCACCACATGGCTGGTCACGGAGCCGGTGAGCACGCCATAGAGCCCCTCCGCCTCGTCGCCCGTGTCGTAAATCCAGTTGCCCGCGTCGGCGGTCGAAACCTGCGCGAGCGCGATCAGCCGGGCCTTGAGGGCGTCCGGGCGCTTGGCAAACCAGCCATTGCGGGCAAGCGTTTCGGCAAGGCGGTCATGAAGGGGCCCGGTGGCCATGAATTTTCTCAATTGTCACCAAAGTAACAATCTAGGCCCTTGGCGCCCCTATCCTCAAGGGCAGGAAAACCCGCGGGAGGAAAATCATGGGTCTCGAATCCGTCATCGTCAGGAAGCTCACGCCCGGTTGCGGCGCGGAAGTGCTCGGCGTCGATCTCGCCAGTCCTTCGAACAGCGACATGGAGGCGATCCGCGCCGCCTATCGCGACTATGGCGTGATCTTCTTCCGCGACCAGAAACTGACGCCGGAAGACCACATCGCCTTTGCGCGGCGTTGGGGCGAAATCGACATCAACAAGTTCTTCCCCGCGAATGGCGGCTATCCCGAGATCGCCGAAGTGCGCAAGGAGAAGAACCAGCTCGTCAATGTCGGCGGCGGCTGGCACACCGATCATTCCTACGA
>PNMC01000433.1 GCA_013823365.1 Parvibaculum sp. | reverse complement strand
GCGGGCCGCGCATTGAGCGCCGGGAAGGAGCCGACGATACCGGCCTTGCACTGGGCGATGACGAGTTCGGGGCCGGAAACGATGAAGAGCGGCGAGCCGATGACCGGCAGCTCGAGCCGGTTCTTCAGAATGTCGGGTAGGGCCATGAGCGAATTCCTCCTGCTGTTGCCGGGGATAATGGCCCGCTCGGGGCCCGCCGGGAATGTTCAAGCCTGAACATAACACTGTTAGCAGACGATCAGGGGGTGACGCTGCGTCCGGCAAGCCTGTCGCGGTCGGCCTTGGCCTTTTCACTCAGGAAATCGATTACCGCGCGGACAGGCGCCGTGTCGCGCAGGTCCGGATGGGCAAGGAGCCACATTTCCGTGCCATTGGCGAGCTTCTGCGGCGCGATGCGGATAAGGTCCGGATAGGCCTCGCCGGTGATGCAGACAAGCGTCGAAATGCCGACGCCCGCGCGCACCGCCTGTACGAGATCGGCATCGGAGAAACAGCGCAGCGCCACACGCGCGCCCTGCGTCACATGGGCGAGCCAGTCCGCCAGTTCGACTTCCGCCGCGCGACCGCCGAAACCGACGATGCGGTGGTCCTTCCATTCCTCGCGCTTGGACGGCAGGCCGAATTGCTCGGCATAGGAACGCGATGCATAAAAGCCGACGCCGATACGGCCGATCTTGCGCCCGACGACATTCTCGCGGCCCGGCCCATAGGGGCGGATCACGATGTCGGCGTCCCGCCGCTTCACGGAAACCTGCGTCACTTCATTGACGATCTCGATCTCGATGCCGGGATGCCGCTTCTCGAATTCGCCGAGATAGGGCATGAACCAGTAGGAGGCGAGGCTGTGCGGAATAGCCACGCGGACAAGCCCCTGCGCCTCGCCATCGGCGCTCAAGGCGGCATGCAGCGCGCGCTCGGCGGCAAGCGCCATCGGCTCCACTTCCGCGCGCAGCCGCTCGCCCGCACCCGTCAGCGCATAGCCGGTTGGCTCCCGCACGAAGAGTTTCGCGCCAAGCCGCTTTTCCAGCGTCGCGATATGGCGCCCGACCGTCGCATGGCTGAGCTTCAGCCTCCGGCCCGCGCCGGAAAGGCTCTGCGTATCCACCACCGCAAGGAAGATGCGGTAGGCATCCCAGTTGGAATCGTTGTTCATGGCTGAACACTCGCCCGTCTGAATTCAGGGAGGGGAGACTGCGCCGGTTTTCTCGCCGTTTCAAGCATTTGGGAAGTCGAGGCGAACGCTGCGGCAAGGTATTTTTCGCGCATTTCCCGCCCAATCCCTTCGTGCAAAGCGCCGAAACCTTCTGCTAAAACTGCCTCATCCAGATATTCACGAGAGGCTGAAGCCGCAAAAAA
>PNMC01000432.1 GCA_013823365.1 Parvibaculum sp. | reverse complement strand
TCACCGAAAAGGCGACCATGGCTTCGGAAGCGAACCAGGTCATCTTCAAGGTGGCCTCCAACGCGACGAAGCCGCAGGTCAAGGAAGCGGTGGAAAAGCTCTTCGACGTGAAGGTGAAGGCGGTGAACACGCTGAACCGGAAGGGCAAGACCAAGCGGTTCCGCGGCATTGCCGGCCGGCAGAGCGATTTCAAGAAAGCGATCGTGACCCTCGAAGAGGGCCATTCGATCGACGTGACGACTGGACTTTGAGGATCGGGCTCCGGCCTCTAAAGCGAGAAGCCTAGAACGATGGCACTGAAAAAGTACAAACCGACAAGCCCCGCGCAGCGCGGCCTTGTGCTCGTAGACCGCTCCGGCCTTTACAAGGGCAAGCCGGTCAAGAGCCTGACCGAAGGACTGACCAAGTCCGGCGGCCGCAACAACTACGGCCGCATCACGGTCCGGTTTCGCGGTGGCGGTCACAAGCGCAGCTATCGCGTGATCGACTTCAAGCGCGGCAAGGCCGATGTCCCGGCGACGGTCGAGCGGATCGAATACGATCCGAACCGCACCGCCTTCATCGCGCTGATCAAGTACGAGGATGGCGAGCTCGCCTATATCCTCGCGCCGCAGCGGCTTGCCGTTGGCGACGTGGTCGTCTCGGGCAACCGCGTGGACGTGAAGCCGGGCAATGCGATGCCGCTTGCGAATATTCCGGTCGGCACGATCGTGCACAATGTCGAGATGAAGCCGGGCAAGGGCGGTCAGATCGCGCGTTCCGCCGGTGCCTATGTGCAGCTCGTTGGCCGCGACCAGGGCTACGCGCTTCTCCGCCTCTCGTCGGGCGAGCAGCGCATGGTGCCGGGCACCTGCATGGCGACGATTGGCGCGGTGTCGAACCCGGACCACTCGAACATCACCATCGCCAAGGCCGGTCGCAACCGCTGGCTCGGCAAGAAGCCGCATGTGCGCGGCGTCGTGATGAACCCGGTCGACCATCCGCATGGCGGCGGCGAAGGCCGCACCTCGGGCGGCCGCCACCCGGTTACCCCCTGGGGTAAGCCGACCAAGGGCAAGAAGACGCGCAGCAACAAGTCGACGAGCAAGTTCATCGTCCGCAGCCGTCACCAGAAGAAGGGTTAAGGGAACTCGATCATGACACGTTCTCTCAAAAAGGGCCCCTTTGTGGATGGCTACCTTCTCAAGAAGGCGGAAGCCACGCGCTCTTCGGGCCGCAAGGAAGTCATCAAGATGTGGAGCCGCCGCTCCACGATCCTGCCGCAGTTCGTTGGTCTGACCTTCGGCGTGCACAACGGCAAGAAGCATGTTCCGGTGCTCGTGACCGAAGACATGGTGGGCCACAAGTTCGGTGAGTTCTCA
>PNMC01000431.1 GCA_013823365.1 Parvibaculum sp. | reverse complement strand
GGGGAGGAAATAACATGCGTATCGCAGGCAGACAAGATGCGGCCGTGTGAGAACGACTCGCAGAGCTCAGCGCAGCGCCGCGCCCACATCGCGGGCGATCTTCTCGCAGGCGGCCTTCGCGGCGGGAATGGCACCTGTCATGGCCGTGAAGGCGTGAGGCAGGCTGTCCTCGCAAGAGTATGAAACGGATACGCCCGCGGCCTTCAATCGCTGCGCGTATTCGGCGCCTTGATCGCGCAGCGGATCGAAGCCGGCCGTCACAACAATGGCAGGAGCAAGACCGGAGAGATCAGCCTCGCGCATCGGCGAGACGCGGAGATCGGCATAGTCGGCCGCCCCGTTCAGATAGTGCCCGGCGAACCAGTCCATGATTTCCGCCGTCAGCGGATAGACATTGCCGCAGCTTTCCATCGAACCGCCCTTCGCGGCCCAGTCCGTCACGGGGTAGATCAGAAGCTGGACGGCCGGCGGCGCAAACCCCTCGCGCCTTGCTTCCTGCGCAACGACGGCTGAGAGATTGCCGCCCGCGCTGTCGCCGCCGACGCCGATGCGACTTGCGACCATGCCAAGCTCGCCCGCATTCGCGACCGCCCAGCGGTAGGCCGCAACGGCATCATCCGCCGGCGCGGGAAACTTGTGTTCCGGCGCAAGGCGATAAGCGACATTCAGCACGGCGCAATTCGCGATGTCGGAAATCACGCTGCAGAAAGTATGGCAGGTATCGAGGTCGCCGATGACGCAGCCGCCGAAATGAAAGAAGACAAGGCCGGGAAGTGCCTCCGTGTTTCCACGCGGTCGATAGAGTCGCGCATCGAGCGGCCCGCCGGGCCCCGGCACCTTCAGGTCGCGCACCTCGACGGAAGCGCGTGGCGTGTCGTCGAGAAGCGCCAGGCCTGCCGCTGTGGCGTTGCGCGCGGTCACGGGATCGAGCGTGGTGATCGACGGCTGACGCGCGCCCTGCACGGCGAGGAACTGCGCCCGCGCATCGA
The DNA here is from genome assembly GCA_013823365.1 of Parvibaculum sp. Taxonomy (GTDB): domain Bacteria; phylum Pseudomonadota; class Alphaproteobacteria; order Parvibaculales; family Parvibaculaceae; genus Parvibaculum. Next base: position 376 of record PNMC01000431.1, on the reverse strand, counting down.
GGATACGCCCATCGATCGCAAGCGGCTTGCCGCCCGACATCTTCGCGAGAATGCCATCCGGCAGTTTCAGCAGGCTGCGGACGATGAATTTCTGGAGGCTCATTTCCGCTCTTTCTTTCCCTGGGGCGGAAGCGTACGTACGCCGCCGAGAACGAGCGCGGTGGCGAAATTGGACGCCTCCTCCGCATCGATCTCGGGCCGCAGCAGCATCCGGTCGCCCATCTCCATCGCAATGCCGACGACCGACGCCATCAGATATTCCGCATCCACGGGCGGCAGCGCGCCATTGCGGATGTCTTCCTCGAGATATTCCCGGATTTCCTCAAATCCCGCGATGAGTTCCGGCGTGTCCATGCGAACGCGGATCGTGTTCGGG
>PNMC01000430.1 GCA_013823365.1 Parvibaculum sp. | reverse complement strand
CCCCACGCCGCAGACCGTGGACGCGCTGATGAAGCTCGATCTCGCTGCAGGTGTGGATGTCGAGATCAAGCTCTAAGAAGCTCGATCGAGAACAGAACGAGGAATGGGACCCATGCGTTCCGGAGTGATTGCCAAAAAGGTCGGTATGACCCGTCTCTTCACGGAAGACGGCCGTCATGTCCCGGTCACGGTGCTGAAGCTCGACAACTGTCAGGTTGTGAGCCAGCGCACGGATGAAAAGAACGGCTACACGGCCGTGCAGCTCGGTGTTGGCCGGGCGAAGGCGAAGAATGTATCGAATGCGCAGCGCGGTCAGTTCGCGCGCGCCTCGGTCGAGCCCAAGCTCGAGCTCGCGGAATTCCGCGTCAGCCCGGACAACCTGCTCGATATCGGCGTCGAGATCACGGCCGATCATTTCGTCGCCGGCCAGTATGTCGATGCCTCGGGCACGTCGATCGGTAAAGGCTTTGCCGGCGTCATGAAGCGGCACAATTTCGGCGGTCTGCGCGCCTCGCATGGCGTGTCGATCAGCCACCGCAGCCATGGCTCCACGGGTCAGAACCAGGATCCGGGCAAGGTCTTCAAGGGCAAGAAGATGGCCGGTCACATGGGTGCGACCCGCGTGACGACCCAGAACCTCGAAGTCGTCCGCACGGATGTCGAGAAGGGCCTCATCATGGTGAAGGGCGCTGTGCCCGGCTCCAAGGGTGGCTGGGTCCTGCTGCGCGACGCCGTGAAGACCAAGCTGCCGGAAGGCGTGCCGGTTCCGGGCGCGTTCCGCCGCCAGGGCGAAGAAGCTGCGGCTCCTGCCGCTGAAGCTCCGGCTGCCGAGGCTCCGGCCGAAGAGACCGAAGCTCCGAAAGAAGGTGCGTGATGAAGATCGACGTTCAGACGCTTGAGGCCAAGAAGGCCGGTTCCGTCGATCTGACGGACGAAGTGTTCGCGCTCGAGCCGCGCACGGACATTCTGCACCGCATGGTCGCCTGGCAGCTTGCCCGGCGTCAGGCCGGTACGCACAAGACGAAGGGCCGCTCCGAGATCGCGCTCACGGGCAAGAAGTTCGTGAAGCAGAAGGGCTCCGGCGGCGCCCGTCACGGTGACCGCAAGGCGCCGCAGTTCCGCGGTGGCGGCAAGGCGTTCGGCCCGGTTGTTCGCAGCCATGCGTTCGATCTGCCGAAGAAGGTCCGCGCGCTCGCGCTGCGCCACGCTCTTTCGAGCAAGGCGAAGAGCGGCAGCCTGATCATCCTCGAAGACGCCAAGCTTTCGGCGCCGAAGACGAAGGATGCCAAGGAAGCCTTCGCGAAGCTCGGTCTCACCTCGGTGCTGGTTATCGACGGGGCGGAGGTCGACGAGAATTTCGCGCTC
>PNMC01000429.1 GCA_013823365.1 Parvibaculum sp. | reverse complement strand
CTCGTCGGCATGCAGATGCTGGTCGAAGGCCTCGCCATGGGCGCCTTCGCCTCCTTCTACAAATGGGGCCGCGATCCCCTGATGGTGAAGCTGATGCAGCTCACCATGACGGACGAGGCCTTCCATCACAAGTTCGGCAAGATCTGGGCCGACCGCACCATCCCGAACCTCAATCCCGAGCAGCGCAACGCCATCGAGGACTGGGCCTGGGAAGTCTTCCAAGTGCTTCTCTACAACCTCGGCAGCCCCGAGCAGAAGAAGCACATCTATGCCGCTGTCGGCCTCGACTGGGAATGGGTGCAGGGCGCCTTCATGGAAGCGCTGACGGACAAGAACATCCGCGAAAGCATGCAGGAAAGCTCCAACATCTTCCGTGTACTGATCAAGACGCTCCTGAAGGCTGGCATCATCACCGACCGCACGGCGATGAACTACGCCGCCTTCATCGACATGAAGGAGCTCTATGGCGAAGGCGACCGCATGATCGGCGACGACATCGCGGAAGAAGGCATCAAGTTCCTGCGCCAGCTCAACGGCCAGGGCGGCGGCGCCTATTCGCTCGACAAGATGTCGGCAGCGGAATAGCGCACACCGCGCGTCAAAACATCAGGGCGGCAACTCCAGTTGCCGCCCTTTTCATTTGCGGGTACGCGCAGAACTGGAAATTCGACATCTCTTGTCTATCCTTGCTGCCGGATTTTCAAAGCGCGAGAGTGAGGACGATGGCAGGCAAGACACCTGAAAAATCGAAGCTCAAGAAGGAGCCCGCCCTCCTCTCGGGCGGCAATCCTCAAATTGCAAAGGGCTATGGCGACGAGCCGGTGCAGGCCTATATCGCCGCCATGCCGGGTTGGAAAAGCGATCTGGGCCGGCGGATTGACAAGCTCATCGAGCATGCTGTGCCCGGCGTGAGCAAGGCGGTGAAATGGAACTCACCCTTTTATGGAACTGAGGAAGGAACGTGGTTCCTCAGCTTCCACTGCTTCACGAAATACGTGAAGGTCGCCTTCTTCCGCGGCGCCTCGCTCACCCCATTGCCGCCTGGTGCTTCGAAACAAAAGGATGTGCGCTATCTCGACATTCATGAGGATGACGAGTTGGACGAAGCGCAGTTTTCCAAATGGGTGAAACAGGCGAGCAAACTTCCCGGCGAGAAAATGTGAGCCGGCAAATGCGGCGGACTCGTCACCCCCGCATCAGCCCCTCGATGATCCGGTCGAGTCCCGCCGCGTAAGAGGCGCGCGCGGTTTCCGGGTCCTCCGCCGCGGCGATGCCGAGGGCTGCCTGTTGCAGCGCGCCGGAGAGGAGTTCGTTGAGCGAGGGCATCTCGCTTTCGGCGATGAGCCCCTCCTCCACCAGATGCCGGAGCGCGTGATCGAGAAAG
>PNMC01000428.1 GCA_013823365.1 Parvibaculum sp. | reverse complement strand
GAGCCGCGCCTGAAGGCCGGGCAGACTGTCGCCCATTTCGCCTTCGAGTTCGGCCTTGGGGGTGAGCGCCGCCACCGAGTCGATGACGAGCACATCCACCGCGCCGGAGCGGACCAGCGTATCGGCGATCTCGAGCGCCTGCTCACCCGTATCGGGCTGCGAGATCAGCAGATCGTCGAGCTGCACGCCGAGCTTGCGGGCATAGACGGGGTCGAGCGCATGTTCGGCATCGACGAAACCGCAAATGCCGCCCTTCTTCTGGGCCTCGGCAATGGTCTGGAGCGCGAGCGTGGTCTTGCCCGAGGATTCGGGCCCGTAAATCTCGACGATGCGGCCGCGGGGCAGCCCGCCAATGCCGAGCGCGATGTCGAGGCCGAGCGAGCCGGTCGAAACCGCCTCGATTTCCACCACCTGCTCGTTCTTGCCGAGCCGCATGATGGAGCCCTTGCCGAAGGACCGCTCGATCTGGCTCAAGGCGGCGTCCAGCGCCTTTTTCTTGTCGGATTCGTCTTTCACGAGGCTCACTACATTCTTGGACATGCCGTTTTCCCCTTTAACCATCGCCCGCCGAGTCGCGCAATCCGCGCTTGCTGAAATTCAATGTACCTATTTTGTTCTTGCTGGCAACGAAATTTTTAAGATATTGAATATAAAAGAAAATATAGGGAGTGTTCGCGCGGTGTTCCACGTGAAACGTCTCGCTGCCCTCGGGCAGCCGCCCCTCACTTCTTCCCCATCACGTCCTTCACGGCCGCGGCGAGCTGTTTCAGGGAGAAGGGTTTCGGCAGGAAGTGGAATTCCTGCTCGGGATCGAGGTTCTTGGCGAAGGCATCTTCCGCATAACCCGAAACGAAGATGATCGGCGTGCCGGGGAGCAGCGTCTTCAGCTCCTTCGCCATGGTCGGCCCGTCCATATTGGGCATCACCACGTCGGACACGACGAGGTCGATCCGCCCCTCATGCTCGCGCACCACATCGAGCGCCACTTCGCCGCTTTCGGCCTGCAGCACTTCATAGCCCCGCGTGGCAAGCGCGCGGGCGGCGAAAGTGCGCACCGCGTCCTCGTCTTCCACGAGAAGGATGGTGCCCTTGCCCGTGAGGTCCGCCGTCTCGGCGGGCGCGGCTGCGGCGGCAGCGGCGGCTTCTGCCTCCGCCGCCTTTTCGGCTGCGGTCTCGACATAGCGCGGCAGATAGATGCGGAAGCTCGTACCCTTCCCCACCGTCGAATAGGGGAAGACGAAGCCGCCCGTCTGCTTGATGATGCCGTAAACGGTCGAGAGCCCCAGCCCCGTGCCCTTGGAGGGGTCCTTGGTCGTGTAGAAGGGCTCGAAAATCTTGCCCAGATTTTCCTTCGGAATGCCGGTGCCGGTGTCGGACACCTCGATCAGCACATATTCC
>PNMC01000427.1 GCA_013823365.1 Parvibaculum sp. | reverse complement strand
TTCATTCAATGGCAGGCGATAGACGAGCATGGCGCGCGAGCCGGCGTAAGTCAGGTCGATCTGCGAACCGCGCCTGTCCTCGCAGAGCTTCAGCACGGCACCGAGATATTCGTCCGGCACGAGGATCGTCGCGCGGATCCACGGTTCCTCGATATGGTCGATGCGGGTCGGGTCCGGCATGTCGGCCGGATTGTGCATTTCCTTCACCGTGCCATCGACCATGTGAAGCTGGTAGATGACCGAGGGCGCGGTGGTGATGAGATCGATATTGAATTCGCGCTCGAGCCGCTCGCGGATGATTTCGAGATGCAGCAGCCCCAGAAAGCCGCAGCGGAAGCCGAAGCCGAGCGCGGCAGAGGTTTCCATCTCGTATTCGAAGCTCGCATCGTTCAGGCGGAGCTTGCCCATGGCGTCGCGCAGATCCTCGAACTCCGCCGCATCGACGGGAAAGAGACCGCAGAAGACGACGGGCTGCGCCGGCTTGAAGCCCGGCAGCGCCTCGGCACAGGGACGCTTTTCCTCCGTCACCGTATCGCCGACACGCGTATCGGCCACTTCCTTGATGGAGGCGGTGAAGAAGCCGATTTCGCCGGGCGTGAGGCTTGCGACCGTTTCCTTTTTCGGGCGGAAGATGCCGACCTGGTCGAGCGTGTAGGTGCCGCCCGTCCCCATCATCTTCACGCGCTGACCCTTTTTCAGCTCGCCATCGATGACGCGTACCAGCACGACGACGCCCAGATAGGCGTCGTACCAGCTATCGACCAGCATGGCCTTCAAGGGCGCCTTGGCGTCGCCCCTGGGCGCGGGCAGGCGCTGCACGATCGCTTCCAGCACATCGGGGATGCCGATGCCGCTCTTGGCGGAAATCTCGACCGCATCCGAGGCATCGAGGCCGATCACATCCTCGATCTGCTGGCGCGTACGATCGGGGTCTGCCGCCGGCAGGTCGATCTTGTTCAGGACCGGTACGATCTCGTGGTTCACATCGAGCGCGTGATAGACGTTGGCGAGCGTCTGGGCTTCCACGCCCTGGCTCGCATCGACGACGAGGAGCGAGCCCTCGCAGGCCGCGAGCGAGCGGTTCACCTCATAGGCGAAGTCGACATGGCCCGGCGTGTCGATGAGGTTCAGCTCATACATCTCGCCATTCGCGGCCTTGTAATCGAGGCGCACAGTCTGCGCCTTGATGGTGATGCCGCGCTCGCGCTCGATTTCCATGCTGTCGAGCACCTGCTCCTTCATCTCGCGCTGGGACAGGCCCCCGCAAAGCTGAATGAGACGGTCGGCAAGGGTCGACTTGCCGTGGTCGATATGGGCGATGATCGAGAAGTTGCGGATATGGGAGAGGTCGGTCATGGGGCCTGCGCTTTCGGTCGGCGCCCATATAGCATTGGCGGG
>PNMC01000426.1 GCA_013823365.1 Parvibaculum sp. | reverse complement strand
TCCCGCCGCGATCTCGTCGAACACGCTTGCATTGTCGCGGTGCAGGATCAGCGTCGCGCGGCTGATATTCGCCCGCGCGAATTCCTCGTTCGTGCCCCCCGGATTGACGATCACGCGCACGCCCTCGCGGTCGATGCCGGAGAGTGTGCGGAACCGCTCCTTGTCCTCGCAGCGCGCCACCGGCGCCTTGCCGTCGGTAAGGATCGGGTTGGAGAAGAAGGCCGCTTGCTGTCGCGCCGCCGTCACGGTGATGCCGCCCATGCCGATATCGAATTTCCCGGCGGCGAGATCCTCCATCAGCGCCGGCCAGCTCGTCCGCACGATGACGAGCTTCGCGTCGAGATCGCCGGCGAGCGCCGCCGCCATGTCCACATCGAGGCCCCGGAACTCGCCCTCGGGCTCCTCCCAGGAAAAGGGCTTGTAGTCGCCGGTGAGCCCCACCCGGACCTCGCCCCGCTCGGCGATCCGCTCGAGCGTTGGGCTCCCCTCCCACCGGGCTTGGGCAGGCGCGGCAAGGACAAGGATCAGGAAGAGGGCGGCAAGGGCGCGAATCCGGGTCATGGCCGGACTATAGGCCGGGCCCCAGCCCCGCGGAAAGCCGCCCTTTACTGGACTGTTAAGGGGCCTGCTGCTAGAAACTCGCCCCATGAGAAAGCTGATGACGACACCGGATTGCTGCGGGCGCCGCCCCGCCATTATCGCGCGAATTACAGGCCCGGCCTGCCGCTGAGGGCGCCTCTTCGGGCGCTCCGGGGCAGGAGCCGGGTTCTTCCCTTTCCCATGATCGCGCAACCCCGTTTAGCTGGGACCTTCCATGTCCACCCCTGAAAATCTCACCGGCGATAAATCCACCGGCGAAACACCGGCCGGCCGCGACTATCGCGACACGATCTTTCTCCCGACGACCGATTTCCCGATGAAGGCGGGGCTTCCCGCCCGCGAGCCCGAATGGCTCGCCCGCTGGGAAAAGCTCGGCCTCTACAAGCGCCTGCGCGAAAGCGCGAAGGGCCGCGAGCCCTTCATCCTGCATGACGGCCCGCCTTATGCGAACGGCAACATCCATATCGGCCATTCGCTGAACAAGATCCTGAAGGACCTCGTCGTCCGCTCGCAACAGATGATGGGCAAGGACGCGGCCTATGTGCCCGGCTGGGATTGCCACGGGCTCCCCATCGAATGGCAGATCGAGGAGAAATACCGCAAGAAGGGCCTCAACAAGGACGAAGTGCCCGCGCTCGAATTCCGCCGCGAATGCCGCGAATTCGCGCAAGGCTGGGTCGACGTGCAGCGCGAGGAGTTCAAGCGGCTCGGCGTCACCGGCGAGTGGGACAATCCCTACCTCACCATGTCCTTCGACGCCGAAGCGAAGATCGTCGAGGAATTCCAGAAGTTCCTCATGAACGG
>PNMC01000425.1 GCA_013823365.1 Parvibaculum sp. | reverse complement strand
GGCGGCCGGCAATAGACGGGAGTTGAACGGTTTCGCGGAACCTTGCGTTCCGAGGGATCGGTTGGAACCCGGGACAGGCAAGTGAGCGCCGCTCGAAGCGGTGCGGGGCTTGCGAGCCCCGCATGACGAGCGAGCGGCAAATGCCAATGGCGGAAGAGGGAAGGGAGACCTTCCGGACGCCGCCCCCAGGTGTACGAGGGTTTCGTACATGACGGAGAGAGCAAGTGGACAGAGCTGAAAAAGCAGAGCTCGTGACGCATCTCAACGGCGTTTTCGCGAATGCCGGTGTGGTCGTCGTCGCCCACTACAGCGGCCTCACCGTGAACCAGATGTCCGATCTGCGTTCGCGGATGGCCAAGGCTGGTGCTTCGTTCAAAGTGACGAAGAACCGGCTGGCGAAGCTCGCTCTGGACGGCACCCCGATGAGTGAGATCGGCGATCTCTTCACGGGGCCGACGGCAATCGCCTATTCCGACGACCCGGTTGCAGCCCCCAAGGTTGCCTCCGAGTTCGCCAAGGAAAACCAGAAGCTGGTGATCCTCGGCGGTGCGATGGGCGAGACGGTTCTCGATGCAAAGGCGGTCAAGCAGCTTGCTGAACTGCCGTCGCTCGACGAACTCCGGGCCAAGTTGCTCGGCATGATCCAGACGCCGGCCACCCGCATCGCGGGCGTGCTGCAGGCGCCTGGCGGCCAGCTTGCCCGAGTGCTGAATGCCTATGCCACCAAGAGCGAAGCGGCGTGACCGCTGCGGTGAACCTATCCAACCGAACCAAGACAGAGAGACATTGAAATGACCGATCTCGCAAAAATCGTTGAAGACCTTTCGAACCTGACCGTCCTCGAGGCGGCCGAGCTTTCCAAGATGCTCGAAGAGAAGTGGGGCGTTTCCGCTGCCGCTCCGGTCGCCGTGGCGGCCGCTGGCGGTGCGGCTCCGGCTGCCGCTGCCGAAGAGCAGACCGAGTTCGAAGTCGTTCTTGCCGCCGCCGGCGACAAGAAGATCGAGGTGATCAAGGAAGTCCGTGCGATCACCGGCCTCGGCCTCAAGGAAGCCAAGGACCTCGTCGAAGGTGCGCCGAAGACCGTCAAGGAAGGCGCTTCGAAGGACGAAGCCGAGAAGATCAAGGCGCAGCTCGAGAAGGCCGGCGCCAAGGTCGAACTCAAGTAAGTTCGCTTACGCGAGCGGTGCGGAGCGGCGGTGGAAGCCGCCGCTCCGGCCGAACGCGGCGCCCCCCAAAGCCGCCGCGATCTATCGAGGAGAATGACGGGCCTGAGACCGGGCTGCCCCTTTCTCCGATTTGAAGCCCGGCCGCCGTTCTAATGCAGAGCGTTGCGAGGAGCACAGATGACGCAGTCCTTCACTGGTCGAAAGCGGGTTCGCAAGGTTTTCGGTCACATTCCGCAGGTCGCGGA
>PNMC01000424.1 GCA_013823365.1 Parvibaculum sp. | reverse complement strand
GCGTTACGGCCTCGTCACCATGTGCGCCGCGGGCGGCATGGCCCCGGCCGTCATCATCGAACGTCTGAAGTAACAGTGACTGACCGGGAAGATGCGGCACCGCCGTGTCTTCCCGCCCTCAAAGGGAGGTTGCATTCCATGACCTATACGATCACCGAACTTGCCAATGAATTCGGCTTGACGCATCGCGCGCTCCGTTTCTACGAGGAGAAGGGCCTGATCGAGCCGGAGCGCCGCGGACAGACGCGCATCTATTCGCAGCGTGACCGCGCCCGCATCCGCCTGATCGTCAATGGACGCGATGTCGGCCTGACACTTTATGAAATCCGCCAGATTCTCGACGCCTATAACAAGGACGATCTGACCGAGCAGAACCGCCTCGCCGCGCAGTTCTTCCGCAAGCGCCTCGACATGGTGAAGGAACAGCGCCGCCGCGTGGACGACCAGATCGTCCGGCTCGAGGAAGCCTGCGAGCGTTTCGACGGCGAGGCGATCAGCGCTTCCGCGCCTCGCGCCCGCCGCGTCGAAGCCGAACTTCGCACGGGCACCCATTGAGACCCGTCCCGCAATCGTGAATCGTCTTGAGGGCCGGGCGGAGCTAAGCTTCGTCCGGCCTCGCTTATTATAAGAATGCTCCGCAAAGCCGGAGCCCACAGGGAGAAATGAAGCCATGAGCGAATACAAGCTCCTCATCAACGGCAAGCTGGTCGACGGCGCAAAATCCTCGCCCGTCCTCAATCCGGCGACCGAAGAAGCCGTCGCCCTTTGCCCCCGCGCCTCCGAAGCGCAGCTGAACGAAGCCGTCGCCGCCGCAAAGGCCGCCTTCCCCGGCTGGGCCGCAACGCCGATGGCCGAACGCAAGAAGGCGCTGAACGCAATCGCCGATGCGATCGAAGCAAACGGCGCCGAGCTCGCCCGCCTGCTGACGCAGGAGCAGGGCAAGCCGATCGGCGACGCGACGGGCGAGGTTTACGGTACCGCCGCCTTCTTCCGCTATTTCACCATGCTCGATCTCCCGGTAAAGGTGATCGAGGACAGCGACGGCAAGAAGGTCGAGGCGCATCGCCGCCCGCTTGGCGTTATCGGCGCCATCGTGCCCTGGAACTTCCCGATGATCCTGATGGCCTTCAAGCTGCCGCCAGCGCTTCTCGCCGGCAATACGGTGGTGCTGAAGCCCGCGCCGACCACGCCACTCACCTCGCTGAAGCTCGGCGAGCTCATCAAGGACATTCTGCCCGCAGGTGTTGTCAATATTCTCGCTGATGAGAACGATCTCGGCGCGCCGCTCACTGCCCATCCCGATGTCCGCAAGATTTCCTTCACCGGCTCCACGGCGACCGGCCAGAAGGTCATGGCAGGCGCGGCCGGGCTCCTGAAGCGCATCACGCTCGAACTCGGCGGCAATGATGCCGGCATCGTGCTC
>PNMC01000423.1 GCA_013823365.1 Parvibaculum sp. | reverse complement strand
TGTATAGAGAATGAAGAGCGGGTCTTCCGCGTTCATTTCCTCGGGCGCGCAATCGGTGGGGACTTTCGCCGCCTCGTCGCCGTACCAGACGTCGCGGCCTGCCGCCATCTCCACCTTGCCGCCGGTCCGCTTCACGACGATGACGGATTTCACGCCGGGGCATTTCTTCAAGGCTTCATCCGTATTGGCCTTGAGCGGAATCTTCCGCCCGCCGCGCACGCCTTCATCCGCCGTCACGACGCAATTGGAATCGCAATCGAGAATGCGGCCGGCAAGGCTGTCCGGCGAGAAGCCGCCGAAGACGACGGAATGGATCGCGCCGATGCGCGCGCAGGCGAGCATGGCGTAAGCCGCTTCCGGGATCATCGGCATGTAGATCGTCACGCGGTCGCCGCGCTTCACGCCGCGGCTTTTAAGCACATTGGCGAAGCGGCAGACTTCGGCATGGAGTTCCTTGTAGGTGATCTCCTTGTGATCGGCCGGGTCGTCGCCTTCCCAGATGATCGCAGTTTGATTGCCCCGCTTTTCGAGATGGCGGTCGATGCAGCTCACGCTTGCATTCAGCGTGCCGTCCTCGAACCATTTGATCGAGACATTGTGGGGATCGAAGCTCGTGTTCTTGATCTTCGTGTAGGGCTTCATCCAGTCGATGCGGAGCCCCTCGCGCCGCCAGAAACTTTCCGGATCGTTGATGCTCGCCTCATACATGTTGCGGTAGTTGTCCGCATCGACGATGGCGCGCTTCTTCCATTCGGCGGGCACGGGGAACAATTCGTCGGACATGTAGGCCTCCCTGAAAGACGCGGGTTTCTTGGTTTCGCGCATTATGTCGGGCGGGAGAAGGGGGGACAAGGGTGCCCGCCCGCGCGTCACCCGTCCGTCAGCTTCGCGATCTCTTCCTCGCTCATGCCGGCCTCGCGCAGCACTTCGGCCGTCTGTTCGCCGAGGCGGGGCGGGTGGCGGCGGATCGATGAGGGACTTTCCGAAAAGCGCACCGGCGGCTTCAGCGCGAAATAGGGCCCGGCATGCGGGTGGTCGTAGCGCTGGAAGAAATCGACCGCCTGCAAATGTGGATCGTCCTGCAGATCGTCGAGGCGGTTCATCTTCACGGCGGGAATGGAAAGCGGCTTCAGGAGCGCGAGCCACTCCTCCGTCGTCTTCGTCTCCGTCGTCTCCTCGATCATCGCATAGAGCTCGCGGATGTGAACGGTGCGCGCCTTGTAGGTGTTGAAGCGTGGATCGCTTTTATAGTCGTCCAGCCGCCCGGCGAGCTCGAAGAACTGTTCCCACTGCTTGTCGGAATAAGGAAGGAGGCCGATATGCCCGTCCTTGGTGCGATAGGGGCGGCGGTCGGGATTGGTGATGCGGCCATAGGTCCATTGCCCGGTCGGCGGGTCGTAGACATGGTCGTAGAAATGTTCGGCGAGCACGAAGGAGGT
>PNMC01000422.1 GCA_013823365.1 Parvibaculum sp. | reverse complement strand
TTGCGGGCACGGGCTCCGACCAGGTGCAACTCGTGATCGTGGCGACCGCCGACCGCGGTCTTTGCGGTGGCTTCAATTCGTCGATTTCGCGTCTCGCGCGGCAGCACATCAACCGGCTGATCGGCGAAGGCAAGGACGTGAAGATCCTGACCGTGGGCCGCAAGGGCCGCGATCTTCTGAAGCGCGATTTCGCCAGCCGTATCGTGAAGTCCTACGAGTTCACGGGGCTGCGCCAGATCGGTTTCGCACAGGCCGAAGATATTTCGAAGACCGTGCTCGACATGTTCGAGGCGGGCGAGTTCGATGTCGCCACGCTGTTCTATTCGAAGTTCGTGAACGTGGTCAGCCAGGTGCCGACCGCCCAGCAGATCATTCCGGCGAGCCTGCCGGAAGGGGCCGAGGGCGTCGATCTCGGCGGTGCGGTCTATGAATACGAGCCTGAAGAAACCGAAATCCTGAAAGACCTTCTGCCGCGCAATCTGTCGGTGCAGATTTTCCGTGCGCTGCTCGAGAATGTCGCGGGCGAGTTCGGTGCGAAGATGTCGGCCATGGACAACGCCACGCGCAATGCGGGCGACATGATCAAGAAGCTGAACATCACCTATAACCGTTCGCGTCAGGCGCAGATTACGAAGGAACTGATCGAAATCATCTCGGGCGCCGAAGCGCTCTAGGGCGAAAGTCCGGAGGGACGATCAGGGGGAACGCCCCGGAAGAGACGAAGACCTCGAAAAAGGCCATTCGGATCGGAAGGGACGGGATGACGAGTAAAGGCGATGGGCAGGGCTGGCGAGGCCGCCTGCTTGGCTATGTGAGACGGCTTCTACATCGCGCCCTGCCGGGGCGCGGCGCGGGGCCGAAGGCGCTTCCGGCGCCATCTGCAGGCAAGGGCATTCTGCTTGAGGGCAGCGCCGAGCCGGTGGAACCCGGAAACGAGATTTTGGAACCGCAAGGCGGGGCAGTGGCCACGCCGCCAACAGACAGATGGGAAGCGTCATTTCGCTTTCCGGCACGTGAAGCAGGGATAGACAGTATGAGCAAGGCAGTCGGAACGATCGCTCAGGTGATTGGCGCCGTTGTGGACGTGAAGTTCACCGGCGACCTCCCCGCCATTCTGAACGCGCTCGAGACGGACAATGGCGGCAACCGCCTCGTTCTCGAAGTCGCGCAGCATCTCGGCGAGAACACGGTGCGCACCATCGCGATGGACACGACCGAAGGCCTCGTTCGCGGTCAGGAAGTCCGCGACACGGGCGCGCCGATCTCGGTGCCGGTGGGCGAAGGCACGCTTGGCCGCATCATCAACGTCATCGGCGAGCCGATCGACGAAGCGGGCCCGGTGAAGTCCGAAGGCACCCGTCCGATCCACCAGGAAGCCCCCGCCTTCGTCGAGCAGTCCACGGAAGCGCAGATGCTCGTCACGGGCATCAAGGTCGTGGACCTGCTCGCGCCTTAC
>PNMC01000421.1 GCA_013823365.1 Parvibaculum sp. | reverse complement strand
GAGACCAGCGCGTTCTGACAAGCATCGGCTGTTTCTTGCTTCACCCTGTCGGCATCAGGCGTGGTTCGAACGTCATCAGGTTCCCGTCGGCAAGCGCCCTCCGCCAAGCCGGATACAGATTCAAGAGCTTCTTCAGGACTGTATTGATGGTGGCCATCCCGGCGCACCCTAGTGTCCCCGGAAGGTGTCAGCGACGCAATCTCGCCGAGCGATATGCGCTCTGACAACCGATCAAGCAGCCGCGTTGCGACCTCGGCGAGGCGGCCGAGCACGCCGATCGCGTCCATGGATCCTTTCCGCCTCTGGTATATGCGCCGCGCCGCAGCGATCGCATCGAGCTTCTTTCTGGCCTTGTCAGCCCAGGGGTGGCCCTGCTCGAACGGCCGCAGCAGCCGGTAGGCGCTGCTTGTTGCCTTTCGAATCTCCTTGGGCAGGATCAGGTTCTGCTCGGCCAGGGCCTTTTCGGTGGCGGCGAGCTGTGTGAGGTAATCTTCGAGGAGGAGCAGCGGGGCTAGCGACCATCCTGAGGCGTCAGAGCGATCCAGGCTGTCTCGTGATCCAAGAAATCGTTTGCCGTTGCCCGCGAGGCAATAGGGGATGATCAGGCCGTATTCGGCAAGGCGCCTGATGTTCTTGCGCGCGGCGGTCCATCCTATCCGGCATTTGAGATGGTCGTTCGAGGCGGCGATGAGGGGGCCGCAGCGGCTGTCCCAGTCGATATTCATGGCGGCGATGCTCGCGGCGGCATCGTAAAGATCGCGCCAGACGATCCTCGGAACATCGATAGTCACGGGCGGCATTCTCACGAAGGTCTCGATGATATCGAGCAGTTTGCGCCGCCGCTGTCTGCCTGCACTTTCGGTCCCGGTATGTCCGAACCCTCGCATCATCTTGCTGACGCGCGCAGCATGTCTTGCCCGATCTGCCGGGTCTTCCATGAAGGCGATCTTGGTCAGCTGTTCGGTCTCGAGCATCCCCAGTTTTGGCAGACAGGCGCCGATCGCTGCTGGCCCTCCCCGGCGGCGGCTATCCACCTCCCAGGCTGCCTGATTCTGGACAATAGTCATCCCTTCGCTTCCTCAGTCCTGAGGTGCGGCACAGACAAAAAACATTGCCCGCAAACGTTGCGAAAAATGCTTGCAAGTTGTGAGGGAGCAGGTAGCTTGCCGGTGTCTCTCGCCACGCTTTGGCGCGGCAAATTACAGCTTCCTTCGAAAGGCCCGGGCGCTGCCCGGGTTTTTCATGTCTGCGTCGCTGACCTCCCTTTCATATGCACCAGCTGGTGCGGCGATTCTTGGCAGCGTTCGGGCGCGTTTCATCGCGCGCAGAAGCGCTTGTTTGCCATTCGGTCTGTTGCTAGAAAGCGAGGTGAACTTGGCGCTCTGGCAACAGGATGCGTTAAAGGGGGTCCCGTTGGCGCGGGGCCCCCTTTCAATTTCAGAGCATCATCGGTTGTCCTTC
>PNMC01000420.1 GCA_013823365.1 Parvibaculum sp. | reverse complement strand
TCGATGCCCTTGGCCTGGATGGAGCGGCCGGACGGCGTGTAGTAGCGCGCGGTGGTGAGCCGGAGCGCACCGTCGGAGCCGAGCGGGATGATGGTCTGTACCGAGCCCTTGCCGAAGGAGCGCGTGCCGAGCACGGTCGCGCGGCGGTGATCCTGCAGGGCGCCGGCAACGATTTCGGATGCGCTCGCCGAGCCGCCATTCACGAGCACGATGATCGGCTTGCCCTTGGTCACGTCGCCGCGGCGCGCATTGTAGCGCTGCGTGTCTTCGGGGTGGCGGCCGCGGGTGGAGACGATTTCGCCGCCATCGATGAATTCGTCGCTGACGGAAATCGCCTGGTCGAGCAGACCGCCCGGATTGTTGCGGAGATCGACGATGAAACCGCGCAGACGCGCCGCGCCGATCTCCTTCGTCAGCGCGACGATCGCGTTGTCGAGAAGGTCGGAGGTCTGTTCGTTGAAGGAGGTGACGCGGATATAGCCGATATCGCCCTCGCGATTATAGCGCACCGACTTGATGGTGATGATCGCGCGGGTGAGCTTCACCTCGAAAGGTTCCTCGACGCCCTTGCGTACCACGGTCAGCGCGACGTCGGAATTGGCTGGCCCGCGCATCTTGTCGACGGCGTCGGACAGCGTCATGCCGAGGATCTGCGTGCCGTCGATATGGGTGATGTAGTCGTTCGGGCGGAGCCCGGCGCGGCTCGCAGGCGTGTCGTCGATCGGTGTCACCACCTTCACGACGCCGTTTTCCATCGTGACCTCGATGCCGAGGCCGCCGAATTCGCCGCGCGTCTGCACCTGCATGTCGCGGAAGGTCTTGGGCGTCATGTAGCTCGAATGGGGATCGAGCGAGGTGAGCATGCCGTTGATGGCGTTTTCGACAAGCTTGGCGTCGTCGGTCGGCTCGACATAGGCCGCGCGGACCCGTTCGAAAACGTCGCCGAAAAGATTGAGCTGACGATAGGTGTTCGACTCGTTCGCGAAAGCGCGCGAGTCCACCGCACCGTAATTGACGCCGGTGATGGCGGCGAAGGAAAGCAGTGTGCCGACGGCGAAGCCAGCCAGGACGGACTTGTTCATTTAACCACGTACCTTTTCGTCACTCATCAACAGCCAGGGGCGGGGGTCGACCGGATTTCCGTCCTTGCGGAACTCGATATAGAGCGCGGGACCGGCGCCCGTTGCGCCCCGCCCATCCGGATTTCTTTCGGAGGTCATGTCGCGGCCGGCAGGCGTAGTACCCATCGTGCCGATCGGTTCACCGGCAAGGACGTTTTGGCCTACGACGCAATCGATCCTGTTCATGCCTGCCAGAAGGATATGGTAGCCCTCTCCCACCGATATTATCAAGAGTTGGCCATATTGGCGGAAGGAACCTGCGTAGGCGATTCTGCCGTCAAATGGGGCAACAATTTGAGCATCCGGACGTGTCGAAATGGTTATTCCCTGCGTCTTTCCGCCGCT
>PNMC01000419.1 GCA_013823365.1 Parvibaculum sp. | reverse complement strand
TTGCCCTTGTCGTCATAGCGCATCTCGTCGAAGAGATTCTTGCCGAGCCCCGTGCGCTTGATCGTCTTCAGAAACTGCTTCGGGATGATCATGTCGGTATCGACATTGATGATCGGCAGCGGCGCCGCAACGCCCGTCAGCTTGTTGAACTTGTCCATCTTCGTTCCGTCTTTCTTACTCGGCGGCGCTTTGCACGGCCGTCTGATCTCCGCGCCCGGCCAGCAGCCCGGCGACCGATATATCCTCATCGAGTTCCGGCCAGTGAAGACCTGTGCCGCCACCCGAAATCTCGAACCCGGCGCGCTGCTCCGGCGTCGCCGCCAGCAGCCGCGGGAACCATGCGAGCGGAATGCCGAGCGAGCGCCCGTCGGCGAGCTCGACCCACATGCTGTTTTCGTCGAAACGCAGCGACTTAGCCGAAATGCTCATGCCACGCCCTTTCGATAAGGTCTCTGTTCTCTTCCACTACTGTAGCAAGTTCGCGAAGCGTCCTTGCATCAAAACCGTAGCTATCGGCAGCATGAACCGGATCGAGCCAGAATTTCGCCGTCGATCCACCCTGTTGCACGTGAATATGAACCGGCTCCCGGGGGCTTCCTTCATTCGAATAGAAGAAGAAGCGAAAGCCCTTGTATCGAAAGACGGTGGGCATTCCCCTACTTCATCTCCCGCACATCGACGAAATGGCCCGCAATCGCCGCCGCCGCCGCCATGGCGGGGGAGACGAGATGCGTGCGGCCGCCGCGGCCCTGACGGCCTTCGAAATTGCGGTTCGACGTCGAGGCGCAGCGCTCGCCCGGCGCCAGCTTGTCGGCATTCATCGCAAGGCACATGGAGCAGCCGGGCTCGCGCCATTCGAAGCCCGCTTCGAGGAAGATCTTGTCGAGACCTTCCTTCTCCGCCTGTTCCTTCACGATGCCGGAACCGGGCACCACCATCGCATTGACGGTGGAGGCTACCTTGCGGCCGGCCTTCAACGCCTTTTCGGCGATGGCGGCGGCGGCGCGCAGATCCTCGATGCGGCCATTGGTGCAGGAGCCGATGAAGACGCGGTCGATCTTCACGTCGGCGATCGGCGTGCCGGGCGTGAGGCCCATATAGTCGAGCGCGCGCTGCATCGACTTCGCATGCGCTTCGTCATGCACATCCTTCGGATCGGGAATGCGGTCCGTGATCTTGATGACGTTTTCCGGGCTCGTGCCCCAGGTGATGAGCGGCGGCAGGTTCGCGATATCGACGGTCACTTCCTTGTCGAACTTCGCATCCGGATCGGAGGGCAGCGTCTTCCAGTATTCGACGGCCATCTCCCAGGCCTTGCCCTTGGGCGCGCGGGGACGCCCTTCGAGATAGGCGAAGGTCTTTTCGTCCGGCGCGATCAGGCCGGCGCGGGCGCCGCCTTCGATCGTCATGTTGCAGACGGTCATGCGGCCTTCCATGGAAAGGTCGCGGATCGCCTCGCCCGCATATTCGATCACATAGCC
>PNMC01000418.1 GCA_013823365.1 Parvibaculum sp. | reverse complement strand
CCGACGATACCTGGACGCGCGGCGCCATCGGCAAGCGGCGTAGTGGGGGGCGTATCGGGGGTCGTCGAGGAAGAAGGGTCAGTCATTGGGTGGTCCTTCCATGGGGTAATGCGGGGGGTGGCTTTGGGTCGGGTCAGCGGATGGGCGGCGCTTTGGGTGTTTTGCCGACCGTGTGCGCGCAAAAAGGCGACCGCCGACGAACATGCCCAGGACGACCAAGCCCCCGGCGATGAGCGGATGGCGATTGCGGCGCGCTTTTTTCGCGGTCGACTGCAGCAGCGCGGCGGTGCGCCCGCGCAGTTCGGTAACCGCATCCTGTGCCAGCGCCTGCGGGGCAAGGCGGCGGCGCACCACGCCCAGGGTTGCGCGCAATTGTTGGCGCGCGGCGTTTGCTTCGGCCCGGGCGGTTGCGGTGTCGAGTCGCCCGGTCACGGTCGTTCCTCAACCCGTGTCGCTTGGTTAAACTGGCGCAGCGCGATCCAGCCTAGAATCCCGGCGACTGAGATTGCGCCGCTTGTCACCACGACGGTTGCCGCAAGCGTCCCCATTACCGGCGCGGCCGTGAGCATAAGGCCAACCAGCAGCGCGATCAGCGCGCCTTGCAACAGCACCAGCGCCACGACGAGGCAAATTGCGCCGACGCGCGCGGCGATCAGCCGTTCGATCAGGAGGGCGCGGGCGAACCGCAGTTCGGCACGGGCATAACGATCGGCCTGATCGATCAGGCGAGCAACCAGCGCAGCGATGCTATCGTCGCTATCGCGCTCGCCCTCGGCATTGCTTGCCGACGGGCCCGCTGAGCTGGGTGCAGGGTCGACCGGCACGTCGCTGGTGCCTGCCGCCGCGAGGGGATCAGGCGTCGGCAGCGTCGCTGGTGCCCTTGCTGGCGTCAACTGTCTGGTCGTCATCACCGTCAAGCCCCGCCTTCACCAGTCGTGCCACGACAAAGCCGACCGCCGCCGCAATGCCAATCGCGATCGCGGGTGACTTTCGCACAAAGCCCTGCACGTCATTCAAAAGATCGTCAATTTCCTTTGCCTTCAGGCCGTCGGAAAAGCTGGCAATGCCGTTGGCGGCCGAGCGGGCGTATTTGCCATAGTCCGCGCCCAGCTTTTCATCGACCGTGTCGGCTGCGCTGCCCATCATCCGCGCAACCTCGTCAAGCGCGCTCCCCGCGCGATCCTTACCATCGGCGGCGAGTTCGCGCGCCTTGTCGGCGGCCTGACGCGCAAAATCACCAGCGCTTTTGCGCGCGGACGCGCTCGCTTGCGCGGTATCGCTGGTCGGCTCATCGACGGGCATGGCTTCGGCGGGGGGGTGATCGCTTGAGTCTTCGTGGGCGGTCATGATGCAAAACCTTCCTCATTAACGCTCGGCGCATCGAGGGCCAGAGTGCCCGCGCAGTGCCAAGCCGAATTGCTCCGCGTCGACGAAGCCGTTAGAGCCTCCGCGACGTCGCAACCTTCAAAGATAAAATAGGGAGCCCC
>PNMC01000417.1 GCA_013823365.1 Parvibaculum sp. | reverse complement strand
GGTGAAGGCCTTTTCGCCCCATGGGCAGCGCGTCGGCGAGACGATGGGCGCGAAGGCCGAGACGGAACGGAAATGTTCCGGATATTTGAGCGCCAGCGTCAGCGCCCCGTGCCCGCCCATCGAATGACCACTGATCGACTGACGGCGTCCGTCTACCGGAAAATTGTCGCGCACCACGGCCGCAAGGTCGCGGACGACATAGGTCTCCATGCTGAAATGCGGCGCCCAGGGCTTCTCCGTCGCGTCGATATAAAAGCCGGCGCCCTGGCCAAGATCGTAGGCATCGTCATCCGCGACGCCTTCGCCCCGCGGGCTCGTGTCGGGCGCGACGATCGCAAGGCCAAGTTCGCTCGCCGCGCGATAGGCGCCCGCCTTCACGGTGAAATTCTCTTCCGTGCAGGTGAGCCCGGCAAGAAAGGTCAGCGCCGGAAAAGGCCCTTTGCCCGAGGGCAAGAAGACCGTAAAGCGCATCGGCGTGCCCGTGGCCACCGACGAGTGCCGGCAGACGTGGAGCGTGCCGCCGAAGCAGCGATGCGACGAAATTATTTCAAGCGTCATCAGTAAACGACCACGGAGCGGATCGACTTGCCCTCATGCATGAGGTCGAAGCCCTTGTTGATGTCTTCAAGCGGCATGGTGTGGGTGATGAGATCGTCGATATTGATCTTCCCGTCCATGTACCAGTCGACGATGCGCGGCACATCGGTGCGCCCGCGCGCGCCGCCGAACGCCGTGCCCTTCCAGACCCGGCCGGTGACGAGCTGGAAGGGGCGCGTCGAAATCTCCTGCCCCGCGCCCGCCACGCCGATGATGATGCTTTCGCCCCAGCCGCGATGGCAGCATTCGAGTGCCTGCCGCATCGTGTTCACATTGCCGATACATTCGAAGCTGTAATCGGCGCCGCCGCCCGTGAGCTCGACGATATGGCCGACCACATCGCCCTTGATCTCCTTCGGGTTCACGAAATGCGTCATGCCGAATTCGCGGGCGAGACTTTCGCGCGACGGGTTGATGTCGACGCCGACGATCATGTTGGCACCCACCATGCGCGCGCCCTGAATCACATTGAGGCCGATGCCGCCAAGGCCGAACACGACGACATTGGCGCCTGCTTCCACCCCCGCCGTGAACAGGACGGCGCCGATGCCCGTCGTCACGCCGCAGCCGATGTAGCAGATCTTGTCGAAGGGCGCATCCTTGCGCACCTTGGCAAGCGCGATCTCCGGCAGCACCGTGTAATTCGCGAAGGTCGAGCAGCCCATGTAATGCAGCACGGGCTTCCCCTTGTAGGAGAAGCGGCTGGTCCCGTCCGGCATCACGCCCTTGCCCTGCGTCGCGCGAATGGAGGTGCAGAGGTTCGTCTTGTGGCTCGTGCAGCTTTTGCACTCGCGGCATTCGGGTGTGTAGAGCGGGATCACATGATCGCCGACGGCGAGCGACTTCACGCCCTTGCCGACTTCGACCACGACGCCCGCGCCCTCATGGCCGAGG
>PNMC01000416.1 GCA_013823365.1 Parvibaculum sp. | reverse complement strand
GACCTTGTCGAGGCAGATCGCCCGCGTCGTCCAGCGATAGGCGAAGCCGAGCCGGTTCAGTTCGTCGAGCATCCCTGGCACCGTCACCGCGGGAAAGCCGGTGACCGAGAGGCAGCGCAAATGTTTGTCGCCAAGTTGCGGTGCCAGCCCGCCGACGAGCATTTCGTCCGCCAGCAGGGCGTCGAGATGCATCGGCGTCTCGGGCAGCGTGATGCGTTGATCGTGGGTCGAGATCGTCGAATGGATATAGCTCAGCGTCTCGGCCGGCGAGAGCCACACCGCCTCGGGCATCACGCCCTCGATCATGTCGAGCACTCGGCCCGTGCCGCGTTCGAAATCGTCGAGATGGTCCGCGGCCGTCGCCACGTCCTGCGCGCCGCCCTCATAGAGCAGAGACGCCGCCTTCGATGTGTCGTCGGCCGGCGGCAGCCATTGCAGTGTCAGATAATAGGCGCTTGTGAAGTTGGGCTGGGTGACATCGCCGCCTTCGAACAGATCGCGGCGTTCCTCGTCGATCAGCGCCGACACCGGATCAGCGAACCCGTCCGACAGCGGATAGCCGGGCGACGGCTTTCGCTGCGCCTCGACATAGATCGCCCAGCCGGTGCCGAGGCGTTTGAGCGCGCTGTTGAGCCGCGCCGAGGTCGCCATCAGCTCGGCCTGGGTCGCGCTGTCGAGGTCCGGCCCACGGAACCGCGCGACGCGCAGGAAGCTGCCATCCTTGTTGAGGATGATGCCGGGCGCGATCATCGCCGCCCAGGGCAGGAAGTCCGAGAGCCGCGAGGCGTGGCGGGCATGTTCACGCAGGAACATCATGGGTTCAGCTTTCGAAAAGAGTGGGAAGAGCGATGTGTCGGCGGGCTACGGGCAGGATCTGCGGATCGCGGCGCGCGGCGAACACGGCGAGGCCGTGGCCCACCACCGCCATCACCAGCCCGGCGATCCAGAGCCGCAGGCCGATGCCGATCGCGGCCGCAAGCGTCCCGTTGACGATCGCGAGCGCGCGCGGGGCTCCCGCCAGCAGGATCGGCTCGGCGAGCGCCCGATGCACTGGCGCCGCGAACCCGGCCAGATCCTCCTGCATCAGACGAGCGCCCCGCCGCCGAAGCTGAAGAACGACAGGAAGAAGGACGAGGCAGCAAACGCGACCGACAGGCCGAACACGATCTGGATCAGCTTGCGAAAACCCCCCGACGTGTCGCCGAACGCGAGCGTCAGACCGGTGATCACGATGATGATCACACCGATCACCTTGGCCACCGGACCCTGCACCGAGTCGACGATCGACTGGAGCGGCGTCTCCCACGGCATGCCCGAGCCGCCGGCCCAGGCGGGCATGGCGTAGAGGGTCGCGGCAGCAGCAAGGCTTGCGCGCTGGAGGATTTTCAGTCGGGTCATGATGCGGCTCCTTGGGCTTGGACAACGGGGAGAAGGCGGTAGCTGCCGTCAGGCTCGAGCCCTTCGACGCGGACGAGCTCGGAGAGCCGGCGTTCGGTG
>PNMC01000415.1 GCA_013823365.1 Parvibaculum sp. | reverse complement strand
CCGCCTCCGCCACCGTGCGGAAACCGAAATGGGTTTCCCCGGCGGGCTGGCCGCCATCCTGATTTTTCGCATCTGCGCTCATGCGGCGGACCATAGCGCGCCGCTGCAGGGGGCGCTAGGTTGATGCAGCCTGTCACCAGCCGGCGGAACCCATGCCCGAGCTACCCGAAGTCGAAACCGTGCGCCGCGGCCTCGCGCCTGCGATGGAAGGCCGCATCCTGGCCTGTGTGACGCAGAACCGCCCCGATCTCCGCTTTCCCCTGCCGGAGCAGTTTGCCGCGCGGCTCACCGGGCGCCGCATCTCGCATCTCAGGCGCCGCGCGAAATATATCCTCGCCCATGTCGAGCCCGGCGTGAAGGAGCGCGGCGAAGACGTGCTCATCATGCATCTTGGCATGTCGGGCCGTTTCACCATTCACGGGGCCGATGGCACCCGCAAGCCCGGCCTTTTCCACCTTGGGCAGCCGGGCGGCGAGCGGCACGATCACATCGTCTTCGACATGGAGGATGGAACCCGCATCGTCTATGCCGATCACCGCCGTTTCGGTTTCATGGATCTCGTGCCTGCCGCCTCGCTCGACACATGCCGCCATCTCGCGGGCCTCGGACCCGAGCCGCTTGGCAATGAATTCTCGGCCGCCATGCTGACCGCGCGCTTCAAGGGGCGCCGCACCTCCGTCAAGGCGGCGCTTCTCGATCAGCGCAATATTGCGGGTCTCGGCAACATCTATGTCTGCGAGGCGCTGTGGCGCTCGGGCATCTCGCCGAAGCGGAGCGCCGCTTCCGTCGCCGGCCCCGCCCGCACGGAAAGGCTCGCCGCCGCCATCCGCGATGTCCTGACCGAGGCGATCGCCGCTGGCGGTTCCACCTTGCGCGACTATGCCCATACGGATGGCGAACTCGGCTATTTCCAGCATTCTTTTGCCGTCTACGATCGGGAAGGCGAAGCCTGTTCAAAGCCCGGCTGCGGCGGTACGGTCAGGCGGATCGTGCAATCGGCGCGCTCGACATTCTATTGTCCGGCCTGCCAGAAATAGCGGGCGGCGATGCGGGAAGGGGAAATGTGACATGGCTTTGATGGATCGCTGGCGCGCGCTCGGATTTGCCGTGGCCTGCTGCCTGCCGCTTGCCTTATCGCCCGCTGCCGCGCAATCGGCCTATCTCGATGCGATGGAGGACATGCCGCTGATGGACGGCCTCGCCGAAACCGGCGAGAGCGTCGTCTTCGACAAGCCCTCGGGCCGCATCCTGCGCAGCACCGCGCAAGGTGACGTAGCGCCGGAAAGCGTCGAGGCATTCTATGCCGAAACCCTGCCGCAACTGGGCTGGACGCGCGCGGATGAATATGAAAGGGAAGGCGAGGGTCGGCATCTCGTCTTCACGCGCGAAGGCGAGCAGCTCGACATCCAGATCCTGCCGCAGGCGGGCGGCAGCGAGGTCCGCTTCTCGATCGAGCCGCGCTGAGCCGTTCCGCATACCGAGACACCGTTCAAGGGAGACAGTC
>PNMC01000414.1 GCA_013823365.1 Parvibaculum sp. | reverse complement strand
GGTTGGGTCTTCATCTTCGTTCCTTCGTCACTACGACGAAGCCCCAACCCTCCTTAAATCACAACCTCAAATCTGTGCCATTGGTGCTGACGGGGGACAATGACCCAGGCGCGAAGCCACCGCTGGAATGGATCAATGAATCATTGGCCAAGATCGATTTCAAACGACTACGGCTAACCATGCACGATCGCCTTGTCGGGGTCTTGGACAACGATCTCCTTGAGGCGACCAATCACAATTATGTCGGGCTGCTTTATCCGCAGATCCAGGCGCAACTCGAGGTCGAATGGCGATTGCAGTGCGAGCGCGATCTTGCTGCGCAGTTCCGAATCCAATCCGGTGCAATTGAGATCACGACCAAAATTGATCCCGAAGCAGAATTTGCGTCTATCCTGGTTCAACGTGGCGCTACCGCAGAGGAGCGAGCTCATATCGAAATCATGGGATGTGATCCGAATGCTCTGCTTAAGTCTCGCGCCATCGAACGAGGCGAATTGCAGGTTGAGGCACCGCGTCACCCGTCGACGCTGGTCGCCGCCTATCTGCGCGCCAGAGAAGATAATGCAGATCAGGCCGTTCTGACATCCATGGTGCAACGGCTGCGCTTGGAAAAGCCCGACACGACCGCCATGCAGCCAGAAGACCGAGCCATTGTAGCGACCGCCATGGCGCCATCTTCGACCGCTGACCAGAAACGGGAGCAACCCGCGTTTCGCCGTGCTCGTGGTCCTAACCTTCGCCCCAGCATCCTACGCTGATGGCGAGAGCGGCTTTGACGGATGCGACGGTTGGCAATTTCTTTGTGGTAGCTGTTGTCAAATCAAATGTACCGGGGACCCGGCTCGTCAGCCTCCATAAAATCGAGGCCAAGGTTCGCGGGCCCCGTTAGATGTCCAACGACGAACCCGGCTGGAGCGTGCAGCGCCTGTGATCGAGGCGTGAGCTGATGCCGGTTTCGAGGACACCGAGATACGGTGTGCTATGGAACCAAGGGATATGAACTGCCGCGGCTTCTCCGGATGCAGAATGGCTTGAATGCCGCGGTCACCTCCGGCGACAGCTTGTTGCCCTTCCGCATCCGGAAACAGTCGTGCCGTTACCGGCCCAACTTTTGTCACCCACAAAGCCCCCGCTCGGTCAACTAATGCCGTCCCCCTTGGCACTGCGTGCCAACCAGAACCCGGGGACCAGTTCTGCATATCGCTTCTTTTGCTCGGCGGTTGTCCCAAGGGTTAGAATCATAAGCGAAAATGGCGTCTGCTGGCCCTGTCCTCGTGGGTCCAGAAATCGCACTCGCCCCCGCAGCAAATAGATGTCTGCATCGGTGCTCAACGTGTCGTGAAACCAGCGCGAATCGGTTCGAACCGGGACGAGGCAAACAACTGTCTCGACCATTCCGGCTCGCCACTGGTCGTGGGCGCGCTGCAGCCATTTGAGAAGCTCGGAGAAGGGTGGGTTGACGAACACGAGCCTGCCCGACCAGGCGTCAGTCAGCCCGTCGCCGCCCTCGCTTAACAAAATCCGGCG
>PNMC01000413.1 GCA_013823365.1 Parvibaculum sp. | reverse complement strand
TTCGTTCATCGTGATGCGGTCGATGCCTTTCAGCTTCGTATCGCCGATGCGCGAGTTGAATTCGAGGATGATCTCGTTCCCGTCCACCCATTCCTTGGTGTAGGTGAAATCCTCGAAGCCCTGCAGCACGGCATCGAGGATCGCCAGCACATAGGTTTTCGATGCCTTGGGCTTGTAGAAGGCGGGGGATGAGATCATCGCGTCTTCGGCGACGAGCGCTTCAAGCAGCGCGGGGTCGTGGTTCTCGACATAGGCATACCAGCGGTCGAGAAATTTCCGTGATGCGTTCGCCATCGTTTCCTCCCGGGATTATTTCATCACCCCCTGCAGCACGAGGCGGGTGTGAATGTCGATGAGCTTCTTCCGCCCGATGCGGCCTTTCGCATCGTACCATGTGCAGATGCCGGTCAGCATGGCGAGGATGGCATAGGCGCTGACACGCACATCCTCAATTTTGAACAGGCCGCGGCCCGCCCCTTGCTTGAGAATGGCACAGAGCCGGTCCTCATAGGTGCGGCGGAGCGCGACGATCTTCCGGCGGCTCTTCGGCTCAAGGCTGCGAAGCTCCGAGGAACCGATGAAAACCTCACGCTTTCGCTCGATATGATAGGTGAGGTGGAAGGCGATGAAGGCTTCGAGCGCTTCCTGTGGATCGCCGATGCCGGTCAGCGCCTCTTCGAGGCTCGCGAGCAGCGTCACCATGTGATTGTGGATGAGGTCGAAGAGGAGGTCCTGCTTCGTCTCGATATGGTTGTAGAGGGAGCCGGGCTGGAGGCCGATGCGGGCGGCGAGCTGGCGGAGGCTCATCGCCTCATAGCCATGGGCGTGGATGAGGTCGAGCCCCGCCTCGCGGATGGCGGCGAGGGTCTTTTCGCCGGATGAGCCTGCCGTTCGCGCCAAGGGGCGATCTCCCGATAGAGCTATTGCTCGGGTCTGGATACGAACGTATGATCGTTTTTATAATTAGTCCAGTCCGGGGTGAAGGCCGTGGCCGTTCTCAAGACGAATATCAATACGCGCGATGCCCGCTACAGGGAGAATGCGGAGGCGATGGCGGCGCTCACCGCCCGGCTCGACGAGGAGCGGGCGAAGGCCGCGCTTGGCGGCGACGAGCGCTCGCGCGAGCGGCATGTCTCGCGGGGCAAGCTCCTGCCGCGAGATCGCGTCTATGGGCTGATCGACCCCGGCACGCCTTTTCTCGAACTGTCGCCTATGGCCGCGCATGGCATGTATGGCGAGGCGATCAACGGGGCGGGGATCATCACCGGCATCGGCCGCATCGCGGGGCAGGAATGCGTGATCGTCTGCAACGATGCGACGATCAAGGGCGGCACCTATTATCCCGTCACGGTGAAGAAGCATCTGCGGGCGCAGGAAATCGCGCTCGAAAACAATCTGCCCTGCTTCTATCTGGTGGATTCGGGCGGCGCGAACCTGCCGAACCAGGCGGAGATTTTTCCGGACCGGGAGCATTTCGGCCGCATCTTCTATAATCAGGCGCGCATGTCCGCGAAAGGCATTCCGCAGGTCGCGGTCGTC
>PNMC01000412.1 GCA_013823365.1 Parvibaculum sp. | reverse complement strand
GCAATGACGAATTGCCAAGTGGCTGGAAGTCAGCGCCGCGCTTCCTCTTCCCAGAGCGAAATGCAGTTTGCGACGTGGCGTTCGGCCTTTTCCAACGCCTCGACGACGAGGGCGATGCGCTTGCCCGTCATTTCCTGATAGGCCGAAGCCATGAAGATGCCGCTCGCATGGGTTTCGATCTCGTCGCAGAGGTCCGCATCGGCGCCCGCCTTGCGCAGCGTGCCGGCGATCTCCTGCAGGCGTTCCGCCGCTTCCGCCACATCGCGCGAGGCGCGATCCGCGGCGTCCGCCACGGCGGCGAGATCGTCATTCGAGGCCGGGATGTTGTGCCGCTCGCCGGGCTTCACGGCGGCGATCGCCGCGCGCGTTTCGCTCATGGCGCGGCGCATCTCCCGCATCTCGTGATAGAGGAAGCCGTAGCGCGCCTCCGCCGCCGTTTCGCGCGCAAGATCGTAGAGCCGTTCGATGGCGCCGATCACCTCATCCGTACCGCTCATGCGGTTGCGGCGGGCAAACTCCTGCAGGAACCAGCGCCCGCGCGGCGTTTCCAGCACAGCCCGTTCGATGGCGTCATATTCATCCGGTTCGATCTTGAGGGCAGCGTCACTCATTTCCGGGGCTCCGGGCGGGCATGTCGGGTTGCCGGCATTATCGGCGGCATTCCTTGAGCCCCTGTTAACCCGCTTGCCGCCGCCGCCCGGACATGCGAGGGAAGGGTGGAATTCCCATGGAAAAAGGCCGGGCCGTGCAGCTTCCCATCGACATAGAGAGCATCAAGGGCTTCATGGATGCGGCGGAGGGCCGGGCCCTCCACGAGGCGGCGCTCGACGCCTCGCGCCTCGGGCCGGTGCTCGAGATCGGCTCCTATTGCGGCAAGTCGACGGTCTATATCGGCACCGCCTGCCAGCAGAATGGCGCGGTGCTTTATGCGCTCGACCATCATTACGGCTCCGAGGAGAACCAGAAGGGCTGGGAGCATCACGACGCGGCGCTTTACGACGCGGAGACGGACCGGCTCAACACCTTCCCGCTCTTCCGCCGCACCATGCGCATGGCGAAGCTCGAGGACACGGTGGTGCCGCTCGTCGCGCCGTCGGCGGTCGTGTCCAAAGGCTGGGCGACGCCGCTTGCCATGGTCTTCATCGATGGCGGGCATGGCATGGAACCGGCGCTCACCGATTACCGCCTCTGGGCGCCGCGCGTCATGCCCGGCGGCATCCTCGCCATCCATGACGTCTTTCCGGACCCGAAGGATGGCGGCCGCCCGCCCTACGAGATCTACAAGATGGCGCTCGCGTCGAACCTGTTTGCGGAAGAGAAGGCCGTGAAGAGCCTGAGGCTACTCCGCCGCCTCGGCTAGCGTCCGCTCGGCGAAGAGATGCGCGGCGGGCGTGAGGCCTGCAATGGCATCGGTCGCGAGGATCACGGCGGCGGCGGTCCATGCCGGTTTTTCGGCGGGCCAGGCGACATCGTCCGCAAACTGATAGCCCATCCAGTAGGCGCCGCAATCTGCCTTCCACTGGTGCTGCCAGGAGAGCATGGC
>PNMC01000411.1 GCA_013823365.1 Parvibaculum sp. | reverse complement strand
CGCCTTGAAGTGCTGCTGGAAGCGGTAGTCGATCAGCGTGTTCAGCCCCTCGACGCATTCGGCAATGACGTCGCCGCCCCTGCCGCCATCGCCGCCATCTGGCCCGCCGAACTCGATGAATTTCTCGCGGCGGAAGCTCACGCAGCCCGCGCCGCCATTCCCCGAACGGATATGGATTTTTGCCTGGTCGAGGAACTTCATGCTGCCACTTCCCGTCGCGCCAGCCGCATGGTCAGGCAGCGCATTTTCTCCTGCCGCGCCACGCTCCAGCGGTGCTCCTCGCCAGTATAGCGGAAGCCGAGTTTCGTCAGCACGCGGCCCGAGGCGTGATTGTCCGCTTGGTGGCCCGCGATGATGGTCTCCGCGCCGAAACGGGCCGAGGCCTCGTCCAGCACCGCGCGGGCGGCCTCGCTTGCAAAGCCGCGGTTCCAGTAAGGCTCGCCGATCCAGTAGCCGATCTCGTGCGTGCCGTCGGCATGGGACTGGAGCCCGCAGCCGCCGATCAGACCCTCGTCATTGGTGACGGCATAGGCGAATTCCCCGCCCTCTTCGCGCAAGCTTTTCTGCCTGCCGATCCAGTCCTCGGCGATGTCGAGCGAATAGGGATAGGGCATGCGGGCGAGCATCCGCGCGACATTCCAGTTGTTGGCGAGGCGGGCGAGCCTTTCGGCATCGGCCTTTTCAAGCGGCCTCAGCAGCAGTCTTTCCGTCTTCAGTTCTTCGCGCATCGGGCTCCCCCTGTCGTCAGGGCAAGAAAAAAGGGAGATGGCGGTCCATCTCCCTTTGAATTCCCGATGGTCGCCACCTTTGCGAGGTGGCATCACCCCGCTGTTCAGTCTGCCGCTTCCGGCATGCTGGCGGTCACGACCGACACGAAGGCGCGATCGTTCTTGCCCTTGTGGAACGAGACCACGCCTTCGGACTTCGCGAAGATCGTGTGGTCCTTGCCGATGCCGACATTGGCGCCGGGGTGCCACTTGGTGCCGCGCTGGCGGACGATGATGTTGCCCGGAATGACGCTCTCGCCACCGAACTTCTTCACGCCGAGACGGCGGCCGGCGCTGTCGCGACCGTTGCGGGATGAACCGCCTGCCTTTTTATGGGCCATGTTTCTGCTCCTCTGTCCCGCTTAGCCGGCGATATCGAGGATCTTGACGAGCATCAGATCCTGGCGATGGCCGTTCTTGCGGCGATAGTTCTGGCGGCGGCGCTTCTTGAAGATCGTGAGCTTCGGCCCGCGGGTGTGTTCGACGATCTCCGCGCTGACCTTGGCGCCTTCCACGAGAGGAGCGCCGACCTTGAGCGTGCCGCCTTCGCCGCCCAGCATCAGGACTTCGAGATCGATCTTGTCGCCGGCGGCGCCACCATTGCGCTCAACCTCGAGGAGATCGTCTTTCGCGACCCTGTACTGCTTGCCGCCGGTCCGGATGACTGCGAACATTTCTGATACCACCATGTAACGAAAAAGGCCCTGCGGCCGCCGGTGACAGCGGCACGGGCCGAATTGGCGCGCAATATACAGGGGGAGGCTTCACTGTCAAGCCGCGAAG
>PNMC01000410.1 GCA_013823365.1 Parvibaculum sp. | reverse complement strand
TTTCGGGCGGAGAGAACATCTATCCGGCGGAAGTCGAGAATGCGCTGTTCGGCCACGAGGCGATTGCCGACGCCGCCGTCATCGGTGTGCCCGACGAGAAATGGGGCGAAGCGGTCAAGGCCATCGTCGTGCTGAAGCCTGGCCAGCAGGCGACGCCGGAAGAGATCATCGCCTTCGCGAAGACGCGGATCGCCAGCTACAAGGTGCCGAAGTCGGTCGATTTCATCGAGGCGCTGCCGCGCAATCCCTCGGGCAAAATTCTCCGCCGCGAGCTGCGCGCACCCTTCTGGGAAGGCCGCGCCCGCATGGTCAACTGACCGGGCGATCAAATTCGAGACTGAAAATCCGGGGCACCGCGCGCATCAGAACGCGCGGGCCCCGAATGACATTTGAAACCGGAGGAACGTCATGAGCCTTGCAGAAGAGACGGGTGCGCCTGCGCCCTTCAAACCGCTGAAACAGAAGCCGCCGAAGGTCACGGTGAGGCGTACAGATGACGGCACCTTCTATATCTCGTCGGATTATCCGCTGTCCGAGATGAAGCGTTCCGTGCCGCATATTCTCGAAGAGCGTGCGGCGCTTCACCCGGACCGAAATTTCATCGGTGAGCGCGATGCCTCGGGCGAATGGCGCTACATTACCTATGGCGAAGCAAACGCAAAGGCCGATGCGGTCGCAAGTGCGCTTCTCGCTCGCGGGCTCGATCAGTCGACACCGCTTATGGTGCTCTCCAGCAATTCGATTGCCCATGCCGTCATGGCGCTTGGCGCGATGAAGGCGGGCGTGCCGGTCGCGCCCGTCAGCGTTCCCTATTCGCTGATGAGTTCCGACTTCTCGAAGCTCAAGCATGTGGTGGCGCTGACCAGGCCGAAAATGATCTTTGCCGATCATGGCGATCTCTATGCGAAGGCGCTCGCCGCCGTTGGCGAAGGAGCCGAAATCGTCACGCAGACGGGCAGCATCCCCGGCGCAACCTCCTATGACGAGCTTCTGAAAACCAATACGAGCCCGGATGTCCGCGCCTCGATGGAACGGATCGGTCATGACACGGTAGCGAAATATCTCTTCACCTCCGGCTCCACCGGCATGCCGAAAGGCGTCATCCAGACGCATCGCATGATGATGGCGCAGATCGCGGCGGCCGAAGCGCTCCGCAGCGAGGAGCCCGATCCGAACGAGATTCCGCAGAGCCTTGAATGGATGCCCTGGAACCACATCTCCGCCGGCAATATCGGTTTCAACGGCAACATGAATTCGGGCGGCACGGTCCATCTCGATGCGGGCAAGCCCGTTCCGGGGATGTTCGAGCAGACGATCAAGAATCTCCGCGAGGTGAGCCCCCGCGTCTTCGGCTCCGCGCCTGTTGCCTTCGCGATGCTGGCAGACGCCATGGAGCGCGATACGGTGCTCCGCGCGAGCTTCTTCAGGAACCTCGAATATATGGCTTATGGCGGCGCCACACTTTCGAGCGACATTTACGACCGCATGCAGGCACTTGCCGTTGCCGAGACCGGCTATCGCCTGCCGCTGACCACTATGTATGGTGCGACGGAGACG
>PNMC01000409.1 GCA_013823365.1 Parvibaculum sp. | reverse complement strand
TTCGACCGGCGAGGTCTGCGCGAGATCGAGCGCCTTGCCCTGGGGCAGGCCTTCCGCGATATCGAAAATGACGACATCGCCGAGCTCCTTGAGCCCCGCGAGGAGAGCGAGCGTACCGCCGATCTGGCCGCCGCCGATAAGTGCGATTTTCTTGCGCGCCATGGTTTTTGAAGCCTCCGAGCTGCCTGCGCCGTGGTTAATCCGGCTGCCTAGTAGCGTGAATCCGCGCCCGCCGCAACGGAGGGGCTGGTTTAAGCCGAATTTAATCCTTGCCTGATATTAACCACGAATTGTGTCTCGCGTTGACACGCCGTGGCGGTGAGCCCCATGATTTTTTCCGAAGCAGAGAAGCGGTCGAGCCATATCGCAGCGGGGGCGCGAGGCTGGAGCCGCTTGTATCGGGGGCGTATCACCATGTCGGTATCGGCCGTTTGCCGAAAGGCCGCGCGCAAGGCGCGCAAAACCGCCCTTCTTCTGGCGGCAGGCGCGGGCTTCATCGCCCTGTCGGGCTGTGCGGCGCCGGCGATCGGCGCGCTCACCGTGGCCGAGGTTCTGACCATTGCGGGCATTTCTTCCAGCATCATGACGGGCCGCGACCTCGGCGAGCATGCGCTTTCCGTGCTCACCGGCAAGGACTGCCGCTTCCTCGAAGCCGCGCTGCGCGAGGGCCGCTCCTTCTGCGAGGACAGAGGCTCGGAAGCGACGAAGGGCGACTTCGGCGGACTTCTCGCCCTTTTCGAAAGCGAAGACGGCACGAAGGCCGAGACGCAGGTTGCCGCGGCCGATCTCGATCCTGCCCTGCTCGGCTTCGCGCCGGTGAACCGCCATGCGGCCCATGAATTCTCGCTCGAAATCGCCCGGGCCGAAGCCCGCAAGGAGCCGAAAAAGGCCCTGCATTTCGGCATGATGTCGGCGACTTTCGGCCAGAGCTGGGCCTATGACCTCGACATGAAGCCCGACACGGGCGCGCCCGCCCAAATCGCCGAAGCGGCACCCGCGCAACCGCCGGTCACGGGCCTCGGGCTGCGCCCGGCGCACTCTCCCTATATGGGGCTCTGAGCGGTCAGTCCGCGCTTCTGAGCGCGATGTAGTCTGCGCTCTGCATTTCCATCAGCCGCGAAACCGTGCGCTCGAACTCGAAGGCGCCGTCGCCTCGCTCATAAAGCGATGAAGGCGGCGCTTCCGCCGAGAGGATGAGCTTCGTTTTCGCCTCGTAAAGCGCGTCGATCAGCGTCACGAAGCGCTTGGCCTCGTTGCGCTTCTCGGCACCCAGCACCGGCACATCGCGAATGATGACCGTGTGGAAGCACTGCGCGATCTTGAGATAATCAGCGGCACCAAGCGGCCGCGCGCACAGATCCGAAAAAGAAAACCGTGCCACGCCATGCATCGCTTCCGGCACCTCGACCGCGCGGCCCTTCAGCGACAGCGTCATCGGCTCGCCATGCACGGCATCGGTGAGTTTCTCGAACGCATCGTCGAGTGCCGCATCCGCCGCCTCCCCCAACGGCGTGTGATAGACGGGAAGCCCCCGGATACGATCGAGCCGGTAGTCGGTCGCA
>PNMC01000408.1 GCA_013823365.1 Parvibaculum sp. | reverse complement strand
TCGAGTATCGGATATTGAAGAGCAATCGCGGATTGACGGACTTTTCAAACAGTCTCTAAGGCGGAACCCGCTTCCTCCATCCGCGTTCTCCTTCCGCAGCAGCAACAGCAGCGCGCAACCGGCTTCCGGTTGCGGCGGATAGGCCTTCATGTCTGCGGACAAGGACTGCCACGAGCAATTATGGACCAGCCGGACGCATCCGGTTCGCGAGGACATGCCGCTGCAGCAGCGGACCTGGCGCGTGGAGCGATATGGCTGGGCGCTCCTTATGCTGCTCGCGGCGGCGGCGCTGCTCGGGCTTTTTGCCGAAGGGCCGCTTAGCTCCGCCACCGCTCTCAGCGAGACTGGCCGCCTCGAAATCCAGTATGACAGGTTCGCGCGGAACGGCGCGCCGATGCGGCTTGCCGCCACCGTTCATGGCGGGAACGGCGAGGACGCCGTGCTGCGCTTCTCCGCGCCGCTGACCGACACCTTTTCGATCGAGACGATCCGCCCCGCGCCCGCGGAAGAGCGCGGCGGGCCGCAAGGCGATACCTATGTCTTCCGCGCCGAAGGCCGGCCGCTCGTCCTGCGCTTCGTCATGCGGCCCGAAAAGAGCTGGCTCCGCCGCGGTGCGATATCGCTCGAAGGCGAACCGCCGATCCCGCTCACCTTCTTCATTTACCCATGAGAGGCCGCCATGGATGCCGTTCTCCGGGCCGCAGCCATCTATGTTTTTCTCCTGATCCTGTTTCGCATTCTCGGGCGCCGCACGCTTTCGGAAATCACCACCTTCGATTTCGTTCTCCTGCTGATCATCGGCGAGGCGACGCAACAAGGCATGCTCGGCGACGATTTCTCCGTCACCAATGCCTTCCTTATCATCGCCTCGCTCGTGGTGATGGACATCGTTCTGTCGCTCGTGAAAGAGCGGGTGCCCGTTGCCGGGCGACTTCTCGACGGGGTGCCCATGCTGCTGGTGGAGGATGGCATGCCGCTTCGTGCGCGGATGAAGAAGGCGCGCGTCGACGAATACGATATCATGGAAGCCGCGCGCCGCTCCCAGGGTCTCGAAAGGATGGAAGACATAAAATACGCGGTGCTCGAAGTGAGCGGCACGATCAGCATCATCCCGAAAAAGTGACGCCGCGGCGTCCGATCCTGTAGATTGAAGAAAACAGGAACGGGAGGGGCACATGAAGCGCATCGACATTTCCGATTACGGCGTGCCCGAGGATGTCGCCCGTTGCGTAGAGGTGCCGGATGTCGGCGCGCCGGGGCCTGGCGAAGTCGTGTTCGATGTCATCGCCTTCCCGATCAACCCGGCCGATATCGGCTTCTGCCGCGGCGGCTATCGCCTGCGGCCGCCGCTGCCGGCGACGCCGGGCGCGGAATGTGTAGGCCGTGTCGTCGCCGTGGGCGACGGGGTCAGCCACACGATGCCCGGCGATCTCGTCATCAATCTCGCGCGCGAGAACTGGGCGTCGCGACGCCGCGTGAAGGCGGATGACGCCGTGCCGGTCCCTTCAGGCCTCGATCTCAAACAGGCGGCGATGCTCCGCATCAACCCGCCGACCGCCCTCC
>PNMC01000407.1 GCA_013823365.1 Parvibaculum sp. | reverse complement strand
GGCGTCGGGGTCGATGCCGGGATCGTCGGGGTCCGCCGGCATGAGCTCCTCGCCTTGCGGCAATTCGAGGCCGGGCTCGCGCACATCGACAATTTCGGCGCCGGGGAAAAGCGCAAGCGCGGCCTTGACCAGCGGGTCTTCCTTTGCGCGGTCCTTCGCCGCTTCCTCACGCGACTTCGCCTGTTCGCGAAGCGTGGGCGCGGGCGCGACCGCGCCACGGGCGATCGATACGAACCAGCGGGCACCCGTCGCCTTCGACAGCGCATCGGACAATTCGCTGGCGACCGTGGCCGGCGTGCCTTCGAGGGGACTGATTTCGATGCGGCCGGTTTCGAAGC
Source organism: Parvibaculum sp. (assembly GCA_013823365.1). Taxonomy (GTDB): domain Bacteria; phylum Pseudomonadota; class Alphaproteobacteria; order Parvibaculales; family Parvibaculaceae; genus Parvibaculum. Next base: position 1,235 of record PNMC01000407.1, on the reverse strand, counting down.
TCACAATGCGAACGCCCGCTTCGAGAATGCCCTTGAGCTTCACTTCGCGGCGCTCGGCGAGCAGCTTCAGCACATCCTCGATACTGGACAGCATGAGCGCGGGCGCGGCCTGAACGGGCGCGGGGCGGGGCTCCGCGCGGACGTTCGAGACGGCGCGAAGCTGCGCGCGCGGACCATCCGACGGCGGTGCGCTGCCGCGCGACGGTGCGGGGCCGCCCGTGCCGCCGGTGCTTTTCAGCTGCTCCAGCAATTCCTCAGGCCCCGGCCCGTCCGCGACATAGGCAAGGCGCACCAGCACCATTTCGGCCGCCGCGATGGGCCGGGCGGAGGCCTGCACTTCGGTGAGGCCCTTCAGGAGCATCTGCCAGGCGCGCGAGAGAACGCGGATCGGAAGCGCTTTCGCCATTTCCGCGCCGCGGCGGCGCTCCGTTTCCGACATGGCGACATCGTCCGCCGCGCCTTCGACGAGCTTGAGGCGCGTCAGCCAGTGGGTGAGTTCGGCAAGATCGGAGAGAACGACCGCGGGGTCGGCGCCGACATCATATTGCGCGCGAAGCTCGGTCAGCGCGCCGCCGATATCGCCCTTCATCAGGAGGTCGAAGAGATCGAAAATGCGGGCGCGGTCGGCGAGGCCCAGCATGTCGCGGACATCGGCCTCGCGGACGCCGTTCTCGCCATGCGCGATGGCACGGTCGAGAAGCGAGAGCGAATCGCGCGCCGAGCCATCCGCCGCGCGGGCGATGAGCTTCAGCGCGGTTTCTTCCGCCTCGACATTTTCCTGCTTCGACACTTTGGCGAGGAGGCCCGCGAGTTCATCCACGGAGAGACGACGCAGATCGAAGCGCTGGCAACGCGAGAGAACCGTGACCGGAACTTTCCGGATTTCGGTCGTCGCGAAGATGAACTTCACATGGGCGGGTGGTTCTTCCAGCGTTTTCAGCAGGCCGTTGAAGGCCTGCTTCGAGAGCATGTGCACTTCGTCGATGATGTAGACCTTGTAGCGCGCCGAGACCGGCAGGTAGCGCACACTGTCGATGATCTCGCGAATGTCGTCGATGCCGGTGCGGGACGCGGCGTCCATTTCCATCACATCGACATGGCGCGATTCCATGATCGCTTCGCAATGGATGCCCGGCCCGTCTTCCATATGGATGGTCGGCTTGTCCACGCCCGGCTTTTCATAGTTGAGCGCGCGGGCGAGGATGCGCGCCGTCGTCGTCTTGCCGACGCCGCGG
>PNMC01000406.1 GCA_013823365.1 Parvibaculum sp. | reverse complement strand
CTGCTGCCGCATGGCTATGAAGGCCAGGGGCCGGAGCACTCCTCGGCCCGTCTCGAGCGCTATCTGCAGATGTGCGCGGAAGACAATATGCAGGTCGCGAACTGCACGACGCCGATGAACTATTTCCACATCCTGCGGCGGCAGATGCACCGCAAGTTCCGCAAGCCGCTCATCCTGATGACGCCGAAGTCGCTGCTCAGGCACAAGCGTTGCGTGTCCAGCCTGTCGGAATTCGGGCCCGGTTCCTCCTTCCATCGCGTGCTCTGGGACGATGCGGAACTCCTGCCCAATCAGGAGATCAAGCTCGTCGCGGACAAGGAGATCAAGCGCGTCGTGCTCTGCTCCGGCAAGGTCTATTACGACCTCTACGAGGAACGCGAGAAGCGCGGCATCAACGACATCTATCTGATGCGGGTGGAGCAGCTTTATCCCTTCCCCGCGAAGTCGCTGATGACGGAGCTTGCGCGCTTCCCGAACGCGGAATTCGTGTGGTGCCAGGAAGAGCCCAAGAACATGGGCGCCTGGTATTTCATGGAGCCCAATATCGAATGGGTGCTCGATCATATCGGCTCGCGCTATCGCCGTGCGACCTATGCGGGGCGCCCGGCTTCGGCGGCCACCGCCACGGGCCTCATGAGCAAGCATAATCAGGAACTCAACCAGCTTCTCTCCGAAGCGCTCAAGGTCGATTGAGCGGCGGAGACGGAAGAGCGGAAAGGCAGCAGACCAGATGGCGACGGAAATTCGTGTGCCCACGCTTGGCGAGTCGGTGACCGAGGCGACCGTCGCCAAATGGTTCAAGAAGCCGGGCGAGGCCGTTCAGGCGGACGAGCCGCTTGTCGAGCTCGAAACCGACAAGGTGACGGTGGAAGTGCCCGCGCCGTCCGCCGGTGTTCTCTCCGAGATCGTCGCTCAGGATGGCGAGACGGTTGAAGTCGGCGCGCTGCTCGGCCAGATCGGCGAGGGCAAGGGCACGGCCCCCGCGCCGAAGAAGGAAGAACCGAAAAAGGCGGAAGTGAAGGCGGAAGCAAAGCCCGAGCCGAAAAAGGCCGAAGCGGCGGCGCCGTCGAAGCCCGCCGATGCCGAGCCTTCGCCCGCCGTCCGCCGCGTCGCGGCCGAGAACGATCTCGATGTGTCGAAGGTCGAGGGCACGGGCAAGGGTGGCCGCGTGACCAAGGCAGATGCCGAAGAGGCCGCCGCCTCGAAGTCCTCTGCGCCTGCCGCGCCTGTACAGGTCAAGGCGCCTGCCGACCAGGGTGCTCGCGAGGAACGCGTGAAGATGACGCGGCTGCGCAAGACCATTGCCACGCGCCTCAAGGAAGCGCAGAACACCGCGGCCATGCTCACCACCTTCAACGAGGTGGACATGACGAATGTCATGGCGCTGCGCAACCAGTACAAGGATCTCTTCGAGAAGAAGCACGGCGTGCGCGTCGGCTTCATGGGCTTCTTCGTGAAGGCCTGCATCCATGCGTTGCAGGAAATCCCGGCGGTCAATGCCGAGATCGACGGCGAAGAGCTCGTCTACAAGAATTACTACAATATCGGCGTCGCTGTCGGCACGGATCGCGGCCTTGTCGT
>PNMC01000405.1 GCA_013823365.1 Parvibaculum sp. | reverse complement strand
TTAAGTGCTCGGCCCTCATGACCAAGTAGATAGGTGCCGTATGACGGGTGTTCAATACGCCCCTTAAGGAAAGATGAATCGCGGACTTTCGCGCCGGGTCACACAGAAAGCCCGAGCGATTTCATGGGTTTGCCGGGCGCGGGGAAGCCCGCGCAGGGCCCTGCGACAAACCGCCGCAAGGCCCGGGGCGATATTTCAGGAGACGCCGAGGTCCTTCGCGGCGAGATCGATGCAGCGCCGGGCGAGGGCGAAGAGTTCGTCGATTTCGCCCGTCGTGATCGAAAGCGGCGGGCTCAGCACCATGGTGTCGCCGATGGCGCGCATGATGAGGCCGTTCGAGAAGCAGTGATTGCGGCAGACCGTGCCCGTGCTGCCGACATCGGGGAATTTCTCGCGGGTCTTCTTGTCCTTCACGAGTTCGATGGCGCCGAGGAGACCGACGCCCCGCGTGCCGCCGACCAGCGGATGGGCGTCGAGCTCGGCGAGTTTCTTCTGGAAATAGGCGCCGGTTTCGCCGCCCGCCTTTTCGACGAGGCGCTCCTTCTGCATCAGTTCGAGATTGGCGAGCGCCACGGCGCAGGCGACCGGATGGCCCGAATAGGTGTAGCCATGGGCCATTTCCTCATCCGAGTTGAAAAGCGCATCGCCGACGCGCTTGCCGAGACCGACGGCCGCGATCGGCTGATAGCCCGACGAGAGGCCCTTCGCCATGTTGATCATGTCGGGCTCGATGCCATAGGTGTCGCAGCCGAACCAGTTACCGGTGCGGCCGAAGCCGCAGATCACTTCGTCGATATGGAGCAGCACATCGTATTTGCAGCAGATGCGCTGGATCTCGGCCCAGTAATTCGCAGGCGGGATGATGAGGCCGCCGGCGCCCTGCACGGGCTCGGCGACGAAGGCCGCGACATTCTCGGCCCCGAGTTCGAGGATCTTGTCCTCGAGGCTTTTTGCGGCGAAGGCCCCATGCTCTTCCGGCGTGCGCGTGCCGCCATCGGCGAACCAGTCCGGACACTCGACATGGTGGAAGCCCGGCAGCGGCAGGTCGAATTGCGGGTGGAGATGCGGCAGGCCGGAGAGCGAGGCGGCGGCGAGCGTCACGCCGTGATAGGACTTCTTGCGCGCGATGACTGCCTTCTTCTGCGGCTTGCCCTGCAGGTTCCAGAAATAGCGGATCAGCTTGAGCGCGCTGTCGTTTCCTTCCGAACCCGAATTGGCGAAGAAGAAGCGGTCGATGCCTTTCGGGCAGACTTCGGCGAGCTTCTGCGAAAGCTCGGCGGCATAGGGGTTCGTCGTCTGGAAGAAGCTGTTGTAGTAGGGCAGTTCCTTCAGCGCCTTGTAGCCCGCTTCGGCGAGTTCCTCGCGGCCATAGCCCACCTGCACGCACCAGAGGCCCGCCATGCCGTCGATGATGCGGTTGCCTTCCGAGTCGTAGAGCCAGACGCCTTCGGCGCGGGTGATGACGCGCGCGCCTTTCTCGGCGAGGTCCTTGTGGGTGGTGAAGGGGTGGAGGTGATGGGCGGCGTCCATCTCCTGCCAGCGTTTCGTCTGGTTCGAGAGTGCGGCGGTCTGCGACATGGGAA
>PNMC01000404.1 GCA_013823365.1 Parvibaculum sp. | reverse complement strand
ATTCTCGTCGTTCTCGAGAACAAGGAAGGCGACATCTTCGAGCGCGACTTCCTCTACAAGCTGAACGACATCACGCAGGACCTCTTCTATATCCCGGGCGTCGCGCGTCACACGGTGACGTCGCTCTGGACGCCGAATACGCGCTTCATCGCGGTGACGGAAGAAGGCCTCGAAGCGGGCGACGTGATCCCGGCGAATTTCGCGGGCACGGACGACGACATCAACACGGTTCTCCAGAACACGCTGCGCGCCGATCTCGTCGGCCGCCTCGTCTCGACCGACTTCCAGGGCGCGATGATCCGCGCCGAACTGCTCGACTTCAATCCCGAGACGCAGGAGCGCCTCGACTATTTCGAAGTCGCGCGGAAGCTCGAGAGCGAACTCCGCGACAAGTATGTCTCCGAGACGACCGACGTAAAGATCGTCGGCTTCGCCAAGCTCACCGGCGACATCGCCGATGGCGCGGCGTCGGTGGTCCAGTTCTTCTCGATCGCCTTCATTCTGACCTGCTTCATGATGTGGCTCTATTGCCGCTCGTGGATTCTCACCGCGGTCACGGTCGGCGCCTCGCTCTGCTCGCTCGTCTGGCAGTTCGGCCTGCTCCACATTCTCGGCTTCGGTCTCGATCCGCTGGGCGTGCTGGTGCCGTTCCTCGTCTTCGCCATCGGCGTCAGCCACGGCGTGCAGCAGATCAACATGGTCGGCGCGGAAATGGCGGCGGGCCTCGACAAGGACAAGGCGGCGCGCGCCACCTTCACCTTCCTGTTCCGCCCCGGCGTGGTCGCGCTTCTGACCACGCTTACCGGCTTTGCCACGCTCTACATCATTCCGATCGGCATGATTCAGGAGCTCGCCATCACCGCCTCGATCGGTCTCGGCTTCAAGATCATCTCGAACCTGATCATGCTGCCGCTGCTGGTGTCCTATCTGGCGCCCGACGAGAAAGAGTATGGCGCCAAGGTCCGCCGTGCGATGGAAACGCGCGCCAAGCTCTGGCCGGCTCTCTCGCAGCTCGCCACGCCCAAGATCGCGTTCCCCTTCGTCGCGCTCTGCTTCGTGATCGCGATGGTCGGTCTATACGAGGCCCGCGACAAGCAGATCGGCGACGTGCATGAAGGTGCCGGCGAACTCTGGCCGGATGCACGCTACAACCAGGACAGCCGCTACATCGCGGAGAAGTTCGCGCTCGGCCTCAACGTGCTGACCGTCATCGTCGAGTCCGACGGCGTGGTCTGCATCGATTACGGCAAGATGCACCATCTCGAAAAGATGAGCTGGTACATGCGCAACGTGGATGGCGTGCAGTCCGTCATCAGCCTTCCCGTTCTCGCCCGTGCGATCAACAGCATGTGGCAGGAGGGCAATCCGAAATGGCGCAATCTGCCGCGCAATTCGGCGGCGCTTGCCCAGGCGACATCGAGCATCGCGAGTGCGTCGGGCGTCGTGAATGCGGATTGCTCCACGGCCGCGGTCGCGATCTTCATTCGCGATACCAAGGCGAAGACGGTGAACCACGTCCGTGCGGAGCTCGAAGCCTATATCGACGAGCATCCCTATGACGGGCTCAACATGCGTATCGGTACGGG
>PNMC01000403.1 GCA_013823365.1 Parvibaculum sp. | reverse complement strand
CAGGCCGTGAAAGACCCGATCGGCGACAAGGGCGCGCGTCTGTCGGCGAACGTCACCATCCCCGGCCGCCTTCTCGTGCTGGTGCCGAACCAGTCCGGCGTCGCGCTGTCGCGCCGCATCGAGGATGAGGATGAGCGCGCGCGTCTCACTGCCCTTGTCGAGGAAATGGTCGAGCGCTTCAATCCCATGGGCGTCACCGGCGAGCCGGCAGGCTTCATCGTCCGCACCGCCGCCATCGGCGCCACATCCGAAGACATCGCCGCCGATGCGCGCCAGCTCGCCGAGGAATGGCGGAAAGTCCGCGAGACCGAAAAGAAATCCGTGCCGCCCAGCGTCGTCTTCCACGATCTCGATCCCGTCTCGAAAACATTGCGCGATTGCGTCAGCTCGCAGACCTCTCGCGTATTGATCGATTGCGCCGATGCCTTCACCGAGGCGCAGAATTATTGCCGCCGCGCCATGCCGGAAATGCTCGACCGCGTGCAGCTCTTCAACGGCCCCGGCGATCTCTTCTCGATCTACGATGTCGATGGCGAGATCGAGGCAGCACTTGAGCCGCGCGCCGAGCTTCCCTCCGGCGGCTGGATCACCATCGAGACGACCGAGGCCTTGACCGCGATCGACGTGAACTCCGGCCGCTACACGGCGGCGACCGGCCTTGAGGAGACGAGCGTCAAGATCAACCTCGAAGCCGTGGAAGAGATCGTCTATCAGCTTCGCCTGCGCGGCACCGGCGGCCTCATCGTCATCGACTTCATCCATCTGAACAGCCCTGAAAACATCCAGAAGGTGCTGGACGCGCTCAACACCGGCTTCGCGAAGGATCGCGTGCCGACGCAGATTTCCGCCATGTCGGAATTCGGCCTTGTCGAGATGACGCGAAAGCGCGTCCGCGAGCCGCTGGACAAGTTGCTCACCGAGCCCGCCTTTCCGCATGGCCGCCCGCGGCGGAAAACCTGCGCCACCGTGGCGAACGATCTCCTGCGCAAGATCGCGCGCGAGGCCGCCGCCGCGCCCGGCCGCGCCCTTGTCGCCCGCGCCTCGCCCGAAGTGGTGGACTGGCTCGAACGCGGCAATCCCTATCTCGTGGAGCGCCTGCGCCGCCGCGTGCCGGCGGAAGTGAGCCTCATCGGCGAACCTGCCTATTCGCGCGAGAAGATCGATGTCGGCGCGCTTCAATAACGCCCGGGCCGCGCTTCCATGAGCGACGACGCCGCCAAGATCGTGACGCTGAAGCCGCCGCGCCCCTGTCCCATCTGCGGCCAGCGCTCGCAGCAGAAGTTCCACCCCTTCTGCTCGAAGCACTGCGCCGATGTGGACCTGAACCGCTGGCTGAAAGGCACCTACGCCATCCCCGCCGTGGAGCCGCCCGACGAATGGGACGAGGCCTCCCAGTCCCGGCCCCCGGAGGCGGATGGCGAGGGCTAACCCCGCCCACTTCCCAAAAAGCACGTCATGACCCGGCTTGTTCGGGTCATCCACGCCTTCCTTTTCTGCTTTACCTTGCCGCAAAGACCTGGATGGCCCGGCTAAATCGGGCCATGACGATCGGGGGGTTAGGGAAACTTTCCCACCCGCCGTTCCCGCC
>PNMC01000402.1 GCA_013823365.1 Parvibaculum sp. | reverse complement strand
CCGGATGCGGCTTGCCGAAGACGGCATCCGCGACCTGCAGCAATATGTCGATACGCTCATCATCATTCCGAACCAGAACCTCTTCCGGGTCGCGAACGAGAACACGACCTTCGCCGATGCCTTCGGCATGGCCGACCAGGTGCTGCATTCGGGCGTGGCTGGCATCACCGACCTGATGATGAAGCCCGGCCTCATCAATCTCGACTTCGCGGATGTGCGCACCGTGATGAACGAGATGGGCAAGGCCATGATGGGTACGGGCGAGGCGAGCGGCGAAAACCGCGCCATCGAAGCCGCGGAAGCTGCGATTTCGAACCCGCTGCTCGACGAAGTGTCGATGAAGGGCGCCAAGGGCGTGCTCATCAACATCACGGGCGGTATGGACCTCACTCTTTATGAAGTGGACGAGGCGGCGAACCGGATCCGTTCGGAAGTCGACCCGGATGCGAATATCATCGTCGGCTCGACTTTCGATACCTCGCTCGATGGGCGGATGCGTGTGTCGGTCGTTGCGACCGGCATAGAGGCGGCGGAAGCCCAGCTCGCGAAGCCGGAAGCGCCGGTTGCACCGGTCCGGGCCGTTGCGCCCGAACGGACGCCGTTCCGCACGGCGCCCGTGCAGGCCCATGCTGCCCGGACGGCAAGTCCCGTTCAGGCCCAGGTCGAACGGATCGAGGAACGGCTGACGTCGGCCCAGCCGGAGCTCGCCATGGAGGAAGAGGCGCCGAAGCTGCCGATCTCCGGACAGTTCGATCCGAAGGAGTTCGAGGCAGAGGTCATCATCCACAAGCCGGAGCCCCGTCAGCAGGCGGTGCGGGAGCCTGATGCCCCGGTCGTTGCGGCGAGCGCCGTGCGGGCCGAACCGAAGGCGCCGCGTCCCTTCATTCCGGGCGATCTCGACCGGGTGCAGACGGGCAATAGCGACCTGCCGTCCTTCCTCGGCCAGAAGGCACAGCCGGTTCAGGCTTCGCGGGCGCCGAAAAAGGGCCCGAGCTTCTTCGAACGCCTGACGGGCGGCCGCCGCAAGGAGGCCGAAGAGGAGATGCAGGCGGCACCGCAACCCGTCCGCCGGGAGCCGGTTGCAGCCCAGCGCCCCGCCGTGCGCCCCGCGGTCGAACAGGCTCGCCAGCCGGAGAGCCTGTCGCCCTCCACCGAGAGCCGCCTTGTGCAGCCCTCGCATGAAGAAGAGCAGCTCGAGATCCCGACCTTCCTGCGCCGCCAGGCGAACTGAGGCGCAGACGAGCCTTTTGCCAAGGTAAACCCGTCCGTTCGGAGCGATTTCCGGGCGGGCGGGTTTTCTCTTTTAAATCAGTGGCTTGGGTGGTGTCTGAATCGGTAACATTCAGTAAGAAACTGTTATTTGAGCGAGATTCCGCGCACTGATAGAAACTCCTGAAGCGGACCGGAGGGGGCGGGTTTGCTGGGGGTATCAAAGGTGTTCAGAGTGCCGAAATCAGAGTTCGAAACCATCATGCTGGAAAACGTCCGGCGCGAGCGTCGCGTGCGGGCGATTGCCTTTCCGCAGAAGACGCTGGCGCGGCCCGTCGTCATTGACGGCGTGGGCCTGCATAGCGGCGCGGATATCCACATGGT
>PNMC01000401.1 GCA_013823365.1 Parvibaculum sp. | reverse complement strand
CTCGGGCAAGCCCTTCTGAACTCTTCACCTGAGGGGTGGGACCGTCCCGAAGGAGCAGGCCGCCGTGACCTCGTGGAGGCGGTTTATAGGGGGGTCACCCATACCTGTCAAACACCTTTTTCGCGCTTTTTTCAAAAAAATCACGGCGAAAGGGACTTGACTCGCGAGCAAGAATTTCCAAGGGCAACCCAAGGGTTTCCGCCGATAGATTCGGCCCCGAAACGGCCCGGACCCTGCACATATGGGGGGAAGTGAGCCCGATTTCCAGACCACAGCCCCGCTTTGGCACACCGGAATTCCGACAGCCTTGCCACCGTTATGGAACGGGCGTCACGAAAGCGAAAGAAACTCGACCTAGAAGTATTGATAAGTGGTGAAAAACCAAGCTTTTGAACGAGCTCTGCGTTGACAGGGCGCCTCTGCCCGGGGCATCGTTCCAATTCACGACAGGTTACAGTTTATTTCGGCGGTGGGGCAGTCCGCCACTTACGCAGCAGATCGAGGATGCGGCCTCAGGGAAACGGCGCAAGCCCCCGAAAGGCCAGCCAGAATCGTATGCCGGGGGGCAGCGAGTTGTACGACACGGGGACCCACGTGACTAAAGACGAGACACGCATCGCAGATGCGCAAGACGAGTCTGCGAGCGATACCCTCTGGCATCGCCTGCAGCGTAACGCCAAGCTCTCCTTCAAACTCTACGGCTCCGCAAGCCGCCTCGCCCTCGGCCAGTCCCGCTGGATTGCCGCCTCGGCAGTGCTCGGCGCCCTGTCCCTCGGCCTTGTCGGCACCGGCATCGCCGCGCTTGTCGCGCCCTATGATGGCGTCGCCACGGCCTCTCTGACGGCCGACCGCGCGCCGCGCGTCGTCGCCTGGAGCGCCGGGGAGCCGGAAGCGAAGGAACTTGCCAGCGCCGCGAAACCCGCTCGTCCGTCCACGGACCATGTGGCGGAGCGCGTGGTTATTGAACTCGATGCGCAGGCTGAGGAAGTTTCCGGCGAGCTGCAGCAGACCGCCTCGCTTGCCGATCCCGGTCTTTTCGAGCCGCTGACGGAAGAAGCGCTCGAGGCGGAAGCCGCCGCATTGCCGGTCGAACCGACCGCCGTCGAACACCGCGTCGCGCTCGAAAGCGGCCAGACGCTCATGGAAGTGCTGCAGGCCGCGGGCGTCGACCGCATCGATTCCTATCACGCGGTTGCCGCGCTCACGACGCATTACAGCCCGCGCAAGCTGCGCGCCGGCCAGGAAATCGCGCTGACCTTCATGGAGCAGCCCGATGCCCTTGCCGAAGGGGAAAGCGGCACGCCGGCGAAATATCTGACCGCACTTGCGCTGGAGCCGGATATCGAGCGCCTCATCGAAGTGACGCGCAACGACGACGGCTCCTTCAATGGCCGCGAGATCATGCATGAGTTCACGGAGGGCTTCGTTCGCGCCTCCGCGACCATCGACAATTCTTTGTTCCTCGACGGCGAACGCGCAGGCGTCCCCATGCCGATCATCGCCGAGATGATCCGCATGTACTCCTACAGCGTCGACTTCCAGCGCGAAATCCAGCCCGGCGACAAGTTCGAGGTCTATTTCAGCCGCAAATTCGACCAGTCGAACCGTCCCG
>PNMC01000400.1 GCA_013823365.1 Parvibaculum sp. | reverse complement strand
ATGCCGAGCTACAAGGCCCCCGTGGAAGATTTCATGTTCCTGTTCCACGAGCTTCTCGAAATCGACAAGCGCCGCGAGGTGCCGGGCTTTGAGGATCTGACGCCCGACATGACGCAGGCGATCCTCGAAGGCGGCGCGAAATTCTGCGAGGAAGTGCTGCAGCCGCTGAACCAGGTGGGCGACGAGCATGGCTGCGTGCTGGAAAACGGCGTCGTGCGCACGCCCCCCGGCTTCAAGGAAGCCTTCCAGAAATATTGCGAGGACGGCTGGAACCGCCTCGGCGCGCCCGTGGATGCGGGCGGCGCGGGGCTTCCCTCCGTCATCACCTTCGCCTTCACCGAAATGGGCATGTCGGCGAACCAGGCCTTCTCCATGTATCCGGGGCTCACGACCGCGGCCTATTCCGCGCTCTGGGCGACGGGCGAGCCCTGGATGAAGGAACATGTGGCCAAGAAGATGATCTCCGGCGAATGGACCGGCACCATGTGCCTCACCGAGCCGCATTGCGGCACGGACCTGAAGCTGATGAAGACGAAAGCCGTGCCGCAGGAAGACGGCACCTACCGCATCACCGGCACCAAGATCTTCATCTCGGGCGGCGATCACGACATGACGGACAACATCATCCACATGGTGATCGCGAAAGTGCCGGACGAGGACGGCAAGCTCGCGAACGATCTCTCGACGGTCAACTTCTTCATGGTGCCGAAGATGCTGGTCGACAAGGAGACGGGCGCGATCACCGGCCGGAACGGCGTTTCCTGCGGCTCCATCGAAAAGAAGATGGGCATCAAGGGCAATGCGACGGCGGTGCTGAACTTCGACGACGCCGTGGCCTATCGGCTCGGCGGCCGCCCGCCGGAGAAGAAGACCGAAACCGGCGAGGTGAAGAAGTCGAAATCGGCCGGCATGGCCGGCATGTTCGGCATGATGAACGGCGCGCGCATGGGCGTCGGCATTCAGGGCATCGCGATCGGCGAAGTGGCCTATCAGAACGGCGTCACCTATGCGAAGGAACGCCTCGCCGGCCGCGCGCTGACCGGCGCGAAGAACCCGGATGGGCCCGCCGACCCCATCATGGTGTTCCCGGATGTGCGGCGCCTGCTCCTCTCGTCGCGCTCATTCGTGGAAGGTGCCCGCGCGCTCGCCATGTATGTCTCGATGCTCTTCACGCTGCAGATTTTCGGCAAGGACGAGAAGGAACGCGAGGAAGCGGCCGATCTCGCCCAGCTGATGACGCCGGTCATCAAGGCCTTCTTCACCGACAAGGGCTTCCAGGCTGCGAACGACTCGATGCAGGTGTTCGGCGGGCATGGCTATGTGCGCGACCACGGCATGGAACAGTTCGTGCGCGATGCGCGCATCAACCAGGTCTATGAAGGCGCGAACGGCATTCAGGCGCTCGACCTCGTGGGCCGCAAGATGACGGCGAAGGGCGGCCGCGCCACCATGACCTTCTTTGCGAAGGTGGAGGAATTCATCAAGGCGAACGAGAACGACGCCGAGATGAAGCCCTATATCGAACCGTTGAAGGCGGGCTACAAGCGGCTCGGCGAAGCGGCGGGCTGGCTGATGGAAAACGCGCCGAAGAATTACGACAATGCGGGCGCTGCCTCCTACGACATGCT
>PNMC01000399.1 GCA_013823365.1 Parvibaculum sp. | reverse complement strand
CCCAGGCAGCCATTGTGGGGGGATTAGGGTGGTGGGCTCAGTCAACAGGATTGATGGGCTCTGCACTCGATAATCTTGGCGATGCCGGTGTCTACGCTATTAGCCTTTTCGTCGTAGGTCGCGGTTTGGCGGCGAAGGTTCGAGTTGCCCGGCTGTCGGGTATCCTTCTGATGGTTTTCGCTGGTCTTCTTCTATTTGAAGTCGGTCGTCGCTTCTTCACTGGCTCCGATCCGATAGGGCCGGTCATGATTGCCGTGGCAATCGCGAGCGCGCTTACGAATATGATCTGCATGTGGTTCCTGAATTCTCATCGGGAAGGCGGCGTGCATCTGCAAGCCTCATGGATTTTCACGACAAACGACATGCTCGTGAACTCAGCCATCGCGCTTTCGGGTCTGGCCGTAATCCTTTTCAATTCGCCCTACCCGGATCTGATCATCGGCCTGGGCGTGGTTGTTGTCGTTGTCAGAAGCGGCTTGGAAATTCTTGAAAAGGCCGGGGAAGCTGGAGAGAAAGTTAATCAACATGATTAGTTCACGAGCCCTATCCGCCGCCTTCCTTACCCTTGCGGTATTGATCTCTCCTGCCGTTGGTCACGACTTCCAAGCCGGTTCGATCACCATCAATCATCCGTGGTCGCGCGCGACTCCGCCGGTCGCGCCGGTAGCCGGCGGCTATCTGACGCTAACGAACGATGGCGGTATGGCCGACCGTCTGGTTTCGATCTCATCACCTCTGTCAGAACGGGCGGAAATCCACGAGTCGACCGTGATCGACGGGGTTGCCAGCATGAGGCCGGTGCAAAATGGCATCGAAATTGGGGCTGGCAAGACGGTCGAACTTCAACCTGGCGGTATACACATCATGTTTTTGAAGCCATCGCGTCCTTTGAAGGAAGGGGAGCGGTTTGCCGCAACACTGGTGTTCGAGCAGGCCGGTACCATCGACGTTGAGTTCGCTGTGCAGAACATGGGTGCTCGTCCGGAATTTGCGAACGAACATGACGGGCACGGAGAGGCTGTCCAATGAGCGGCGTCAAACTTTTCCGTCTTGTTGCATGGGTTGCCGTCGCCGCTGTCGGTGGGCTTTTCATCGGCTTGTCAGTGTCCAAGCCTTGGCAGCAGCAAAATGCGGCGGTCGCGTCTTCGACAGGCATCGCAGCTATCGGCGGCCCGTTCCAGCTCACATCGCATCAAGGCGGGACGATCGACAATGCCGCGCTTGCTGGAAAGCCTTATCTCGCCTTCTTCGGCTTCACCCATTGTCCCGATGTGTGTCCGACGACGCTCTACGAACTCAGCGATCTCATGAACGAGCTCGGGCCGGTGGCCGACCAGTTCAACGTACTGTTCTTCACCGTCGATCCCGAACGAGACAGCCAAGAGCTGCTGGCTCAATACATGACAGCCTTTGATGATCGCATCCTCGCATTGCGGGGAAATCGACAGGAAACGGACGCCGTGGTGAAGGCCTTTGCGGCCTACGCGCGAAAAGTGCCTCTGGAGGGGGGCGAATACACGATGGATCACACCGCAGGCGTCTACATGATGGATGCCGAGAGCCAATTCGTCGGCACGCTCGACATGCACGAGCCGCGTGAGATTCGCTTGCAGAAGCTCCGCCGTCTAGT
>PNMC01000398.1 GCA_013823365.1 Parvibaculum sp. | reverse complement strand
TTGCCGAAGCGCGGTCTGCATCAACCCGCGACTGGTCGCGGATAGCCTTCAGGCTGGCAATGCGGTCCCTCAGATCGGGGTCGTCCAGGTCGGCAACGCCGCTCTCGATGGCGTCGTAAAGCCGTTTGAGGCGGAGGTCTGTCTCCGTCGCCCGCTTGTTCAACTCGGCGATGTGGGCATGGCGGCGTTCGGTGCGCTCCTGTCGCCGGTCGAGAACCGTCGCCAATACATCTTCGAGTCTGGCCGGGTCGAGCAAGCGGTCCTCCAGATGTTTGGCGACCAGATCGTCCAGCTTCTCCATCGGAACCGTCATGCCGGCACAGGCGGTCGGCCCCTGCCGGGCCTTGGTTGAGCAGGTATAGTAGCGATAGCGCCCGCCCTTGCCGGTGCGGATGGTCATCGCCCCGCCGCACTTGGCGCAGTGGATCAGGCCGGTAAGCAAGGTAGGACCGCCGACCACCTGCGGCGGTGTCACCTTCGGGTTGCGAGCCTTCATCCGGGCCTGAACGGCGTCGAACATCGCCTGATCGATGATAGGTGGGACCGCCACGGGAATGACTTCCTCGTCAGGCTTGTTGGCACCGTTCTTGGTGCGGCGGTTGAATTCGTGCCTTCCGATATAGGTCTGGCGGGTCAGCATCCGGTGGACCGTGCCGATGCCCCAGCGCCCGCCATCGCGGGTGAAGATGCGGTGTTCGTTCAAGTGTTTGGTGATGGCCTTGACGCCCATCGGTCCGGACGTGCCGTCGCCCTCCAGCGCCAACCGGAACGCGAGCCGCACCGTCTCAGCGTGGATCGGGTCAATCTCCAGCTTCTTCTTGATCTTGGCCCCGCGCTGCTCGGCCGCGACGACGCGGTAGCCGATCGGCGGCAACGAGCCGTTCCAGAACCCCTGCCGCGCATTCTCCTTCAAGGCCCGCAGGACATGCTTGGCGTTCTCCTTGGACTGATACTCGTCGAACAGCGCCATGATCTGACGCATCATGACGTGCATCGGATCGTCGCCCATCTCTTGGGTGATCGACACCAGGCGGATGCCATTCTTCGCCAGCTTGCGGACGTAGAACTCCAGCTCGAAGTGATCGCGGAAAAAGCGACTGAACGAGTGAACGACGACGACCTCGAACGGCGCAGGTTTTGCCGTCCCGGCCTCGATCATCTGCTGGAACTCGGGGCGGCGGTCGTTGGTGGCGGATGCGCCTGCGTCCACGAAGGTCTCGACAAGCTGGTAGCCGCGCGCGGCGCAATAGGCTTCGCCTTGCTTGCGTTGATCGGGGATCGACACATCATGCTCGGCCTGCCGCGCGGTCGAGACGCGCAGATAGAGGGCGGCGCGCGTCATTGACGTGTTTTGGGGCACGGTCATGACGACATTCTCCTCATATCATCGGCACGGCCCGAACAACTCGTCGAAGAGATCACCGAACCACGCCTCGAACACAGCGACCTCAGCCTCGGTGACGGGCACGCGCTCAGGCCAGTCGTCAGTGACGGACCAGTTCTCAACATCGTGCTTTGGCGGTCGGCCCGGAAACGGCCACGGCTTTCCCAGCAACTGTTCAAGCTGCTCGGATGCGGTTGGCGGATGCTGGCGCGAGGCTCTGGGCATTGCGCCAGAATCGCCGAACCAACGC
>PNMC01000397.1 GCA_013823365.1 Parvibaculum sp. | reverse complement strand
ATGTGCTACTGGTCGGCGAACCGCGACGAGGAGGCCTTCGACGACCCCTTCGCCTTCCGCATCGAGCGCTCGCCCAACAAGCACCTCGCCTTCGGCTATGGCGCGCATCTCTGCCTTGGCCAGCATCTGGCGAAGATGGAAATCAAGGCGCTCTACAAGGAACTCCTCGCGCGGCTCGACCATATCGAACTCGCGGGCGACCCGGCCTTTGTGGAAGCGAGCTTCGTCTCGGGGCTGAAGCGCCTGCCCGTGCGCTATTCGATGAAACGCAAGGCGGCGCGAGGCCCTCCGGGCGTCTCCCCCACTTCGTCATGGCCCGGCTTGTCCGGGCCATCCACGTCTTTCTTCGCTGAAGCGTTGCAAGGGAAGACGTGGATGACCCGCATAAAGCGGGTCATGACGGCTGAGGGATGACGTGACAGTAATGAACAAAAGATGACGTGACAGTAATGAACAAAAAAAGGCGGCTCTCGCGAGCCGCCTTTTTCTTGCGATGTGACCGGACTTATTCGTAGACGAATTCCTTGCCCGTGAGATCGATCTGCGGGACCACGTCCTTCTCGGTCCAGTAATCCTGCGTGTGCTGCCATTCCGGCTTGTCGCCGCATTTCGGCAGGAGATGCATGCCGCGCTGGAGATAGCCCGGATTGAAGTTTTCCGGATCGATCCAGGGCTGGAGCGTCATGTTGTGGTCTTCGGGACGGAGCGCCACCGTGACCTTCTTCTTGCCGAGCTTCGTCATGTGGTTGAGAAGCCGCGCCACGAAGTCGCCGAGAATATCGACGCGCAGCGTCCAGCTTGCCCGGAAATAGCCGAAGACCCAGACGAGGTTCGGCACGCCAGTGAACATCATGCCGCGATAGGTGACGGTGTCGGCGAAATTGACCAGCTTGCCATCGACCGTGAAATCGATATCGCCCATCACGCAGAGATTGAAGCCCGTCGCCGTGACGATGATATCGGCATCGAGCTCCTTGCCGGACTTGAGCAGGATGCCCTTTTCCGTGAAGCGCTCGATCTCGTCGGTCTCGACCGATGCCTTGCCGGATGCGATGCCCTGGAAGATATCGCCATCGGGCACGAAGGCGACGCGCTGCTGCCAGGGGCGGTAGCGCGGCGTGAAATGCTTCTGCACGAATTCCTCCGGCAGGAAGAGGCGCACTGCATCGAGCAGTTCCTTCTTCACCTCTTCCGGCTCTTCGAAGGAGCGGCGCGCAAATTCCCTCTGGGTATGCAGGATTTCGCGGCGGGTGATTTCGTGAATCCACGCCTCGTCCACCTGCAATTCGCGCAGCCGGTTCGCAAGCTCGTTCGCGTTGCGGCCCGGAATGAAATAGGTCGGGGAGCGCTGCAGCAGCGTGACGTGCTTGCAGTCGCCCGCAATCGCCGGGACGAGCGTCGCCGCAGTCGCGCCGGAGCCGATCACCACGACATTCTTGCCCTTGAGGTCGATGTCTTCAGGCCAGGTCTGCGGATGGACGATCTGGCCCTTGTAGTCCTTCATGCCCGGCCATTCCGGCGTATAGCCTTCCGAGTGGCGGTAATAGCCCTGGCACATCCAGAGGAAGTTGCAGTTGAAGGTGAGGCGCTCGCCCGTATCGGTGCGCGTCGCTTCCACCGTCCAGAGATTGTCCTTGCTCGACCATGTGGCGGACGA
>PNMC01000396.1 GCA_013823365.1 Parvibaculum sp. | reverse complement strand
ACGCCCGTCAGCATGAAGGCATGGGCGACGCGATCCGTCTCGAAGGCGTTGCGGAGCGTGCGCACCATCGCCTCCTGGCCGACGAGATCCTCGAAGACGGTGGGGCGGTATTTGCGGGCGAGAACCTGATAGCCGGCCGGTGCCGCGGCTTTCGCCGGGGCAGGCGCATCGCCGAGATCGAAGCCGGGCTCGGTCGCGGGGTCGGGCCTCAGGGGCGCCTCATCATCATGGGCCGCGAGATTTTCCACGCCGTCATCCATGGAAATCGCGGGCTCCTTTGAGGCAAATGGCTGGAAACGGGTGGGAGACTGGACAGCGACCCGAGCGAAACTCGTTACGGCTGCTTCCTTCCGGATCTGACCGGGTTGGCGAGGGACTCGTCCGCGCCAGCCTCCCGAGGGGACTATATCAGGGGAAAGGGCGGCGGATGCAAGGGAAGATGGCCGCTGGCGGTCATTCCGAAAAATGGCAGAATATCGGCGTTTCACAGGGGGCCGAAATGGCGTGGTTTCTTTTCATCGATGAGAGCGGGCATGATCGCAAAGCCTCTCCCTACGAAGTTTTGGCTGGCGTCGCAATCCAGGACCGCGATCTGTGGAACTTGATAAATGCGCTTCACGCTGCGGAACTTCGGCATTTCGGACGGCGCTATAGCTCGGGCAGCAGCGAACTCAAAGGAACCAAGCTGCTAAAAAGCAAGGTCTTCCACCACGCCGGGCTCAACACCCACGTTGAGGAAAGCGAAATACCAAGACTTGCGCGAGAGTCTTTGGACGACGGTGCCGGTGCAGATGTCAGACATTTCAAAGCGCTGGCCTTGGCCAAACTGCGATACGTAAAAGAGGTTTTTGATATCTGCGCTCGCTTTCGATGCCGTTTTTTCGCAAGCATCGTCGAGACCGATGCGCAATCCACATCCACTGATGGCCTACGAAAAGACTACGCCTACCTGTTTGAAAGATTTTTCTATTTTCTGGAAGATCAAAGATTTCATGAGCATGGGATTATTGTTTTTGATGAACTCGAAAAATCCAAATCCCATCTACTGATCGAACAAACACACCGGTATTTCAAGGAAAGTGCCGTTGGAAGGCAGCGTTCAAGCCTGATCGTACCCGAGCCCTTCTTCGTTCATAGCGATCTTACGACCGGCGTACAGATAGCCGATCTAGTCGCATACTGCGTCTCTTGGGGTTTTCGAACCAACCAAATGACCAAACCTTTCAGAGCAGAGCTATCCGATTTCATAGAGCAGATCGCAGCACTTCGCTATCGCACTACACGCGAGCGAAATGGAAACCCTGATTTTCAGATTTGGAGCTTCGCTCACATCACCGACTTGCGCACACGCGCGGAACGGGAAGACTAGAGCAAAAAAGGCAATGCAACGCGTGAGCATCACAAAGCCTCCAATATCAAAATGGGGAGTCGCAGATTCTTTGTCAATACAAAAACTTATAACAATCCCAATAGGTTAACTTTCATTCAGGAATTGAGCGGATTTGAGGCCTGTGCCAGTCTGCGCCACCCTGAAATTCAACGAAAAGCCCGGAAACACTGATGGCCCTTCCCGCAAACCCCAATATTTTCGCCAATAATCCGCTCGACCGCGCGAGCTATCGCCGGGCCGACAAGGCCTGGATCGAAGAGCAGCTGAAGAACCC
>PNMC01000395.1 GCA_013823365.1 Parvibaculum sp. | reverse complement strand
CCGGCAGCGACGCTTTGGCGTCGGGGCGCGCGCGGATATGCCGGATGGCCGTGATGCCGTCCATGCCGGGCATCCGCAAGTCCATCAAAATGATATCGAAATCGCGCTCATCGATCAGCGAGAGGCCAAGCTCCGCAGATTCCGCACCCGTCATTAATGCACCGGCCACGTCAAGCATGTCTTTGACGACGCGACGGTTCATGGGATCGTCCTCGACGAACAACACGTTCATCGCCGCACCTCGTTCCGAAAAGCGATACCGATTATAGCATGGTTCATCGCCATTCCCTAACCTGTCACGCCGCCCGCGCCACGCCACGACCGGCGGGAGCATCGCTTTTTGGCAACAATTGAGCAACAAGTGCCGGTCCCGCAATCGGCTTTTCAATGACCTGACCGATCGCGATTTCCGTGAATAGCGCGCGCTGCTCATCCGTTGGTGTGGCCCACAACACGCTGAGTGCACCGGGGGCGGCCCGCCCCGCCACTTTACGCAACACCGCCAGACCATCGGGGTGGGCCCGCACGGCGGACTCATCCACAAGCACGCGCCGGGTCGCGGTCGTCATCAGCTTGACCAGCGCTTCCTCAATCGACTCGGCGACTTGCACCGTCGGCAGATGCGGCGCGAACAGCGTTTTCAACATGCTCCGCATGATCGGCTGCGCATCGACGATCAACAGATCGGCAACGGGTGCCGGGTCATGATCGCCACCCAGATCCTGCACTGCCGGCTGATACGGGATTGAAACGGCAAAGGTTGATCCCTCTCCCATTGTGCTGCGCACCGAAATATCGCCGCCCATTGCCCGCGCAAGATTTCGACAAATCGACAGGCCAAGCCCGGTGCCGCCAAATTTGCGCGTCGTCGCCGCGTCAACCTGTTTGAATGACTCAAAAATCTCCTCAAGCTTGTCGGCGGGAATGCCGATGCCGGTATCGCTCACACTAATGACGAGCCGATTGCCTCCCTCGATCGCTGCCCGAAGCGTTATCGCCCCGTGCGCAGTAAATTTCAGGGCATTGGACAAGAGATTGAACACAATCTGGCGCAGGCGCGCGGGATCACCCTGCACTGAACGCGGGCAATCCGCGAGCTCAACCTTGAACCCGACACCTTTTGCCCTTGCCTGCTCTTCCCAAAGGCGCGACACGTCGGACATCGTTTTGGGCAGGTCGACCGGCACGGACTCGATCGTCATATTGCCGGTTTCCATTTTGGCCACGTCCAGAATATCGTCGACGAGCGCTTTCATCGTCACCCCGGCCGCACGCACTACGTCAAGTCGGTCACGCAGCGAAGCGGTGAGCGCCTGATCCGCCAGCATCACTTGCGTCATACCGAGAATGCCGTTCAGCGGGGTGCGGATTTCGTGGCTGGTCGTCGCCAAGAACTCGGTCTTGGCGGCAAGCGCCTTTTCCAGCGCGCCATTGGCAGCCGCGAGATCGACGTTCGCCGCGCGCACTTCGTTGCGACTGCGCCGGAGGGTGACGACCCCAAAGGCGAGCAGCAAGACCACGCCAAGGGCGCCGACGATAATCACGCCGAAAATCCAGCTCATCAACCGCGCGCGCGCCTGTTCAAACTCGAACTTGCGCTTTGCCTCCTCGGCCTTGAGGTTGGCGATCTTGGCGTCCTTGTTGGCCGCGTCGAAGCGGGCGGCCATCAGCGCGGT
>PNMC01000394.1 GCA_013823365.1 Parvibaculum sp. | reverse complement strand
GCGACCGGCACGGAGGCGAAGGCCTCGTTCACTTCATAGAGGTCGATGTCGTCGATCTTCATGCCGGCCTTCTTCAGCGCCTTTTCGGTGCCGGGGATCGGGGCTTCGAGCATGATGACCGGATCGCCGCCGACCACCGTCATGTGGTGGATGCGGGCAAGCGGCTCGACGCCGAGCGCCTTCAGGCCCTTCTCGTTGACGATCATGACGCCCGACGCACCGTCGCAGATCTGCGAGGAGGTCGCGGCCGTGATCGCGCCGCCTTCGGCGAGCAGCTTCACGCCCTTGATCGCCTCGAGCGAGGCGTCGAAGCGGATGCCTTCGTCGACCTTGTGGATTTCCTTCGAGCCATCTTCCAGCGTGATTTCGAGCGGCACGATTTCCCGGTCGAAGAGGCCGGCCTGCGTCGCCTTGATGGCCTTCTGGTGGCTGTTGTAGCCGTATTCGTCGAGCTGGTCCTTCGTGAGACCGTATTTCTTCGCCATCATCTCGGCGCCCGCGAACTGGCTGAACTGGATGTTCGGGTAGCGCTCTTCCATGTTCGGGCTCTTGTAGATGCCGAAGCCGTTCTTGAACGGCAGCGAGATCGGCATGCCCATCGGCACGCGCGTCATGCTTTCGATACCGGCGGCGACGACGACATCCATCGCGCCCGACATGACGGCCTGCGCACCGAAATGAAGCGCCTGCTGCGAGGAACCGCACTGACGGTCGACCGAGGTCGCCGGCACGCTTTCCGGCAGGCCGCCCGCGAGCACTGCGTTGCGCGCGATGTTCATGCCCTGCTCGCCCGCCTGGTCGACGCAGCCCACGATCACGTCCTCGATGAGTTCGGGATCGACGCCTGTGCGCTTCACGAGTTCCTGGATGACCTTGCCGCCCATATCGGCGGGGTGCCAGTCCTTCAGTTTGCCGCCCTTGCGGCCGCCGGCGGTGCGCGCGGCTGCGACGATATAGGCTTCAGCCATGATGAGCTCTCCTTGGTTTGCGCGCCCGTCCGCCCATGGCGGAAAGGCAACGACGCTTCTCGATATGTATATACACGGATAGCCCGGACAAGCCGTCCGGCGCGTGTATTTGCGGCGTATCATCAACATGGGCGGGGGCTTGTCCAGCCGGAAACAAGCCCTTGCAAGTTCCCGAAACTCTGCCCAGAGTTGCGAGAAAGCGTTGCCGCACAACAACTTGGCGGTTTACGCAACGTCAGAGCGGCCCTGAAAGAAGGCTGACCGAAATTGCACCGCGACACCGCGAAAAGGAACAGGGCCAAGCGCCCGGGAGGACCCGAATGAGCGACAAATCGATCGACAATGCGATTGTCGACCCCAAGACCTATGGCCATGTCGACGCGTTCCACAAACTCTTCACGAAGCTGCGCGCGGAAGAGCCCGTGCGCTGGACGGAACCCGACGGCTACCGCCCCTTCTGGACCGTGTCGAAACATGCCGACATCATGGAAGTCGAGCGCCAGAACGACAAGTTCCTGAACGATCCGCGCCTCACGCTGCAGACCATCGAGGTCGAGGAGAAGGTGAAGGAATTCACCGGCGGCCAGTCGAAGCTGATCCGCTCGCTTGTCGACATGGACAATCCCGACCACCGCAATTATCGCGGGCTGACGCAGGCCTGGTTCATGCCGCCGAACCTGAAGGCGATCTCGGCACGCGTCGACGCACTGGCCGAGAAATAT
>PNMC01000393.1 GCA_013823365.1 Parvibaculum sp. | reverse complement strand
TTCAACAAGCGCCAATAATTCGTCCTCGACGGTTTCAGACAAGGCTTCCATCTCGGGGATGAAGGCATCGTGAAGGAGAATCGTCCAGGACATGGTCTTATATATCCCTGAGGCTATATTTTGTCTATAGCTCGCGGGCTATATTTCACAGGTGGGATCAGGCAAGCCCAGGCTACCCCGGCCTTAATCCTAATCGGTCGTCGTCATCAACAAGCGTGATGCGCCCATCCCAGTCCCACAGGACCAGATTGAGCGCGTCCGCGGGGGCACCCCGGGCGTAACTCGGGACGACGATGCCGGCATAGCCTTGCGCGATCGCGGCCTCCGCCAGGTCTTGCGTCGGGACCGGCTTGCCTAAGAGCATCCGATCACGCCAAGCCGGGTCGGCGAGCTCAGCCGGTGCGATACCGAAAGGCTGCAATGCAGCTGCATCTCGGCCATCGAGCAGCGGTCCGATGTCGGCCTGATAGGCGACCAGCGTAGTGGGCTGGAGGGTGCCAACCTGATTGGCCTCGCGCAGCGCGGTCTCAGGGGCGAGAGAAGTATAGAGCGCGATGCGCCCGATGCGATTGAACCGTCCGCCAAACCGGGCCGCCCCCTCCCCTGAGAGGGGTTCGCGGGACCAAACCGGATTGTGGGCGCGGTAGAGCAGCCCGGTAAAGTGCATTGGACTAGGCGTGGACGCCGGCGTCGACCGCGTCGATATAGGTCAGCACGTCGTCGGCCCGGTTGCTCTGCACCAGCTGCATGGCGGTCTGGCCCGAGAAACCGGGCAGCGGTTCCGAGCGGTACCAGGCATAGGCCAGCAACGCCGAGCCAAAGCGCGGCTCGACTTTGTTGAGCACCTCGACCATCTGGCGAAGGCGGCGCTGGGTACGATCGGACGCAATCCGGTCTTTGCGCTGGATCGCGTCCTTGCCGAGGCCCAGCGAGCGTGCGAGTTCGTCGCTGGTGGTCCGCAGCGCGTCGACGATCTTGCGCGGAGCAAACGCGCCGTTGTCAGCGTAGTTTTGAATTGCCATTGCACTTTCCCATGAATTCTGACGCGATATAGCGTCAATTTTTGCGGTAATCAAGGTTTGCTGTGCCAGACCCAGCAGGTGTTCCGGTTCTGCCGCAGAGGTTTCCCGCTCTTACAAAACCACGACCTGCAATTCGATCGCACCGGGAAGGCCCTCTTCTGCAGGCATAACGCAGAAGGGCTGGAGCTTGCTGTCTGTCCTCACCACGGCATGGCTCTGCCCGGAATTTGCTGTCATCCGGATGGCGAGGCGCTCGGCATTGGCGCGTCCGCACAGGATCGCCCTTCTGGGATCGAGGCTCTGAAGCAGCATGGTCACCTCCCGAGCGTTACGGCGTTGCCGGGAAGAATGTGCGCGGCGCACGCTTGGGGGGCACGACTTCGAACCGGCGCTCCATCAATCTGCTGATGCGGAACCGGCCTCGGCCATCGGGCGTGCTGAGTTCAATCTTCGCGCCGCGCTTTGTCACCCTGAATTCGGCGTGTTCGCTCCCGTCGGTGAACTGCATGGGTTCAGGCAGCCGGATCATGTCGCCATCGGCGATCTTGCGTTCCTTCAGCCGCAGCTGCCGGTAGCACCGGTTGCGCCAGTCGAGGGCATAAGGGTGATTGGTTGGCCCCAGTTCCTCGAGGATACTTCTGGGACACCCGGCCTCGACCGGCCCTGAGTTTT
>PNMC01000392.1 GCA_013823365.1 Parvibaculum sp. | reverse complement strand
TGTCGACCAGGGCCTGTTCCTGCTCATGCCCGGCGCGGATCATAGCCATCTGCATGGCCTGTGCGATCTGGCTCTGATTGGCGGCGACGGCGGCCGATGCGATACTCGAAACGGACATGGATACCCGGGCGCGATGCTGGAACCTGAAGTCAGGTTAGGTGGCGGAAGTTAATTCTTCATTTGGCGGCTGTACCGGAATGGATCAGCCTGCATCCTCGCCCTTGAGAAACGAGGTCATGGCGGGGAGCGCCGCGCGGTCCTGCAGCATGAAGAGGTGGCCGCCTTCGAAGAAGCGGAGTTCGGCGCCGCGGATGCGGGATGCCATTTTCTCCTGCGTTTCGGGAAGGGCGATGCCGTCATATTTCCCGGCGCAGATGAGGGTGGGGCAGCGGATATCGCCGAGCCGGTCCCATGTGTCATGGGCGGCGCGGGCCTCGAGCTGGCGGCGGGCGCCCATGTCGCGGCCCGGTTCATCCGCATAGGGATCGTTCGCGGCGAAGGCGACGAGCTGTTCGTAGGCCTCCGGGTTTGCGGCGGCCCAGGCGGCATCGTGGCGGGTGTCGGAAATCGGGATCATGTGGCGGGCGCGCTGCTCGCGGCTCATGCCGATGAGAGTGTGGAGCGGATATGACGCGCCGCCTTCGCCGCCGGGCGAGGTGCAGGCCAGCACCAGGCCTTCCACGACATGGGGATGGTTGATCGCAAGTTCCTGCGCCACCATGCCGCCGAAGGAGACGCCGACCACAAGGGCCGAACCCCAGCCGATGGCGGCCATGAGGTTCACCGCATCCTCGGCATATTCGGACATGGAATAGGGGCGGTCGGGCTTTGCCGACTGGCCGAGGCCCCGCTGGTCATAGGCCAGCATGTCGAAATGTTTGGGGAAGGGGCCGTCCAGCACATTGGGACGCAGCCTGAGATCGCCGCCTGTCCCGGAAATGAAGAGGAGGCGGGGGCCGGTGCCCACACGCTCATAATAAAGATCGATACCCCCCGCAGCGATGACCGGCATTGGCCCCTCATACTCGTCAAATTTCCAATCCGGCGGAGGTTAACACGGGGAAAAGTGAGTTCCCCCATTGAACTCGCTCAGGAGCGGCCCATGTGTTAGGCTTCCGGAAACCGCCGCCCGTCAGCATGAAGGGTGGATTTCCGCCCTGGAGGCCGGCCCGGTGGGACAGGCCGGCTCCAGACAGAGGGCGAGGAGAGAGACATGTCGAAGCCGGTCGAACGCAATCAGCCCTTGTCGGTCTGCGATCCCGTGTGGGAGCGCCTGCGCAAGGAAGCGGAAGAAATGGCGGCGGGCGAACCCGTGCTTGCGAGCTTCCTCTATGTGACGATCCTCAATCATCGCGATTTCGACAGCGCGCTTTCCTATCATCTGGCGCAGAAGCTCGCGCATCCGGAGATGCGCGCGATGCAGCTTCGCGAGCTGCTGGACGAGGCGCTGGAAGCGGCGCCGGAAATCGGCGAGGCGAGCCGCGCCGACATCGTCGCCTATTACGAGCGCGACCCGGCCTGCCATTCCTATGTGCAGCCCTTCCTGTTCTTCAAAGGCTTCCATGCGCTGCAGGCTTACCGCGTGGCGCATTGGCTGTGGGGGCAGGGGCGCAAGGCGCTTGCGCTCTACATCCAGAACCGGATTTCCGATCTCTTCGCGGTGGATATTCACCCGGCGGCGAAGATCGGCCGCGGCG
>PNMC01000391.1 GCA_013823365.1 Parvibaculum sp. | reverse complement strand
TGGAATTCATGACATGAGCCGGCGCAGACGCGTTTACGAAGGCAAGGCGAAGGTGCTTTACGAAGGCCCGGAACCGGGCACGCTCGTCCAGCATTTCAAGGACGACACGACCGCCTTCGACGCGACGAAGCGCGAGGTCATCGACGGCAAGGGCGTCCTCAACAACCGCATCTCGGAATTCATCTTCACCAAGCTGAACGAGATCGGCGTGCCGACCCACTTCATCCGCGCGCTCAACATGCGCGAGCAGCTGATCCGCGAAGTCGAGATCATCCCGGTCGAAGTGGTGGTGCGCAATGTCGCCGCCGGTTCGCTGTCGAAGAAGCTCGGCATCGACGAGGGCACGGTGCTGCCCCGCTCCATCATCGAGTTCTATTACAAGAACGACGAGCTGCACGATCCGATGGTCTCCGAAGAGCACATCACGGCCTTCGGCTGGGCGACGCCCCAGGAGATCGACGACATGATGGCGCTCGCGCTGCGCATCAACGACTTCCTGACCGGCCTCTTCCTCGGCATCGGCATCCGCCTTGTCGACTTCAAGGTCGAGTTCGGCCGCCTCTATGAAGGCGACATGGTGCGCGTGGTGCTGGCCGACGAGATCAGCCCCGATTGCTGCCGCCTCTGGGACACCCGCACCAACGACAAGCTCGACAAGGACCGTTTCCGCCGCGACATGGGCGGCCTCGTCGAGGCCTATCAGGAAGTGGCGCGGCGCCTCGGCGTTCTCGTCGAGACCGAGCCGAAGCGGCGCGGCCCCACGCTGGTGAAATGAGTTACGCGAGAGACGAGGAAGCATGAAAGCGCGCATCAAGGTCACGCTGAAGAACGGCGTGCTGGACCCGCAAGGCAAGGCAATCGAGGGCGCGCTGGGCTCGCTCGGCTTTTCCGGCGTCGCCAGCGTCCGCCAGGGCAAGCTCTTCGAGGTCGAACTCGCCGAAACCGATCCGGCGAAGGCGAAAGCCGCGCTGGAAGAGATGAGCAAGAAGCTCCTCGCCAATACGGTGATCGAGAATTACGCCGTGGAGCTCGACGAAAAGTGAGCATCAAGTCAGGCGTCGTCGTATTCCCCGGCTCGAACCGCGAGCGCGACATGCTGAGCGCGCTCGAGAAGATCACCGGCAGGAAGCCCGCTTATATCTGGCACGCGGATACGGAACTGCCGGATCTCGATCTTGTGGTTCTGTGCGGCGGCTTTTCCTATGGCGACTATCTGCGCACCGGTGCCATCGCCGCGCGCGGCCACATCATGCCGGCCGTCGCGAAGGCAGCTGAAAAAGGCGTACGCGTGCTCGGCATCTGCAACGGCTTCCAGATCCTTTGCGAAGCGGGCCTCCTGCCCGGCGTGCTGATGCGCAATGCGGGCCTCAAATTCGTCTGCAAGGAAGTGAAGCTCGAAGTCGCGAATGCGGATACGGACTTCACCCGCAAATACAAAAAGGGCGAGGTCTGGCGCTGCCCCGTCGCCCATGGCGACGGCAACTATTTCGCCGATGCCGAAACGCTGAAACGCCTCGAAGGCGAAGGCCGCGTCGGCCTGCGCTATGCCGAAGGCACCAACCCCAACGGCTCGCAGAACGACATCGCCGGCATTCTCAATGAGCGCGGCAATGTCTTCGGCATGATGCCGCATCCCGAAAACATGATCGAACCGCTGAACGGCGCGACCGACGGGCGCGCACTTTTCGAAAGCATTATGGAGGCCGTGGCGTGA
>PNMC01000390.1 GCA_013823365.1 Parvibaculum sp. | reverse complement strand
GGCATGAGCGCAGCCCCGCCCGATACCGCGAACCAGACGCCCAAACCGAGAGAAGCCAGCTCCATGACCGCGACCGAAAAACCGACCGCCCTCCTGGTTCTCAAGGACGGCACGGTTCTTTACGGACGAGGCGTGGGCGCCATCGGCGAAGCGGTGGGCGAGGTCTGCTTCAACACGGCGATCACCGGCTATCAGGAAATCCTGACGGACCCCTCCTATGCCGGGCAGATCATCACCTTCACTTTCCCCCATATCGGCAATGTCGGCACGAATGACGAGGATATCGAAACCTCGAACCTCGCCTCGGCCTCCGGCGTCCGCGGCATGGTGATCCGCGCCGACATCACGAGCCCGTCGAACTACCGCGCCGCGCAGCATCTCGACCAATGGCTGAAGGCGCGCGGCATTATCGGCCTTTCCGGCATCGACACGCGCGCGCTGACGCGGCGCATCCGCGAGAAGGGCTATGTGGACGGGCTCATCGCGCACGACCCCTCCGGCAATTTCGATATTCCGGCGCTGCTTGAAAAGGCGCGCGGCTGGCCGGGCCTTGTCGGCATGGACCTCGTGAAGGACGTGACCTGCGGCCAGGGCTACACCTGGAAGGAAGCGCGCTGGAAATGGAGCTGCGGCTATGAGCCGGGCCATGAGCTGAAGCACCGCGTCGTCGCGATCGATTACGGCATCAAGCGCAACATCCTGCGCTGCCTGACAAGCGCGGGCTGCGAAGTGACGGTGGTGCCCGCCGAGACGAAGGCGGAAGACATTCTCGCGCTGAACCCGGATGGCGTGTTCCTCTCGAACGGCCCGGGCGACCCGGCCGCGACCGGCGAATATGCGGTGCCCGAAATCCGCAAGCTCGTCGAAAGCGGCAAGCCCGTTTTCGGCATCTGTCTGGGGCACCAGATGCTCGCACTGGCGCTCGGCGCGAAGACGGAAAAGATGCATCAGGGCCATCACGGCGCGAACCATCCGGTGAAGGACTACACGACCGGCAAGGTCGAGATCACCTCGATGAACCACGGCTTCGCCGTCTCGCGCGAAAGCCTGCCGGGCACGGTGGAAGAGACGCATGTCTCTCTCTTCGACGGCTCGAATTGCGGCATCAGGCTGAAGGGCAAACCCGTCTTCTCCGTGCAATACCACCCGGAAGCCTCGCCCGGCCCGCAGGACAGCCACTACCTCTTCGACCGCTTCGTGAAGCTGATCGAGGAGGGGAAGTGATGGCAGGCGCGGCACTCGCGGCCCCCCTCACCCTTCCGCGGGCTGGCGCCCGCTCCCTCCCTCTCCCCGATGGGGAGAGGGAAAAGAACGATTCCGCTATCTCCCTCTCCCCTGCGGGGAGAGGGAAGGGGCCCGCCGGAGCGGCGTCAGCCGCGCAGGTGGGAAGGGTGAGGGGGAGCCTCGCCCAGTGCGATCAGGATCATCTCCAGCACGCCATCCGTGTTCGACAGCACGTCGGGGTTCCAGAAGCGGATGACGCGGTAGCCCCGTTCTTCAAGAAAGCGCGTGCGGCGCAGGTCGGCGGCATTGTCCGCATGCTGACCGCCATCGGCTTCGACGATCAGCATGCGCTCGGCGCAGAGAAAATCGGCGATATAGGGCCCGATGGGCACCTGACGCCTGAACTTGAAACCGCCGAGCATCCTGTTGCGCAGGCGCGACCAGAGGCGGGCTTCCGCCTCGGTCTGCATCATGCGCAGATGCCGCGCACGGGG
>PNMC01000389.1 GCA_013823365.1 Parvibaculum sp. | reverse complement strand
GATCCTGATCGGCGTATTCGGCTTCGGCATTTCGACCTCGCTTGTGGGCGTGGTGCTGCTTGCGGGCTATCTCCAATGGATTTCGATGGCGTTGATGTTTCCGCTCGTCATGGGCGCGCGGGCGATTTTCGGGATTTTCGGTTCGGGCTCCATGCCCGCCTCGCAGGCCTATGTGGCGGACCGCACCACGCGGGCAGAGCGCGCGGGCAGCATTGCCCAGATCGGCGCCGCTTTCGGCCTCGGCACGGTGGTGGGGCCGGGCGTTGCCGCCGCTTTCGCGGAAATCCACATTCTTGCGCCCTTCTTCGCGGTGGGGGCGCTTGCGCTCGTCAGCGGCGTCGCGATCTGGATCCTGCTGCCGGAGCGCACGGCGCCCGTGAAGCTTCTCAGCGAAAAGCAGCAGAAGCGCGCGGCGCTGAAATGGACCGCGCCCAACGTGCTGCCCTGGCTCACGATCGGCGTCATCCTCAGCCTTAGCCAGTCGATCATGATGCAGCTTTTCGCCTTCTATCTGATGGCGGAGCTTGCGCTTGGCGGCTCGGCGGCGACGCAGCTTGTCAGCGTCGGCATGATGGCGATGGCCATGTCGACGCTGGTGGCGCAGCTCGGACTGATCCAGCGTTTCGACCTCTCGGTGCAGTTCCTGCTGCGCTGGGGGGCGGTCGCGACGCTTGTCTCCTTCGCCATGCTCGTGATTGGCGGTTCCTACGGGATGCTCGTCTCGGCGCTGGCGCTGGCGGGGCTCGGTTTCGGCTTCCTGCGCGCGGGGCTTTCGGCGGGCGCCTCGCTCTCCGTGTCGTTGAAGGACCAGGGCGCGGTGGCGGGGCTTATCGGCTCCACGGCGGCGACGGGGCATATCCTCAATCCCGCCATCGGCATTCCGCTTTTCTGGGTGCTGCATTCCGCGCCCTTCATGCTCGGCATGGCGCTGATGGTGATCATCCTCTGTTTCGCCATTTTCCATCCGGTGCTGAAGAACCTTCGCAGCACGGATGCGAATATCGCCGATGACGAGGAAGAGGAGATCGGGCTGCACTAGGCGTGCAGGCGAGGCTCACCCGAGCGCGCCTTCGGCCTGCCACTGCGCCATCAGCGCGCCGACTGCAGTGGCGAAAGCCTGGGGCTGGTCGAGCATGATGTGGTGCTGTGCGTTCGGCACGGTGAAGACGGGTTTTTCCGGCGTGAGGGAGCGCAGGAAGGTGATGGTCTTCGGATCGTAGTCCTTGCTTTGCAGGCCGAACATCGTGGCGCCCTTGCAAGCGAGGTTCTTGTAGATATCGGCATGGTCGTTGCCCATGCGCAGACCGTTGAAGATCGAGGCATCGAACTTCCAGGTCCAACCCGATTCCTCGAAGGTGCGCTTGCCGCGCGTTTCGCCCTTCGCTACCTCGCGCAGGCTGAGCGGGCCGATGTAATCGAGAATGAAACCATTGGCGCAGGGCTGGAGCGGCGCGAGGCGGAAGCGCGACACGGCCTCCTCGAAGTTCTTGTATATTTTCGTCGGGCGGCGCTCGGGATCGTTCAGGAACCACTCATGCGCGTTTTCCGCGGGGCGCACGGTGAAATCGCAGAGGATGAGGCCGCCGAGCCTGTCGCCGTAATGCTTGCCGGCGATCAGCGAGACGAAGCCGCCGAAGGAATGGCCGACCACGACGGGTTTCGGGCCGAGGCCGGCTGCCAGCGCTACCTCGCCGATCTCGCGGGCGAAGGTTTCGCGGGTGTAGCTCGT
>PNMC01000388.1 GCA_013823365.1 Parvibaculum sp. | reverse complement strand
AAGGCTGTCATTGGCTTCATTGAGGAAGCAGGAAATGGGCAGGCCGCGCTGCGTGCCGCCATTCGAGAGCACGGGCGTCGCCGGCATGAACCAGAGGCGGGAAATATAGTCGTAGAGACGCTGGGCGTGGGCCGCGTCATCCGCATAGTAGGAGGCCACGCGGGCGAACATGTCCTGATAGGACTCGCCCGGCATCAGATAGCGGTCGCGCAGCGTCGCCTTGCCGAACTCGGTCAACAGCGCATCGCGGCCGTGATCGACCTTCACGCGATGGCGGCCCTTGGTCTGAACGGCCTGATCCTGCTCGCCAAAGGGCATTTCCGGCTCGGCCAGGGGGCGCGATTCCTTGCGCGCGCGGGAAACCGCCCGCTCGCCCGTAATGATTGCCGACAGGCTGGCCTCAACCTCACTCATATCCACCGCTTTCGACGTGTCGTTCAGCATGTTCTGGTCCCCGGTCTGCCTTGCTTCGCCGCATCCGAAGCGGGCAAAAGTTCCCCATCCGGCGGGCAGATAGTCTCCCGCCGTCTTCCTGCCCCGTAGGCCGGGCAGAACTCACTTGATTCTGTGATTGCGCCGCCGCCCTGAGAAGGTCCCCCGCGAAGCAGGGCGCGTCCAGATATAGTATCTGTCTCTTCCCCGAGGTCAATTGCTTGTGTGGGAGGAAAAGCAAAAAAATGGTAAATGCCCTCGCCGCCTCTGACCGCCGCGCGAAATTCCGCTACAAATTCAATGAGTTGATTCCTGCCACCCGCAGCCCCTTACCCGCAAGGAGCGGACATGCCCGACACGACCGCCGACCGCCGCCCCCTCTATCCCGAGATCGAGCCCTACCGGACGGGAACGCTGAAGGTTTCCGATCTGCACACGATCTATTTCGAGGAATGCGGCAACCCGAAGGGAAAACCCGTCGTGATCGTGCATGGGGGGCCGGGCGGCGGCTCGAACCCGACCATGCGGCGGACGCATAATCCGGAGGCCTACCGCATCATCCTGTTCGACCAGCGGGGCTGCGGGAAGTCGACGCCGCATGCCGAACTGAAGGAAAACACGACCTGGGACCTCGTGGCCGATATGGAGCGCATCCGCGAGCATCTCGGCATCGGGAAATGGCAGCTCTGCGGCGGCTCGTGGGGCTCGACGCTGGCGCTTGCCTATGCCGAGACACATCCGGACCGCGTGACCGAGATCATCCTGCGCGGCATCTTCACGCTCCGGGAGCGGGAGCTCCACTGGTTCTATCAGGAGGGGACGGACGCGCTGTTCCCCGATGCCTGGGAGGACTTCATCGCCCCGATCCCGGAAGCGGAGCGCGGCAACCTCATGGCGGCCTATTACAAGCGGCTCACGGGCACGAACGAGGCCGAGAAGATCGCCTGCGCCAAGGCCTGGAGCATCTGGGAGGGGACGACGCTCTCTCTCTATTCCGATCCCGAGCGGGTGAAGCGTTTTGCGGACGGATATTTCGCCCTCGCCTTCGCACGGATCGAATGCCACTACTTCATGAACAAGGGTTTCTTCGAGCCGCAGGACCAGTTGATCCGCAATGCGGGGAAGCTGAAGGGCATTCCGGGCGTCATCGCGCAGGGGCGCTACGACGTGGTGACGCCGATGTTCACGGCCTGGGAGCTTGCGAAAGCCTGGCCGGAAGCGGAGCTCAACATCGTGCCCGATGCCGGCCATACGGCGACCGAGCCCGGCATTGTCGATGCGATGGTGCGGGCGAGCGACAGATA
>PNMC01000387.1 GCA_013823365.1 Parvibaculum sp. | reverse complement strand
CTCGAAAACGTAAGGCGGCAGACGCTTTATGCGGTGGAACTCTTCGCTCATGACGACATCCTGATACGCCGAATCGCGCGGAAAAGGCCCGCCTTCGGGCGCCCGCCGGTTCAGCGCGTCTTATAGCGCCAAAGCCGTGGCCGGGCCACGCGAAAACAGGGGCTCGGGGGCCCATTTGCCCCCGCGCAATGGCGGATTTATGGCGGAAAACCGCCCTTGGGGTTCAGTTGCGCCGGATCAGGGCTGACCGACGGCGGGCTTCACATCGACCTTGCGGGTCGGCGCCGGGGTGATCTCCGGCCCCGTGTCCACGGCAGGCTCGGCGCTCGGCGCCGCAGCGGCGGCCCCGTCCTCGGTGACCACCTCGGGCGCGGGGTTGTTCACCGCCGCCGTTTGCATCAGCCGCTCCGGAAGCACTTTCGAGAAATCGCGATGTCCGCCCCGGCTCTCCGGCATCGGCAGCACCGGTGCCTCATGATAGCGCGACTGCTTTTCGAGCTCGGGCGGCAGGTCCTGAAGCGGGGCCACGGGGCTCGGCCGCGAAACCGCCGAATTCGAGACCGGGCCGCTGCGAAGGTCCCGGTCGGCCTGGGCGGCCTCCGTGCGGTCCTGCGCGAGCCCCGCCGCAATTTCCTGCCGCTCGGCCGGGGTCGCCACCGCGGGGCGCTCCTGCGGCACGCTGCGCAGATCGGGGAAGACGGTGTCGGCGGTGCTGGCCTGCGAGGGCGCGCCGCCATACATGGCGTCGGGTTTGTTCGCGTCGGAGACCGACGAACAGCCCGCAACCAGACCGGCCATGAGCATTGCCGCTGCCAGGGCCCGCACACGCGCTGCGGCAAGCTGATTGCCTTCGCGGTTTCCGGCTTCGGCCCGTGCCAGATTCGACATCTCGAACTCCTGTCCTGCTTGAAATTTTCCGGCGGATTCCGCCCCTTTTTCCGCCTCTTGATGCCGTCATCGGGCGGACACGTGCAAGCGTATAGTATAGGCTTTGAATGCGAAACCGTTTGTCGTTGGCGGTTCCCACCGCCAGCGCGATGTTCCGGTAAATCAAGGGACGCCGCCACCCGTCCGCGGGCCGGTATCCCGGAGAAAAGTTCAGGGAAGCGCCCGATGAGCCTCAAGGAAAGTTCCGACGCGCCGGCCACCTCCGCGAAGGAAGCCGCGCCGAAGAAACGCAAATCCCGCGCGAAACCTGCCGCGAGCCTGAAATCCGTGGCGGCGGAGTCCAAGGCGGCGGAGCCCCGCCCCGCCAAGGCGGACGCGCCGGCGGAAGCGCCGCGCGAATTCGTGATGCCCGATCTCGGCCGCCTCGCGATCAACCTCCTCCATGCCGCCAATCTCGGCCAGAAGGCCGCCCGCCTTCTGATGAAAAACGAGGACGCGGCCTCCGACATGAACCATACGCTCCACGACCTCCAGCGCGTCGGCAAGACGCTGATGGATGTCGCCGCGAGCTACATGCGCAACCCGGTCAAGATCGTCGAGGCGCAGACGGCGCTGGTCGAAGGTTATCTCAACCTGATGACCAGCATGACGCGGCGCTTCCTCGGCGAGGACGTGCCGCCGGTGGCAGCACCCAGCCGCTCGGACAAGCGCTTCCGCGATCCCGACTGGCAGGAAAACCTGGTCTTCGACCTGATGAAGCAGTCCTACCTCCTCACGGCCAAATGGATGACCGACCGCGTGAAGCTCGCCGAAGACGTCGATCCGCATACGCGCGAGAAGGCGGACTTCTATGT
>PNMC01000386.1 GCA_013823365.1 Parvibaculum sp. | reverse complement strand
GGGCTTCGCCCCCTCTGCGAGCGGTCCCAAGGGTTTCGACGATCTCGACGAAACGAGCTTCGACCTCATCGTGGCGCTGACGCCGGAAGCCCGCGCGAGAGCCGAAGAACTGACCCGCTCCTCCGCCACCGATGTCGAATATTGGGAGGTGGGCGACCCGCTGGCCGCCCCCACGGGCGGCAATCGCGATCGCCGCCTCGCCGCCTATCGCGAGCTTCGGGATACGCTGCGGCGCTATATTGAAAGCCGCTTCGGCCGGGCAGGCGCCGCCGCCGGCTGACCGCCGCTCAAAGCGTACGGTACATGACCAGTGCGTCCACGAGCCCTTCTTTCGGATGCTCGAATGCACCGGGCAAACGCCCCGCGATCCGGAAGCCGCAATCCTGCCAGAGATGCACGGCCGCCGAATTCGTTGAAACGACGAAGTTGAATTGCATGGCGCGGAATTTGCGCTTCCGGGCCTCTTCGAGAGAATGCATGCACATCGCCCGCGCGATCCCGCGGCCCCGCGCTGCCACCGCCGTCATATAGCCGCAATTCGCGACATGGGCGCCCCCGCCCCGGTTGTTGGCTTTCAGATAATAGGTCCCAAGCACTTCTTCCCCTTCTTCCGCCACCATCACGTTATGGCCCGACCCAAACCAGTAGGCGAGACTTTCTTCCCGGCTCAGGTCCCGGGGAAGTGGGTAGGTCTCTCCGGCGCGGATCGTCGGTTCGAGTATCGCCCAGATGCGGGGCTCATCCTCTGGTGTGGCTGGTCTGATATTCATCTGTCGAATCTCTCATCGGGCCGTATGCTGATCTTTCAAAGCTCATCTCTGGTCGGGACCGCCGATATGCAAGTGCTGAAGTGCCCCGCATCCATCAATCCGCCGCAATCGGCATGATATAAGTCGGCATGATATAAGAATGCCGCAACATCCGACGGGGAGGGCATCGCCCATGAAATCCATATTCGCACTGACTGCTGCGCTTGTTCTTGGCCTGGGCATCGCGCTCGGCGGCTACCTCGCCGGCGACGGGCTCGTGAAGTCCCGCCTGGGCGACCGCTCCATATCCGTGAAGGGTCTTTCCGAACGGGAAGTGAAGGCCGACCTTGCGCTCTGGGCGCTGCGTTTCGTCGTCACCGGCGACGAGCTTGCCGCCACCCAGGCGGATGTAAGACGCAATGCCGAGCTCGTGAACGGTTTCCTGAAAAGCCATGGCTTTGCGGATGACGAGATTGAGCTTCAGGCGCCGCAAGTGACCGACCGTCTCGCCCAGATGTATTCGAGCGGCGAGTTCAACACCCGCTTCATCATCGCCCAGCAGATCGTGCTCCGCACCACCAATGTGGACCAGGTCGCGGAAGCGAACCGCGCTTCGAGCACGCTGGTCGAGCAGGGCGTCGTCCTCTCGAACGAGTACGGCCCGGTCCGCCCCTCCTACCTCTTCACCCGCATCGCCGACGTGAAGCCCGAAATGCTGGAGGAGGCGACCATCCGCGCCCGCGAGGCGGCGGAAACCTTCGCCGCCGACTCCGGCTCCCGCCTTGGGGGCATCCGCCGCGCCTGGCAGGGCCAGTTCTCGATTCTCCCGCGCGACGAAACGCCGGGCGCCCAGGAGAGCGAGCAGATCATGAAAATCGTCCGGGTCGTCTCCACCATCGACTACTTGCTGGTCGACTGAGCCAAAAAGACCGGAAAATCAATGATTTGAGCCCGGCCCGCGGGTAAATTCACGGGCCGGGCTCTTGATTTCCGCCC
>PNMC01000385.1 GCA_013823365.1 Parvibaculum sp. | reverse complement strand
GGTTTCGCCAAGGGGCCAGCCGCCTTACCTATGCCCGCTCGGGCCGGGCGGCGCAAAAGGAAATCCGCAAAAGGAAACGGCGGTCGCAAGGACCGCCGTTCCGTAAATTCCGCGTATGCGGGAAGGACTTAGCCTTCGAGGCCCTGCCACACCGGCCAGCAATTATTGCCGGCGGCGGAAGCGGCGGCTGCCTGGGCTTCCTTCGCGTTGGCGCCCTGCTGCGTCGTCTCGCTGTCCGCGCCGCCCGTGCACCACACATAGAACTTGTGGTTGCCGGCCTTCGACATCGCATCGAAGCTCGAGTCGAGAGCCTGCGCGCCGCTCGAAAGCATCATCGCGCCCGCAACAAGGCCGAGAATACCAATGGTCTTCTTCATGTCGTTTCTCCCTCCGGGTCACTTGACCCCAAATTTTGTTCTCAGGCCGATCGGGTCGGAGCCTGTATCCCCCTCTGCCGGGGCTCCCGGCATCTCCGTGCCAGACAGCGACCGTCAGACCTTCATGCCGCAAACTCTAGTCGGTCCGCTGGAAATTGTATCGCGCGGAAACGGCGGAAATGCTGAAACTTTCGTAATGTTGGCCGGACCTGTTGCACTTATGCGACAAAACCCCGGATTCTCCGGGCTTCTCAGCCCGGGTCGCCCATGGCCGGTTCCGCGCCGAATTCCCGCATCAGGGCCATGACCTCCGCCGCCGCCCGGTCGAGCTCGCTCGAATCGGTGCCCCGGAGAACGATGCTCGTGCCGAATGTCTTGCCCCGGTAATAGGGATAGCTGCCGATTCCGAGGCCGGGGTGCCGCGCCTGCAATTCGCCGAGCTTTTCCGCGATCGTCCCCTCCCCGATCTGCCCCGTCACCGTGCGGCTCTGCATGGTGGCCCCGCCTTCCAGCCGGTCCGTCAGGCTGTCCAGCATCACCTGCATCACCATGGGCACGCCCGCCATCACGAAGACATTGCCGATCTGGAAGCCCGGCGCCTTGCTCAAGGGGTTGGCGATCATGCTGGCGCCTTCCGGCAGCCGCGCCATGCGCATCCGCGCCTCGTTGAACTCGCCGCCCGTCGCCTTGTAATGGTCGCCGAGGATTTTCACCGCCTCCGGGTGGTGGGTAATGGCAACGCCGAAGGCCTTGGCCACCGCATCCGCCGTGATGTCGTCATGCGTCGGGCCGATGCCGCCCGTGGTGAACACATAATCGTAGCGCGTCCGCACCTCGTTCAGCGTCGCGACGATCGTTTCTTCCACATCGGGGATCACCCTTGCCTCGCGCACCTGCACGCCGATCCGGTTCAGATGCGTGGCGATATAGGCAAGGTTCGAATCCCGCGTCCGGCCGGACAATATCTCGTCGCCGATGAGCAGCACACAGGCGGTAACGGTTTTCGGGCGCAGGGGCGCCGCGGCATCGGACATGAACTTATCCCCGGGGTATCGCGTTCCGGTCAGAATAGCGCTCACACCCCCCGGCTTTCAAATGCCGCCCGCCCGCTCTATGCTGGAAACCAAGGCAAAGCCGCCATTTTGCGAAAGACCTTATGAGCTATACCGACGCCATCGACGCCCCGGACCGCAATATCGGCCGGATCAAGATCCACGACGCCGAAGCCTTCGAGGGCATGCGCCGCGTCGGCCGTCTCGCGGCCTCCGCGCTCGACATGCTGGTGAAGGAAATAAGGCCGGGCATCACGACCGACCATATCGACAGGCTCGTCTATGATTTCGGCATGGACCACGGCGCCTATCCCGCA
>PNMC01000384.1 GCA_013823365.1 Parvibaculum sp. | reverse complement strand
TCGGCAAGCTGCAGCGGCCCCATCGGATGGTTCGCGCCGAGCTTCATCGCCTTGTCGATGCTCTCGACCGAGCCCACGCCTTCGTAAAGCGTATAGACCGCCTCGTTGATCATGGGCAGCAGGATGCGGTTCACGATGAAGGCCGGGAAGTCTTCGGCCTGCGCGATCTTCTTGCCGAGCGAATCGGCGAACTCCCGCACCGACTCATAGGTCTCGTCGTCCGTGGCGATGCCGCGGACGAGTTCCACAAGTTCCATGACCGGAACGGGGTTCATGAAATGAAGTCCCATGAAGCGCTCGGGACGGTCCGTCGAAGCGGCAAGGCGTGTGATGGAGATAGAGGAGGTGTTGGTCGCGATCAGCGCATCCTCGCGCAGATGGGGGCAGAGTTCGGCGAAGATCTTGCGCTTCACCTCTTCGTTCTCCGTGGCCGACTCGATGACGAAGTCGGCATCCTCGAAGGTCTCCATGGATGCAGCGGCGGAAAGCCGGGCGAGGGCGGCATCGCGCTGTTCCACGGTGATGCGCTCGCTCGATACCTGACGGGCCATATTTCCATCGATCGTGGCGAGGCCCGCCTCGACCCTGTCGCGGGAAATGTCGTAAAGCGCGACCTCGTATCCAGCCAGCGCGCAGACATGCGCGATACCATTGCCCATCTGTCCGGCGCCGATGACGCCTACCTTGCGAAACTTCATTACTCGAAACCCGTGGATTGGTGGCGCGCCCCCCTGGACGCACCCTGCCGGGACACCTGCCCGAAACCTGCCCAAGAATGGCGTGGAAGACCGCCAGCGTAAAGAAAAAGCGCCGCCGGGAAGCCCGGCGGCGCTTTGATTCGGGGTGTTTCGGCTTTACCGATCAGAGACCGGCTTTGCCGAGCTCTTCTTCGAGTTCCGGCACTGCCTTGAAGAGGTCCGCCACGAGGCCGTAATCGGCGACCTGGAAGATCGGCGCTTCCTCGTCCTTGTTGATCGCGACGATGACCTTGGAGTCCTTCATGCCCGCGAGATGCTGGATCGCGCCGGAAATGCCGACCGCGATGTAAAGCTCCGGCGCGACTACCTTGCCGGTCTGGCCGACCTGATAGTCGTTCGGCACGAAGCCCGCATCGACCGCCGCGCGCGAGGCGCCAACGGCGGCACCGAGCTTGTCGGCGATCTTTTCGAGCATGGCGAAGTTCTCGCCATTCTGCATGCCGCGGCCGCCCGAGATGATGACCTTGGCGGAGGTGAGTTCCGGACGATCCGACTTCGTGAGTTCTTCGCCCACGAATTCCGAGAGGCCGGGGTTTTCGGCGGCGCCGATCTTTTCGACCGGGGCCGCGCCGCCCTGGCCCGCCGCCGGGAAGGCGGTGGTGCGGACGGTGATGACCTTCTTCGCGTCGGTCGACTTCACGGTCTGGATGGCGTTACCGGCATAGATCGGACGCTCGAACGTGTCCGGGCCCTGAACGGCGGTGATTTCCGACACCTGCGCGACGTCGAGGAGAGCGGCCACGCGCGGCATGAAATTCTTGCCGACGGTGGTGGCGGCCGTGACGATCGCGTCATAGCTGCCAGCAAGGCTCACGACGAGCGCGGCAAGCGGCTCGGCGACGGGATGCGCATAAAGCGCGTCGTCGGCGACGATCACCTTCTTCACGCCATCGAGCTTTGCGGCAGCCTCGGCCACGGCGTCGCAGCCCTGGCCGGCGACGAGCACGACGACATCGCCGCCGAGCTTTGCGGCAGCGGTGACGGTCTTC
>PNMC01000383.1 GCA_013823365.1 Parvibaculum sp. | reverse complement strand
CGGTAGAAGGGACGCTTCTTGGCACCGCCACGGGCGAGCCGGATCTTGAGAGCCATCTTGTCTTACCTTTCGCTTGAACCGGCCTTTCGGGCCGGCGTGTCATTCATCCGTAAACGAATTGTCTCGGTCACTTTTTCTTCTTGCCGGACGGCAGCCCCGGAAGACCGGGCGGCATTCCGCCGAAACCTGAGCCGGGCAGACCCGGCAACCCGCCAGGCCCGATACGCGGCAGGCCCTGCGGCATGAGCTTTTCCACCGCCTTCGGATCGGCGGCCATGTCGGGCGGCATGTCGGGCATGCCGCCGCCAAAGAGTTTCGACATGATCCCGCCCTTCTGGCGGCCCATCGCCTTCATCATGTCCGCCATCTGGCGATGCATCTTGAGCAGGCGGTTGATTTCCTGAACTTCCGTGCCCGAGCCCTTCGCAATGCGCTTCTTGCGGCTCGCATTGAGGACTTTCGGGTTCTCGCGCTCTTCCTTCGTCATGGACGAGATGATCGCCACCTGACGCTTGATCGTGCCGTCGCCCATATGCGCCTGCGCGGCCTGCATCTGTGCCTTGCCGACGCCGGGCAGCATGCCGAGCAGACCCTTCATGCCACCCATGCGGCTCATCTGCTTCAGCTGCTCGCCGAGATCGTCGAGATCGAACTGCCCCTTGCGGAGCCGCGCGGCCATCTTCTCG
This sequence comes from Parvibaculum sp., assembly GCA_013823365.1. Classification (GTDB taxonomy): domain Bacteria; phylum Pseudomonadota; class Alphaproteobacteria; order Parvibaculales; family Parvibaculaceae; genus Parvibaculum. The sequence continues at coordinate 1,074 of PNMC01000383.1, read as the reverse complement.
GCCTTCTCGGCGTCGATCGTTTCCGCCGCCTTCTCGACCAGGCTGACGATATCGCCCATGCCGAGAATGCGGCCGGCGATGCGCTGCGCGGTGAAATCCTCGAGCGCATCCATCTTTTCGCCGGTGCCGAGAAGCTTGATCGGCACGCCGGTGACGGCCCGCATGGAAAGCGCCGCGCCGCCGCGCCCGTCGCCATCGGCGCGGGTGAGCACGATGCCGGTGACGCCGATGCGCTGGTTGAACTGCTCGGCGACATTGACGGCGTCCTGGCCCGTCAGACTGTCGGCGACGAGAAGCGTTTCGTGAGGGCTTGCGATATCGCGCACCTGCGCGACCTCGGCCATCAGCTCTTCATCGATATGGATGCGGCCGGCGGTGTCGAGCATCAGCACGTCGAAGCCGCCGAGACGCGCGGCTTCGACCGCGCGTTTGGCGATCTGCACCGGCTGCTGGCCGGCGACGATGGGGAGCGTCGCGACATCGACCTGCTCGCCGAGAATGCGAAGCTGCTCCTGCGCGGCGGGACGGCGCGTATCGAGCGAGGCCATCATGACCTTGCGCTTTTCGCGCGCGGTGAGGCGCTTGGCGATCTTCGCCGTCGAGGTGGTTTTACCCGAGCCCTGCAGGCCGACCATCATGATGACGACGGGGGACGCCGCGCGCAGCGAGATCGACGTGTCGGCTTCCGCGCCGCCCAGCATCTCGACCAGTTCGTCATGAACGATCTTGATGACCTGCTGGCCGGGCGTGACCGACTTCAGGACTTCCTGGCCGACCGCGCGCGCCTTCACCCTGTCGATGAAGGACCGGGCGACCGGCAGCGCCACGTCCGCCTCGATGAGCGCCCGGCGGACCTCGCGCATGGCCTCGTCGACATCCTTCTCCCCAAGGGCGCCACGGCCCTTGAGCTTGGAAAGAACATCGCCGAGGCGGCCTGAGAGATTCTCGAACACGGGTTCGCTAAATCCTTGCAACACAAAGCAAAATCGCTTCCGCGAGCGAATATCGCCGGCGGAAGTTGACCCGGGCTCAATGCCTCGGGCGGGTCGGGGCGTCACAATGTCCCGAAAAACG
>PNMC01000382.1 GCA_013823365.1 Parvibaculum sp. | reverse complement strand
TTGCGCCGCATGAGCTGGAAGGAGTCGCGGTCGGAAGCGAGATAGTCGAAATAGGTGCGATAGGCGTTGCGGATGAAATCCTCGAAGGTGCGCGAGCGGATGCGTTCGGCGCGCAGGCGCGGGCGGATGCGGCGCATGCCTTCATCCATCAGCGCCTCGAAGACTTCTTCCTTGCTGCGGAAGTAATTGTAGAAGGTGCCGGAGGCGAGGCCCGTCTTGCGGATGATGTCGCGCACGGAGGTTGCGCCATAGCCGAGATCGGCGAAGACGCTGCGCGCGGCGCTCAGTATCGCTTCGCGATTGTTCAGCTTGGTTAGCTCGCGCTTGCCCGGCTTCTTTCTTGCGTCTGCCGCAGGCGCATCGTCGATATCGGTGCTCATGCGCGCCCCCCGGCCCTGCATGAGGTCATTATTCTGCTCATCATCCCTCCAGAGCGCCCGGAACGAAGCTTCCCCTCCCCGCCCGCGGCATGCCGACTCATTCGCCGGTTTCGGCCAACTCTACTCTCATGACGATAATCGTCAACTTTCGGGACCGGGATCTACCGGCCCGAAAGACCTTGTTTTTCATATGGTTAGATTTCCGGAGCCGGCGCTTACTCCGCCGCCTGCGCTGCAACCGCCGCCGCGCGAGGCGGCACCGGCAGCGGGTTTCCGGCGGCCTTTGCGCGCTTCTCGCCCTGCTTCCACTCTCGCTTCAGGTCGTGGCAGTAGATGTTGAAATCGACCTGCATCTTGTGGCGCGGGCTGTCATAGAAATGGCCGATGAAGCGGCGCTCGTCGGCGGCGAGGATGCGCTCCATTTCTTCTTTCGGCGGCAGCGCGTAGTCGCCCGCGAGATAGGCAGCGAGCCAGCGCGCCTGCTGCTCGGCAAAGTTCGTGAGCGTGGGCAGCGGCTGCGCCAGCGCCATGAAGAAGAGATTGGGAATACCGGGCTTCATCACGCGCTTGAAAAGCGGAATGTGATTGTCCTTCACCTCGACGACCGACTTGTCGAGGAAGGGGAAGGAGACGTTGTAGCCCGTCGCATAGATCACGACATCGACATCTTCGGTCGAACCATCGGTGAAGCGGACCTTCTTTCCCTCGAAGCGTTCGATATTCGGCTTCGGATTGATGTCGCCGCAGCCGACGCGGGTGAGGAATTCTCCCGATACGGAGGGATGGGCTTCGAGCGGCTTGTGGTCCGGCTTCGGCAGGCCGTAATCCTCCATGTTGCCCACGGCGCGCTTCAGCGCACGGGCGGCAAGCCAGCGCTGCAGGCGCAGCGGCACCCAATGCGGGAGCGACGCCTTGTCGGCGACGCGACCGCCGATATATTTCGGGAAGATGTATACGCCGCGCCGCGCCGACACCCAGAGCCGTTTCGCAATAGGCTTCTGCGACAGTTCGGAGGCAATATCCATCGCGCTGTTGCCCATGCCGACGACGACGATGTTCTTGCCGCGCATATCCACCGGCTCGAAGGACGTCAGATAGGAATGGGCATGCATCTGCACACCGTCGAACTCACCGGGGAAGGCGGGCGTCGGCCAGCGCGGGTCCCAGTGGTGTCCGTTGCAGACGAAGAGCGCGTCATAAATACGCGTCTCGGAGGATGGCCCTCCCGCACCGGAACGGTCGATGGTCACGCGCCAGAGACCGTCCGGTGTAAGCTCGCAATGCGTCACCGCCGTGTTGAACTCGATCTTCTCGCGCAGGCCGAAGTGGTCAACATAGTCGTTGAAATATTGCAGCACCTGCGAGTGATGCGGGAAATCCGGGAAG
>PNMC01000381.1 GCA_013823365.1 Parvibaculum sp. | reverse complement strand
GGCCTCGATCGTGTTGATGCGAAGCTGGCGCGCGCGCACCAGGATCGCATTCTCGATCTGGAGTGCGGTGGCCGGCGCGACGCGGGCATCCACCCAGTCGCCACGCTCATCCAGCGTCTGGCGGAAAACGGCCACTTTCACGCCGTCCGCGCGCAGGCGGCGGTCGAGAATATAGACCGTGATCTTCATGCGATCGTTCGCGGCATTGGGGTCGCGATACCAGTCCGTGATGATGACGCCGCCAAAGGGATCGGCCGAGGCGAGCGGCATGAAGGAGACGGTGTCGAGCGAGGCGCGCCAGAGGAAGCTGTTGACGCCGATGCCGGAACCGGCCGCCTCATCCGAGCCGCCGCCGCCGCCGAAGAGCCTGAGGCCTTCCTCGCCGAAGATCGATTCGCGCTGGCGCTCGCCGGTCGGGTTGTTCGGGCCGCTAACGCCGTCCGGCCGGCCGGGATAGCTGGAGGTGGAGGGACCGCAGGCCGTGAGGCCGAGGGTTGCCACAAGGAAAATGGCCGCAGCGGTGGATTTCGCGCGTGTCAGAGCGGGGTAGGTCATCGATTTACGGCAAGCCTCTCGCGTTGCGCCCCTCAATATCCGCCGGTACTTGGAAAACAGGCCTGCGGAGAGCTGTTGAATATAGCTTCATGCCGCCTGAAATGGCGGCGCGCCTTTATAGCGAGAGAAGCCCATGTCCCGCAATCACGCAGATTTCGGGGGTTCCCGATGGCCTTGCGGGCGGTACCGGGCGGCGGGTGACCAAGGCGGCGGCGGCAGAGGGGTGTGTCTCAAGGGGCACACATTCCGGCCCGGTCCGCAAGGCAGGACGGGCCCCGGCGCCGGGAGCCGCCAAGGGTGCCTTCCGGCGAGTCGGCCCCAATTGATTGCACTATTCGATCACCGGCCTCGCGTTCGCCCTTGTCCCCGCGGAACGGCCTACCGGCCTCGCGCCGGATTTGTGCCATTTGCGCAACATGCGCTGACATTCCTCCGTCATGCGGAGCGGTGTGCTTGACCCGGGGGGGTTATCAACGGATTAATCGGTGCACGCGCTCGGGGGGCAGTTTCTTCAGTCGGCCCGGCGATGGACGCAGCCAAGGAAAATCCTCTCGGGGGAAAAGTTTCCGTGGCTCGTGCGAATGGAACAGCTTTCAGCTGATACTGCGAGGAACACATGAAAAAGACTCTCCTTGGGACGACCGCTCTCGTCACCGCCGGCCTGATCGCCGGCCCGGCGCTCGCGAGCGATCCGCTCAAAGTCACTGTCGGCGGCACCGTCACGGCCGGCTTCTACGTCATCGACGCCGATGACCTCCCGGCTGCTGCCGGCGGTACGTCGTTCGACGACACGGACGTCAAGCTCGTCGCGCGCAACATCGACATCAATGCCGAAGGCACGCTCGACAACGGCATGGTTGCCGGTGTCCTCGCGACGCTGTCGCTGGGCGACGACTGGAACAACCACGCGGCCAACAACGACGCCACGTTCCGCGAACTCTTCGCCTATCTCGAAGGCGGCTTCGGCCGGTTCGAAATCGGCGGCACGGATGGCGCAGCCTTCAAGATGCATTACACCTCGCCCTGGTTCGTTCCGGGCAATGGCGTGGACAGCCCGAACATCCTGAACGCTTCGTTTGGTGCCATTCCGGGCACGACCACGACCACGATCATCATCGGTGGTGCGCCGACGACCGTGACGATCAACACGACGTCGTCGCTGCCGTTCCGTCGCTCGACCTTCTCGCTGATGGCAGCGGACGCGAACAAGGTGACCTACTT
>PNMC01000380.1 GCA_013823365.1 Parvibaculum sp. | reverse complement strand
AGGGACAACGCTGTACGCGCGCACCCCCATCAGCTTTACGACGGCGGCGCTGGGCGGAACGGTGACCATTCCCGGGCTTGACGGCGAGCACCACGAGATCCGCATCGCGCCGGGCATGCAGTCGGGCCGTGAACTGCGTCAGCGCGGCGCGGGGATGCCTGTGTTGCAGGGGCGCGGGCGCGGCGATCTGGTTGTGCGAATCGAAGTCGAAACGCCGACGAAGCTCAGCGCCAAACAGCGCGAATTGCTGGAGGCGTTTCGCGCGACCGAAACCGGGCAGGAATGCCCGCAAACCAGCGGTTTTTTTCAAAAGGTCAAGGCCGCACTCGGCGGCTGAAATCGGCGCGCTAGGCCGCCCCTTTGGATAAAAGGGGCGGACGGCTGCGTGGATTAGAGGGCGAGAACCCCCGCCACCAGCAAAAGCGCGGCAGCCGTGAGCGAAAGGCTGCCGATAGCGTCGACATAGCGCATGATGAATACTCCAATTGCCGGTTATTTCCGGTAAGCGACAGATTGGAATTGTTCCATCGTTTCGCAATTTTGTTACACGAAATCGTGGTTGCATTTCGTGCATTTTGGAACGGTCACCCCCCGGATGTTAACGAAAAAATTAGATCGGTGCCGCATTGTCTCATTCAGGGATGGCGTCTCGCTCAGCGGGGGAATTTCAGGTGGATTTCAGCAATCGAGATGGTCGTCGCGACGATTCGCTGTTGCAGGGGGATTGGCGGGTGCCGGGAACCGGCGGCCCGTCGTTCGGGCGTGCAACGCCAAAGCCCAGTCTGGGCCCGGCAGCGCTGCACCTTGGCGCGCGTCGCGCATCTGCCGCGCAGGAACGTAGCCGCGCGCGTGAGCTGGTGTCGGTGGCAAAGGAACAAATTGCCGCGACTTTTGAGGACGTTCGCTTTGGTCGCAACATCAATGTTGCCTCGCTTTGGCCGATGGTGAGCGGCATTACCGCGTCGGTCGAGCGGCATCCGGGCGCGATCATGGGCGTCACGCGGATGCGCGATCGCCACGAACATACTTATGTCCATTCGGTGGCCGTTTGCGGGTTGATGATCAATCTTGCGCGGCGGCTAAAGCTTGATCCCACGCTGCACCACGATATCGGGCTGGCGGGGCTGTTACATGATGTGGGCAAGGCGCGGGTGCCGACGTCGCTGCTCGACAAGCCCGGCCCACTTACCGCCGAAGAGACAGCGGTGATGCGCACCCATTGCGAGCTGGGCCATGATATCTTGATCGGCGGCGATGAACGCCTGTCCGATCTGGTGCTCGATGTGGTGCTGCACCATCATGAGCGGCTCGACGGCACCGGTTATCCCGATTTCCAGGAGGGGAACAGCATCTCCACCTATGTGCGCATGGCCGCGATTTGCGATACTTATGATACGGTGACGTCCGATCGCCCCTATGGATTGGCACTCTCGCCGGCCGAAGCGATCGAGATGATGACCGAACAGCCAGGTCAGTTCGATTTTCAGATTATGAGCGTGTTTTCGGGCATGATCGGCATTTTCCCGGTCGGTTCGATGGTGCGGCTGGAGAGCGACCGGCTGGCCGTGGTGCTGGATGATCCAGAGGGTGACCCCAGCCAGCCGCCCGTTTGCCCCTTTTACTGCATCGTGACGAAACAAGCGCTGCCGTGGCGCGTGTCGCCGCCGGGTCACGATCCGATTGTCGGGATCGAATCGCCCGATCGCTGGCGGATGTCGAATTGGCGCGAGATTCGCAGCGGTGTGCTCGCCCAGTTCAAAGAAGGGCCCTTCGTGTAAATA
>PNMC01000379.1 GCA_013823365.1 Parvibaculum sp. | reverse complement strand
ATCGAATTCTTTGGTTCGGCTGCTCTCCACGCTCGCGATCGAGCGCCGGACCTGTCTATCCCGATCCCTCGAAGTTTGATCCGCCGGTCGCACAGTGCGCCGGTGGCAATATCTCACGTTGATAAGGAATGCCTCACATGGCAAACGGCACCGTTAAGTGGTTCAACTCCCAGAAGGGCTACGGCTTCATCCAGCCCCAGGACGGCGGCAAGGACGTTTTCGTCCATGTCTCCGCTGTTGAACGCGCCGGCATGCGTGGTCTCGATGAAGGTCAGGCGATCGCCTATGACCTCGAGACCGACCAGCGCAGCGGCAAGGTTTCGGCGGCGAATCTTCGCAACGCCTGAACCGCAAGGTGGAGGGGCGCTTCGGCGCCCCTTTTCTATTTCGGGAGAGCCCCATGGCACGCAGCAGCCGGAAACTGACGGAAAGCGATTTCGTCATTTTCAACGTGGTCTACGAAGACGGGGCACTCAGCTCGAACCGCAAGGTTCCCCTTGCCGAGATCGAGAGTGAATCCGATGTGGCGGGCGCCAAGGCGGTTATCGAGGCGCAGGACCGCGATATCGCGGAAAAGTCCGGCCGCCCCCGCGGCCGCGTCAAATCGCTGGAACGCGTCAAGGCAAAGAAGAAGTAGGACCGATGCAGGCGCATAAATACAAGATCGGCGACACGGTCGAATTCACGGCCGGCGGTTCCTATCCTCCCGCCGCCCGGGGCCGGTATCAGATCGTCCGGCAGCTTCCTTCCGAGGGAGAAGGCTTCCAGTACCGGATCAAAAGCCTGGCGGACGGCCATGAGCGTATGGTTCGCGAAGGTCAGCTCGACCAGCTGACCGCGGCCGAATAGAAGCTTTTACCGCAAGCGTGCGGGGATAGGCCTGGACCCCGCAACAGGGCTGGAAACCGGGCCGCGCATGCGCTACAACCCGCCGCGAACGACCGGATGTCCCCTTGCGGCGCGCCGGTCTCCTTTACGTTCCAACAGCAGGTCCGTGCGGCCCGAGGTCATATGGCGACCATCATTCTGATCATTCACCTGATGCTCGCGGTGGCGCTTGTCGCGACGATCCTGCTGCAGCGTTCCGAAGGCGGCGCGCTTGGCATTGGCGGCGGCGGCGATGGCTTCATGACCGGGCGCGGCACGGCCAATGTGCTGACCCGCACGACGGCGGTTCTGGCGGTCCTCTTCATCACGACGAGCCTTGTGCTTGGCATCCTCGCGACGCGCGGCGGATCGAGCGACAGCGTGCTCGACCGGGTGGTACCGCCGGCCGGGCAGGGCGAAAGCACCCTGCCGGACGTTCCGGCGCCGCTTGGCGGCCTCGAAGAGCCCACCGTGCCGCCGGCGGCGGATGTGGAGCCCGTGGCCCCGGCTCCCGCTGAACCGGCGGAACCCACGGTTCCCCGCGCCGAATAGGCGAAAAACGTCACCTTTGACCGGTTCGGGACAGGCGCCCGGACCGGCCGGAAGTTTTTGTACCGGGAGCCGGTTTTGGGCCTCCGAATCGTTTTGCTTGGTGTAATCTAGGGGCCCATGACGCGGTATATTTTCATCACCGGCGGCGTGGTTTCCTCCCTCGGTAAAGGTCTCGCTTCCGCAGCGCTTGGCGCGCTTCTGCAGGCGCGCGGCTATTCCGTGCGGCTGCGGAAACTCGACCCGTATCTCAATGTGGACCCGGGGACCATGTCCCCGATCCAGCATGGCGAAGTCTATGTGACCGATGACGGGGCGGAGACCGACCTCGACCTCGGCCATTACGAACGCTTCACCGGCGTGCCGGC
>PNMC01000378.1 GCA_013823365.1 Parvibaculum sp. | reverse complement strand
GATGACGTCGCCATGCTCGCCCGACGAGAAGCAATGGTAGAACTGCTTGTCGTCATTCACCGTGAAGCTCGGGCTCTTCTCATTGGTGAAAGGCGAAAGGCCGATGAACTCCCTGCCCTGCCGCCGGAGCTTCACCTTCCGGCCGACGACATCCGAGACGCGGATGCGCCCCTTCAATTCGTCGAGAAAGCCTTTGGGGAAGGACATGGGAAGTCGTGCCTCTAGCCGCGCCGGGGACAGTGTACGCTCTTTCCTAGAGCCGGGATGGGGTGCTTGCAAAGAGTTACATTTGTATATACAAATGTAACCGACCTTCAGTTGCCGGACGCTGCGGTCGTGGACGAATTGCAAGGACGCAGTTCATGGAAGATTCGCCGGCATTTGGAGCATTTGATCCGACGTTCACGTCTTTCGATTGGGACGAGGACAAGAGGCGGCTCAACGTCGAGAAACATGGCATCGACTTTGTCGACATCCTGCCTGCCTTCGGGAAACCGATGATCCGAATGAGATCGGACCGGCATGATGAGCTTCGCTATCTTGTAATAGGTGACACTTATGGCCGCGAAATCGCAGTCGCATACCGGGAAGAAGAAGACGGCACCTGCCGCATCATCTCGGCGCGCCGAGCCGGGCGGGATGAGCGAGCCGCGTATCGTGCGATACTCCTACGAAGAGGCGATGAATCTCGGTCCCGGTGAAACCGACTGGGAGCACCTTCGCAACATGACCGATGAGGAAATTGAGGCCGCAGCTGCGAGCGACCCTGATTCCGTGCCCTTCGGCCTCGACTGGTCGGAAGCGGAACTCGTCATCCCGAAGAAACAGCCGGTCAGCATCCGCCTCGATGAAGATGTTCTCGCCTATTTCAAGGAAACGGGCCCGCGCTACCAGACACGGATCAACAAGGTGCTGCGCAGCTACGTGAAGGCGCAGAAGATCAAAGAGAAAGCAAAGGACAAGAAGAAGGCCTGACGCTTACGCCAGCTTTTCCTTCACGATGGCGCCGGCGCGGGCGAAGTCCATCTGGCCGGCATGGCGCTTTTTGAGCTCGCCCATGACGCGGCCCATATCCTTGATGCTGGAGGCGCCCGTTTCCTTGACGATCGCCTCGACGGCCGCGGCGGTCTCCGCGTCCGAGAGCTGCTTCGGCATGAAGCTCTCGATGATCTCGATTTCTTCCCGCTCCTGCTGGGCCAGCTCCGTCCGCCCGGCTTCCTCGTAGATGCCGGCCGATTCGCGGCGCTGCTTCACCATCTTGGCGAGAACTTCGAGGATTTCGGCATCGCTCACGCCCGCATCGCGGCCATCGGTGCGGCCCGCAATATCGCGATCCTTGAGCGCGGCCTGGATGAGCCGGAGCGTCGCCATGCGGCGCTTGTCCTGCGACTTCGTCGCCTCGACAAGTCCTTGCTTGATGCTCTCGCGCAGGCTCTGGCTCATGACCGGTCTCCAATGAAAAGGGAGCGCGGCTCACTCACAATCTCGCGCTCCCGGAATCGGCGCCACGCTAAACCAAAGCCCCGGACGGCGCAATCCCGGCACGCCTCGCCGCACCCCGGATAAGCATATGATTTTGCTCGCATTTTTTGAATCGAAGCCTGCTTGACGGAATCTGGCCGATCCCTTAGTGTCCGCCAAATTCAACGGGAAACCGGGCCTTTCCGCGCGCGGGCGCATGCCGCACCGCGCCGGTTCCTTACGGTCCGGTTCCTCCCCTGGAGTTGCCGCTATGGATGTGACGACGAAAGCCGCCACGGAACGGCGCGAGGCAGAAAGCCCGCAGCGTTCCGGGGAGGAGTC
>PNMC01000377.1 GCA_013823365.1 Parvibaculum sp. | reverse complement strand
TCGACACGCTCGTCATCGACAAGACCGGCACGCTGACGGAAGGCCGCCCGGTGCTGCGCGTCGCGGAGCCATATGGAGACATGACGCGCGAAAACCTCCTCTCGCTCGCCGCGAGCCTCGAAAGCGGCAGCGAGCATCCACTTGCTGCGGCCATTATCGCCGCCGCCAGGGGGGAGGGGATAAGTTTTGCGGAAGCGCAGGATTTCGACGCGCCGTCGGGCAAAGGCGTCACGGGCCGCGTGGGCGCGGAGGTGGTGGCGCTCGGCAACGAAACCTTGATGAAGGAACTGGGCGTCGATGTGGCGCCGATGGCCCCCCGCGCCGCCGCGCTGAGGGGCGAGGGCGCAAGCGTCGTCTTCGTCGCGGTGGAAACCCGCCTCGCGGGCCTCGTCGCGGTCGCGGACCCGGTAAAGGAAACGAGCGCCAAGGCGATCCGGCACCTGCGGGAAGCGGGCCTCCACATCGTCATGCTGACAGGCGATGCCCGCGCCACGGCGGAAGCGGTCGCGAAGACGCTCGGCATCGCGGAGGTCGAGGCCGAAGTCCTGCCGGAGCGGAAGGCCGAAGTCGTGAAGCGGTTGCGCGGCGAGGGCCGCATCGTCGCCATGGCAGGCGACGGCGTGAACGACGCCCCGGCGCTCGCGGCCGCCGATGTCGGCATCGCCATGGGTACGGGCACAGATGTCGCGATGGAAGCGGCGGGCGTGACGCTCGTGAAAGGCGACCTGATGGGCCTCGTCCGCGCCCGCGGCTTGAGCCGCGCCGCCATGCGCAATATCAGGCAAAACCTCTTCTTCGCCTTCGTCTACAACGCAGCCGGCGTGCCGCTCGCCGCCGGCATCCTCTATCCCGTCTTCGGCCTGCTTCTGAGCCCCATCTTCGCGGCGGCAGCCATGTCGCTATCCTCCGTGTCCGTCATCGGGAATGCATTGAGGTTGAGGCGGGTGAAGTTGGGGTAGGCGTAGAATTAGGTTGAGTATGCACTGGCGATCTGCCGTAGTGTTCGGGGGTGTATGAGTGCTGAGTTTCAACCGATTTAAATAGATTTCCAAAATGAGCAAAGAACAAAGACGGCAGTTTCCTTCTTTCGAAGACGAGGGTTGGAATGACGATATTGCCGAAGACCTCTCGCCGGGAGATTTTCGTGACCTGGTTGTCTTCTCCCGAGATTGGACTGTCGAGACGGTAGTGAGTCAGATTCGTAAGGGGAATATTGACGTTGAACCGGATTTTCAGCGTAGAAATGCTTGGAACGATGGTAAGCGAAGCCTGCTTATTGAATCGCTCATCTTAGGAATTCCGGTTCCTGAAATCGTTCTCGCCACTGCGCCTGACAATCCCAAATCTTTTATTGTTATCGACGGGAAACAAAGGCTTCTTGCGATTCTCGGATTCATTGACCCTGATTTTGCGGCATCTTGGGATAAGCCGCGACTGCAGGGGTTGCAGGTGCGCGTCGACCTCAACGGAAAGACATACGAGGCAATTAGCAAGGATGACTTGGACGATGGACGCCTTCTCAATGCAGACGTGAGGTGTGCGGTCATTTCCAACTACGCAGCAGATGATGTCCTCTACCACATATTTTATCGTCTCAATACCGGATCAGTCCCGCTAAGCACTCAAGAGCTGCGGCAATCTTTGAATAAGGGGCCGTTCTCTAAGCTTCTTGCTCAGACTACGGACCATGTTCGGCCAATACACGAAGTGTTGAGACTCTCCTCTCCCGACAAACGCTTGCGAGACGCTGAAATATTGTTGAGGTTCATCGCTTTCCACATCTATGGCGATAGGTATCGGGGAAACC
>PNMC01000376.1 GCA_013823365.1 Parvibaculum sp. | reverse complement strand
CTTCGGCCTCATCCTCGGCATCGCCACGCTCTTCTTCACCATCGGCTCGGTCGAGTTCGACACCGTCTTCGCCGCGATCCCGGAACTTGCGGACCGCACCTTCCATTTCCTCGGCTATGACGTGCCGGTTGTCACCACGGCCTGCCTGCTGCTCTTCATGGGCGCCATGGGCAAGTCGGCGCAGTTCCTGCTCCACACCTGGTTGCCGGACGCGATGGAAGGCCCGACGCCGGTGTCCGCCCTCATCCATGCCGCGACCATGGTCACCGCGGGCGTCTTCCTGCTCGCGCGTCTCTCGCCAATCTTCGAGTTCTCGCCCGTCGCGCTCACCGTCGTCACGGTCATCGGCGCCATCACGGCCTTCTTCGCGGCGACCGTCGGTCTCGTCCAGAACGACATCAAGCGCGTCATTGCCTATTCGACCTGTTCGCAGCTCGGTTTCATGTTCGTCGCCATCGGCGTCGGCGCCTATGAAATCGCGATGTTCCACCTCTTCACCCATGCCTTCTTCAAGGCGCTCCTGTTCCTCGGCTCGGGCTCGGTCATCCATGCCATGAGCGACGAGCAGGACATGCGGAAGATGGGCGGCCTCTACAAGATGATCCCGGTCACCTGGATCATGATGGTGATCGGCACGCTCGCGCTGACGGGCTTCCCCTTCACGGCGGGCTATTTCTCGAAGGATGCGATCATCGAGGCGGCATTCGCCGGCCACAATGCCGCGCATATGTTTGCCTTCACGCTCACCGTCACGGCGGCGCTCTTCACCTCCTTCTATTCCTGGCGTCTCATCTTCATGACGTTCCATGGGCAGAGCCGCGCCTCGAACGAAGTGCTCTCCCATGTGCACGAGTCGCCGCTCGTCATGCTCGTACCGCTCGTCATACTCGCGGTCGGCGCGCTCGGCGCGGGGCTGGTGTTCGCGCCGCTCTTCATCGGCGGTGCGCATGAGGCCTTCTGGCTCGAGGCGATCTTCCGCGGGCCCGAAAACCACATCATGCACGCCTTCCATGACGTGCCGGCCTGGGTGCCCTATGCCCCCACGCTGATGATGATCGTCGGTTTCGCCACCGCCTGGCTCTTCTATATCGCCCGGCCGGACATTCCGAAGCAGCTCGCGAAAACCCATGAGCCGATCTACAAGTTCCTGCTCAACAAGTGGTACTTCGACGAGCTTTACCACTTCCTCTTCGTGCGTCCGGCCTTCTGGCTCGGCCGCGTCTTCTGGAAGCAGGGCGACGGACGCATTATCGACGGGCTCGGCCCCGATGGCATCGCCGCGCGCGTGCAGGACATCACGCGCCAGGTCGTCCGTCTCCAGACCGGATATCTCTATCACTATGCCTTCGCCATGCTGCTCGGTGTCGCCGGGCTCGTGACCTGGTTCATGGTCGGAGGGGCATGACGATGACCGACGGCAATATTCTTTCGCTGATTACCTTCCTGCCGCTTGTCGGTGCGCTCGCCATCCTGGTGACGCGCGGCGACGAGGCGACGGTTGCCCGCAATGCGCGCTATGTCGCGCTGTGGACGACGTCGATCACCTTCATCGTCTCGCTCTATATCTGGTGGAAGTTCGATCCCACCACCTCCGACTTCCAGTTCGTCCAGCAATCGGCCTGGCTTGGCGGCGCGATCAACTACCACATGGGCGTCGACGGCATTTCGATGCTCTTCGTCATCCTCACCACCTTCCTGATGCCTGCCTGCATCCTCGCGAGCTGGACCTCCATCGAGAAGCGCGTGAAGGAATACATGATCGCCTTCCTCGTGCTCGAAACGCTGATGATCGGCGTCTTCTGCGCGCT
>PNMC01000375.1 GCA_013823365.1 Parvibaculum sp. | reverse complement strand
ACGAAGTAGTACATCATGCCGAGGAAGCCTGCGGTCAGGAAGAAGCCCACCGCGTTGTGGCCGTACCACCACTGGATCAGCGCATCCTGCACGCCGGGGAAGAGCGCATAGCTCTTGGAAGAGGTCAGCGTCTCCGGGATCGCGAGATTATTGCCGATATGCAGCATCGCGATGGTGACGATGAAGGCGAGATAGAACCAGTTCGCCACATAGATATGCGGCTCCTTGCGCTTGGCGAGCGTCGCGAGGAAGACCAGAAGATAGACGACCCAGACGATGGTGAGCCAGATATCGGCATACCATTCCGGTTCGGCATATTCCTTGGACTGGGTGACGCCCATCAGATAGCCGGTGGCGGCGATCACGATGAAGAGCTGGTAGCCCCAGAAGACGAACCAGGGGGCGATATCGCCCGCCAGCCGCGCGCGCGAGGTGCGCTGCACGACATAGAAGGAGGTCGCGATCAGCGCGTTGCCGCCAAAGGCGAAGATCACCGCCGAGGTGTGGAGCGGGCGCAACCGGCCGAAATTCAGGAAATCCGTGTCGAAATTCAGCACCGGAAAGGCAAGCTGGAAGGCGATCACGACGCCGACCAGGAAGCCCGCCACGCCCCAGAACAGGGTCGCTATGGCGCCTGCCTTGACCACGCCGTCGGCATAGCCCGTGCCGTCATCGGCAAGCGGGCGGTTATGCGCCAGGGCCTCCGAAACGGACATATGCCGCTGGCCGATCAGCATGACGCCGGCAAGGAAGGCGAAGGCGAACATCCAGGAATGGACCGCCATGGGGGCGTCCTGGGCATTGGCCGCTATGGCGATGAAGAGGAAGGCTCCGGCGATCAGGGCCACCAATATGGCCCAGGCCGAGGAAGTCATGATGCCTGGAGGGGTGGTCGTGCCGGGCGCGCTTGAAATCGCCATGTCCCGCTATCCTTGCTTGTGTTGCCTCAAGCCGGGCGGGAGGGGTTTGCCGCGCGACTCATCGCACGGCTCTGCCCCCAGCTACCCAGCCCAAAAACCATAGCATGTGTGCGGTCTTGCGGGAATCTGCCAGCTTGCCGCGCTGCAAATTGTCACATTTCGCGGGCCACCCGTTTTGCGGGTGATGCGTCCCGGCCCCTCTCCGCCGGCGCGGCGGCGGACGTGCCGACTACGGAGTGTTACGCCGCATTAACCAGACGTAATGCTTCGCGCGAAGCCGGCCCGGCGCGCCTGCCCTGCGCGTTGCGCGCCGATACATGCAGATTCGATGTTTATGATGCGCGCGGCAGTGCGGGATCGGCCGTTTCAACCACAATAAGACTGTGCCAAAGCTGCATGTCGTGATAATTGAGACCGCCCAACGGGGTGGCACGATTGCGAAACTTTCTGAAAGCCGCTATTCCGCCGCTGTCCGCGAGCAGGCATCCGGATTGTCACGACGAGTATCCGTCGCGGCCGCCCGAATGCCGGATTGCATGAGGCGCATGCCCCGCCTGCCGCGCCTACCGGATGGAACGATTTCAAACGGCCGTTCCGCCGGGCCCAGAAAACAGAAGAGCACAAGCTCTCGCCGTATCATAAAGCCTTCGACGCACTCAACTTGCAAAGGGGTGCCGATCCCACGGGGAGGTTATTTTGCAGCGTATTGAAAATATCGTGTTCGGCCTGCGTTTGCCGATTCTGATCCTTCTACTGATCTTTACGGTCGTAATGGGATTCTTCGCATCGCAGCTCCGCATGGATGCGGGTTTCACGAAGATGCTCCCCATCGGGCATCCCTATATCGAAACCTTCTTCGAATATTCGGAAAGCTTCGGCGGCGGTAACCGC
>PNMC01000374.1 GCA_013823365.1 Parvibaculum sp. | reverse complement strand
GCTGGCGAAGAAGCCATGCAGGACTACCAGAAGGGCCAGGTGGTCAAGGCCGTCGTGCTCGATGTGGACACCGAGAAGGAACGCATCTCGCTCGGCATCAAGCAGCTTGGCGGCGATCCGATGGAATCGCTCGGCGAGATGCGCAAGGGCGCCGTCGTCACCTGCACGGTGACGGCCGTGACCGATAACGGCCTCGAAGTGACGGTGGGCGAGGACAACATGCCGTCCTTCATCCGCCGCGCCGAACTCGCGCGCGACCGCGCCGACCAGCGCCCCGAGCGCTTCGCCGTGGGCGACAAGGTCGATGCCCGCGTGACGCAGTTCGACCGCGCCGCCCGCAAGATCCAGCTCTCGATCAAGGCGCTGGAAATCGCGGAAGAGAAGGAAGCGGTCGCCCAGTACGGTTCGTCGGACTCCGGCGCCTCGCTCGGCGACATTCTGGGTGCGGCCCTCAACAAGGCCAATTCGGAAGACAAGTAATCCGGACCTCAAGTCCTGGACCCATGCGGGGCGGCTTCGGCCGCCCCGTTTCGTTTCCGGGGACGAAAAGCCGCGGCAGCGAAGCCGTTTACAGATTTTCCTGCCGCGCTAAGCTCGCCCCCTGACCATTTGCCGGGAGAAATGCCCTTGTCGCTCGACGCCGATACTCTTGCGGACCGGCGGCGCCTCAAGCGCCGTCTGCTTTTCTGGCGGGCGGGTGCCGTGGTGGCGCTCGTCATCGCCCTGATCGTGCTCACCGCCGAACAGGGGGTCGGTTTCAGGCAGACCCATATCGCGCGGGTGACGATCGGCGGCATCATCGTCGACGACCGCTACCAGCAGGACATGCTGGAGGAGATCGCCAAGGACCGGAGCGTCAAGGCGGTCATCCTGTCGATCGACAGCCCGGGCGGCACGACGACCGGCGCCGAGGCGCTTTACGAGTCGGTGCGCTCGCTTGCCGAACAGAAGCCCGTGGTTGCCGTTCTCGGCACCGTTGCGGCGTCCGGCGGCTATATCGCGGCGCTTTCGGCCGACCATATCGTCGCGCGGGGCAATACGATCACTGGCTCGATCGGCGTGCTCTATCAGTGGACACAGCTTGAGGAGCTGCTCGGCCATATCGGCGTCGAGATGAAGGAGATCAAATCCTCGCCGCTCAAGGCCGAGCCGAGCCCCTTCCACGAGGCAGATCCGCGCGCCATCAAGGCCACGCAGGACATGATCGATGCCTCCTATGGCTGGTTCCTGCGGCTCGTCGCGGAGCGGCGGGGCATGGACGAGGCGACGGCCCGGCAGGTGGGCGACGGGCGCGTCTATACCGGCTGGCAGGCGGTCGAGAACGGGCTTGTCGACGGGCTGGGGGGTGAGGATGCCGCCCTTGCCTGGCTCGCGGGCGAACATGGCATCGATGCGGCGCTCCCCGTCACCGACTGGGAACCGCGCTACCCGGTGCGTGGATTTTCCGGCTTCCTCGGCCGGGCGGCGGGCGAGGCAGCGCTTGTCACAATCGACGGGCTGGCCGGAAAAACACAGCAGGCAAAAAGACTTACACTTGACGGTCTGACCAGCCTTTGGCAACCTGACCGCTAACAAGACAAGGTTCCCGCCGCTTCCGGCAGATGGCGGGCAACAAGGTGAGGCGCAGCCGGGGGACGCAAGAGCATGATCAAATCGGAACTTGTCGCCCGTCTCGCGCAAGCCAATCCCCATCTCTACCAGCGCGACGTGGAACGGATCGTCAGCACGATCTTCGACGAGATTTCCGCCGCGCTTGCCCGGGGCGACCGGGTGGAGCTGCGCGGCTTCGGCGCCTTTTCGGTGAAGAGCCGGCCGGCG
>PNMC01000373.1 GCA_013823365.1 Parvibaculum sp. | reverse complement strand
GTGACTAGGAGCGATGCCTTGAAAAGCCGCATTTCGAAGATCCTTTGAAGAGTTGCTCTATAGCGCAATACGCAGCGCAACGGCCTACCCCTCACCTCTTGCGCAAGGCGATTCGCATTTTTGCAAAAAATATTGAGGGCTGGGTCGTCAGGCTGCGTAATCGTTTTAGACACGTGGAAGATCACCCTCAATGCACCACACTGGCCTTCGGGCGGCTGCGATATGGTTTGTGGCAGTCATGTCAGCATCTACGATGGCCGGCGCTCAGGAAGCGGCGGCCCCGATTGCGGTGAGGACTTTGCACGATGCGGTCGAGGTGGCCGTTCAGCAATCGTCCGAGGCCGCCAGCCTACCGGCGCTTCGCGCGCAGGCCGAAGCACTGCGCCGAAGCGGGCGCGGGCCGTTCGTCGGGCCACCCGTTATCTCCGCAGATATTCTGACACGGTCACAAGGGGTCATCGAGGAAGAGACCTCGGTATCGGCGGGCATTCGCTGGCCCGGTGAAGGCAAGGCGATCCGTACCTATGCCGGTCGTGTTGGCGAGGCGGCTCGATCTGGGTTAGACGCAGCTCGCCTGCGAATTGCCGGAAGCGTCCGCGAGGCGTGGTGGGCACTCGCCGCAGCGCGCGCCGCGGTCGCCGTCAATCGCGATCAGGTCGGCATTTCGTCGACGATCTCCAAGCAAGTCGCACGGTTGGTAGGCGCAGGAGAGCAGGCCCGCCGCGACCTTTTGCTCGCTCAGGCGGAGACCGCTGCTGCGCAATCGCGGCTGTCACAAGCCGAAGCGGAACTGGCGCGCGCAGAAGCCGCGTATGCCGCCCTTGCGGGATCGCCACCCGAGGATCTTGCACCCGAAATCCAGGCGACCGTCACCGATCCCAAGAACAGCCCCGCGCTGCGTGCGGCGCTTGACCGGGCCGCACTGGCCGATGCGCGGGCGACCAGCTTGACCTATGGCGCGCGGCTCCGGCTCGAAGGCTCCGTCGGAGTTCGGCGGGAACGTGGCGGGGTCGGCGATCCGACGGTGTCGCCGGAGCCATTCCGCAACGCTCTGCTGGTCGGCATCAAGGTGCCGCTCGGGCGCAACCAGGCGGCTGTGGCCGATGCGGCGGCGGCTCAGTCCGATGCGCTCGGCGCGGGGGCGGAGGCAAACCGCCTGCGCATTCGGCTGGTCGCAGAGCAGCGCGCGGCACAAGCCCGCCTCGAGGCCGCGGAACGTTCCCTCGAACAGGCACAGGCACGCCGTGCAGCGCTCGCCGAGGCACTGGCACTCACCGAGCGCGGCCGGGCCGAAGGTGAGGTTGGGTTCATCGAAGCGCTGCGAGCGCGGCAAACACTTTCGGAAGCCGAACGTGATTTGGCGGTAGCAAGGGTCGCCCGGTTCGCCGCTATTTCTTCCTTCAACCAAGCGATGGGCGTTTTGCCATGATCCGACCACGACTGACGATGACGCTGGCTGCGCTGGCAATGGTGGCAAGTGCATCGCTGGCGATCGCTCATGGCGACGAGGACCATGGCGCAGCAGCGACTCCTGTCGGGCTATCGGTCGCGCCGCGCATGGAAGCTGCGACCGAGACGCTCGAACTGGTCGCGGCCGCCAAGGCGGATGACCTGACGATCTGGATCGATGGTTTTGCTGACAACGTGCCCGTCACCGGGGCAACCGTCAGCGTCACGGTCGATGGCAAGACCGGTCCGGCCAAGGCCGCGAATGGCTTTTATACCTACTCGGACGGCGGTCTAGAAAATCCGGGTCCGCACGAACTGTCGTTTCTGGTGAGCAATGACGGGGTGTTTGAATCGCTGTCCGGCACTTTGACAGTTCCAAAAGCCGCAGCGG
>PNMC01000372.1 GCA_013823365.1 Parvibaculum sp. | reverse complement strand
TCTTGCAGCGCGCGCCTTGCCAAGGGCCGGATTGGCTGTGTCGTCATAGGTCTGGAACATGGAATGAATGTAAGTGGCGGCCGGGGCCGGGGCAATGGGTCTGCCGGGGGGGCTCGCGGGGGCTAGCGCGCCATGCGGAGCGTCACCCAGTCGCCCTTCGGCTTGCGGGAGACGAGGCGGAAGCCCTGAAGCCGCATGGCGCCTGCGACCATCGCTTCTTGCGTGCGGAGGGTGCCGGAGAGGATCAGCGTGCCGCCGGGCCTGAGATGGGCGCGGAAGGCGGGGGCGAGCGAGACCAGGGGGCGGGCGAGGATATTCGCCACGATGAGATCGTAGGGCGCGCGGGCGGCAAGGGCGGTGTGGCCGAAGCCTTTTGCGGTGACGGCGGTGACGAAGGGGCCGACACCATTTGCCCGCGCATTGGCGCGCGTCACCTTCACGGCCACGGGGTCGATATCGGAGGCGAGGACGTTCACGCGGGCGAGCTTCGCGATGGCGATGGCCAGTACGCCGGTGCCGGTGCCGATATCGAGCGCGTTGACCGGGCGGCCGGGCGTCACGAGTTCGGAAATATATTCAAGACAGCCGGAGGTCGTTTCGTGATGGCCGGTGCCGAAGGCCTGCCCCGCGTCGACGAGAAGGGGGATCGTGCCTGCGGGTACCCTGTCCGCATCATGGCTGCCATAGACGAAGAAGCGGCCGGCGCGGACGGGCTCCAGCCCTTCGAGGGAGCGCGTCACCCAGTCTTCGTCGGGCAGGGGGGCGATGGCGAGGGCGGCGGGTTCGATGCCGGTTTCGGTTTGCGCGCCTTCGATCAGCTTGCGGAGTGTTTCGAGGCCGTGTTCTTCGGCATAGAGTGCCTCGACACGCCATATCCCATGCGCTTCCACCTCGTTCCATTCCGAAGCTGTTTTGACCAGCGGCGAAGAGCCGGGCTCGGCCTCGCATGTCGATACGGCAAGCGCTTCCGGGAAGATCGCCGCTTCAAGCGCGTCGGAGAAGGCGTCGACGGCTTCATAGGGAACGGTGAAGGAGAATTTCCAGAGGGAGGTCACTCTCACACCCGCTCCAGAAAACTGTCGATCACCTTCTTGCGGCCGGCCTTGTCGAATTCGACGGTGAGTTTGTTGCCGTCGATTTCGGTAACATGGCCATAGCCGAATTTCTGGTGGAAGACGCGCTCGCCCTTGCCGTAACTCGCGGCGGAGGGATCGGAGGTCGCGACGAGTTCCGCGTGTGCCTCATAGGCGGGCGGCTTGGTGCGGATCTCAGCGTTTGCCTGTGCGCGTCGCCAGCCGGGGCTCGAATAGTCGCTGCCGCTGGCGAAGTCCTTCGCGAAGCGGCTCTGGTTGTAATTCTGGTAGCTCGAACCCGCCATTGCGCTTTCCGTCACCTCGACATGGTGCTTCGGCAGTTCGTCCACGAAGCGGGACGGGATGGAGCTTTGCCAGAGCGCATGGACGCGGCGGTTTGCGGCGAAGGAAATCAGCGCGCGTTTCTTGGCCCGTGTGATGCCGACATAGGCGAGGCGGCGCTCTTCCTCGAGGCCTGCAATACCGTTTTCATCGAGCGAGCGCTGATGCGGGAAAAGGCCTTCTTCCCAGCCGGGCAGGAAGACCGTGTCGAACTCAAGGCCCTTGGCGCTGTGCAGCGTCATCAGGTTGATCTTGTCGGCGGTCTCGTTCTGCTCGATCTCCATGACGAGGGAGATATGTTCGAGATAACCGGCGAGCGTCTCGAAATGCTCCATCGAGCGGATGAGTTCCTTCAGGTTTTCGAGCTTGCCGGGCGCGTCCGCCGATTTGTCGTTCTGCCACATCTCGGTATAGCCCGACTCATCGAGCACGATTTCGGCGAG
>PNMC01000371.1 GCA_013823365.1 Parvibaculum sp. | reverse complement strand
GCATCTTCTTCTCATCGACCAGCGCATGCATCTTGTTGACGCTGTCGGGCGCGGCGCGGAAACCGTCGCGGCGATGGATGAGCGCCATGGACTGCGTGATGGGCTGCAGGTTGATCGTCCAGTCGAGCGCGCTGTCGCCGCCGCCCGAGATCAGCACCTTCTTGTTGCGGAAGGTTTCCATCCGCTTCACGGCATAGAAGACGGACTTGCCTTCATAGGCCTCGATGCCGGGGATCGGCGGCTTCTTCGGCTGGAAGCTGCCGCCGCCGGCCGCGATGACCACGACTTTCGCCTCGAAGACGAGCCCGCCATCGGTCTTCACGCGGAAGCGGCCGTCCTCGAGCTTCTCGAGCTCCTCGACCATCTCGTTGTAGTGGTATTGCGGGCCGAAGGGCGCCGCCTGCTCCATCAGCCGCTCGGTGAGCTCATGGCCGCTGACGACGGGAAGCGCCGGAATGTCGTAGATCGGCTTTTCCGGATAAAGCTCGGCGCACTGCCCGCCCGGCTTGTCCAGAATGTCGATCAGGTGGCATTTCATATCGAGCAGGCCGAGTTCGAACACGGCGAACAACCCGCAGGGCCCTGCTCCGATGATGACCACATCCGTCGAGATCGTTTCTTGCGCCATCTCAGCCACCTGTCTTCACCCCCTGCCGGAGCAGGAATAACATTGAAATTTTGTGGTTATATCTATTTCACAACCATTGACGCCTATATAGGTCGCCCCTGCCGCAACGCCAAGCGAAAAATCATGCCGATTGGCCGTGACAAACGGGGCACGATGCCTATCTTACGCATCGAATGCGGCGGCGCAGCATGACCGCATGCCGCACCAGCCCGGAGGCTCCCTATGGTCAAATGCAGCACGATGGCGGAAGTCCGCCGGGAGATCGACAGGATCGACCGCGCGCTGGTGACGCTGCTTGCCGAGCGGCAGACCTATATCGAGCAGGCAGGAATCATCAAGGGCGAGCGCTCGGCCGTGCGCGACGAGGCGCGGATCGAGGATGTGGTTGAGAAGGTGCTGGCGGAAGCCGACCGGGCGGGCCTCAGCCGCTCGATCGCGGAGCCGCTCTGGCGGCTCCTGATCGAGAAGTCGATCGAGCATGAGTTCGATGTCTTCGACGGCAAGAAAAAGAAAGCGGCGAGCGCCTGAGACGCCCGCCCTGCTTCCTCGCAAAGCCCCGGAAAGAGCCTCAGAACTGCTTTTCGGGCAGGTTCACCACGAGGCCGTCGAGCTCGTCCGTCACCTTGATCTGGCAAGAGAGACGCGAATTGTCGCGCACGTCGAAGGCGAAATCGAGCATGTCTTCTTCCATGCTCTCGGCCGGGCCGACCTTGTCCTTCCATTCCGCCGCGACATAGACGTGGCAGGTCGCGCAGGCGCAGGCGCCGCCGCAATCGGCGTCGATGCCGGGAATGGAGTTCTTGATGGCCCCTTCCATCACCGTCATGCCGCTTTCGACGTCGATGGTGTGTTCCGTGCCGCTATGCTCGATATAGGTGATCTTCGCCATCTTGCTTTTCTTCGCCGGAGGTGGAGGAACCGGGCCGGGCCCGCCTGACGCCCGAAGGCGGCACATAAATGACGCAGGGCTCATGTCTTTTCAACCCCTCAATGACCGGAGGGGCTTTTTCACGCAGGGGCCGCCGCCCGGCTCCCCTCGCTCCCCGTTGTCCCCCTGTCACCGGCATCGCATAGTCTGACGCCGGAGAACGTAGCGGGAGGGCGGAAAATGGCGGACAGGCTCAATATTCTCTTCATCACGGCGGACCAGTGGCGGGGCGAATGCCTCTCGGCCCGCGGCCACCCCATGGTGAAGACGTCGAACCTCGACGCGCTGGCCGCCGACGGCGTGCT
>PNMC01000370.1 GCA_013823365.1 Parvibaculum sp. | reverse complement strand
ACCGGCAGCGACCATCAGCTCAGCAAATGGTCGGCCAAGGCATGCGAACAGCATGCGGGAATGGGCAAGCCCCGGGCCAAGGTCGCGATCGACGAGTTGATCCAGCATGGGTTCGTTGCGCACACCGACCGCTCGACGAAGCTCTATCCGCAATATCGCCTGCAGCCGATCCCTCTCGACAGTGACCCCATCTTTCTGCCGGTCGCCTTGGTAACGGGCATTGAAACTGAGGCTTCCATGCTTCGCCGTGTCCGCGAGACCGGCGACGCGCTCTTACTGCGCATGCTGGTGGACCTCTATGGTTTGGTCCAGCTCGATGCAACGTTCGGTGTGCCAATCGGCGCGTTGAGCCAGACCCCGCCCGATGAGTATCCTGCCCGAAAGGTTTTTGAGATCGGCATCCATTCCGTTTGGGCACTTCGCCTCGTCGGTGGGTCGAAGTCTGCGAAGGGTGATTGGGCGAGTTATCATCGCTCGAAGAGCCGCAACAAGGATGGAGCCTGGGGGGATTTCTGGGCGCGGGTGGCGATGCTCGAGAAGATCGGGGCCGTCTGGTATGAAGCATGGATCTTCGACAGCGAGGAATCGGATGCCGAGCCGCTGTTTCCAGTCGATCCCAGCGCCCTGTATCATCAGGGTGAGGGTGACGATGTCTATCAGCTCACCCGCACGATGCTCGAAGCTGCGGCCAACCTTTCTGAAGAGCGCAGCAACCTGCTCGAACGCTATGGAATCGACATGTTAGTGACCCTGGCGCAGCATCGTCGCGCGCCAGGTATCCGGGGCGTGGCGCGTATGCGGATCGAGGCGGATACGCCGGGTCGTCGGCTTTCCTATTACAAGCGCCGTACCCAGATCGAAATCTACGAAGCTGGCTACACCCAAATAGCACTCGATGCGCTACGGGGTGAATATAGTCGACCAATGAATACTAGCACGCCGCAATGAGACAACCAACCGCCGGGAAAAAGCAGCCTCTCCATGCCGAATGACGATAATTCAGATGATCAGCCGACTATGGAAGTGCCGTTCCCGACCGAGGCCGAACTGCTTGCAGCGGGCTATGTGCCAATCCCGACAGACGAAGAATTGCTGGCACAGGGCTATGTGCCGATCGATTTCTCGAACATGCCCGACGTGGCCGATTTGCTCACGGAAGCCGGGCATCCTTTTCCGTTGCATCATGAGATCATCAAAGCGGGCTATGTGCCGATCAGCCGCCGCGAACGGCGTATCGTAAGCCGACCGCGCATGGGCCAAATGTATTGGATCGATTTTCCGCACGACGCCTATGCGCCCGAGTTCGTGAACGAGCACCCTGGCATCGTTATTCGCGCGGCCAATTCGCTACACGACACCTGCATTATCCTGCCCGTTACGAGCGCACAGCAGAAAGCGGGGACGAACTTTCATCAGCTCTCCAGGAATCCCAATCCCAAAGGGCAGGCTGAAGGGCGGATCGCCTATGTCGTCTGCGACCATCTCTACACGGTCAACATCAACCGCCTCCGCCCATTGGTCCACAATGGGAAGGCTGTCTTTCCCAAGGTAGAGCCGCACGATCTGACCGCGATCTTCGCGGTAGTGCAAAAGGTTCTGGGCGCTGCGTTCGGGCCTGCGCAGACCGCTGTAGCGGCCGGGGCCACGCCGGTTCAGGTACCGCCTGCCGCACCTGCAAAGGCTTTGGGGCCGAACACCCTGACGCTGAGAACGAAGTAGGCAGCGGTGTCGGTGATGCGGTCACATCGCTGTTCTATCCACTCGACTGGCCCAAACTGTCGAAGCTGATCGGCTTCGGCTGCGCCGAGGGTGCTACGAGCATTGTCGCCCTCCCCAACCGGCCAGCCTCACTCGTCGTTGCGAACAAGC
>PNMC01000369.1 GCA_013823365.1 Parvibaculum sp. | reverse complement strand
CTTCGCGAAGCGGGCGCCGAGGTCGTAATATTCCGCAAGGCGGTCGGCGAGGCCGTCGAGGCCTTCGGTGACGGTTTCGCCCGGAAAGCCCGCCATCGGCTTTGCGCCTGCATCCACCTTGATGCCGGGGATTGAGCCCGCCTTCTTGATGAGGTCGACAAGCGGCGTGCCGTCCTTCGCCTTCTGGCGGATCGTCTCGTCATAGAGGATCACGCCGGAGATGTGGTTCTGCATCGCTTCGTCGGTGCGGAAGAGCATCTCGCGGTAGTCGCGGCGGTTCTCTTCCGTCGAGGCAACGTTGATCGCGTCGAAGCGCTTCTTGATCGTGCCCGAGCTTTCGTCGGCGGCGAGGATGCCCTTGCCCGGCGCAACCATGGCCTCGGCAATCGATTCAAGCGTCTCAGTCATTTTCTTTCCCTCTGGTCCCTGTCGTGCCCCCGGTTGTCCGCTCCGCCTATTTGCGGCTGAGTGCGGCCACGCCCGGCAATTCAATACCTTCCATCCATTCGAGGAAGGCCCCGCCCGCGGCGGAAACATAAGTGAAGTCGTCGGCAGCGCCTGCCTCATTGAGGGCCGCCACCGTGTCGCCGCCGCCTGCAACGGAGACGAGTTCGCCCTGCTTGCTGCGCATGGCGACGATGCGCGCGGCTTCCACCGTGCCGCGGTCGAAGGGGGGCACCTCGAAAGCGCCGAGCGGGCCGTTCCAGACCACGGTCTTTGCCGTCTCGAACCGTCCGGCGAGATGGGCGATCGTATCCGTCCCCACATCGAGGATCATCATGTCGTCCGGCACGGCGTCTGCCGATACCGTTTTCGAGGCAGCGCCCGCCTTGAACTCAGCGGCGACCACGACATCCGTCGGCAGCACCACGTCGCAATTCGCGGCGCGGGCATTGGCGAGGATGTGACGTGCGGTGTCGAAGAGGTCCGGCTCGCAAAGCGACTTGCCGACCTTCTTGCCCTGCGCGGCAAGGAAGGTATTGGCCATGCCGCCGCCGATCACCAGCGCATCGACCTTCTTCACGAGATTGCCGAGCAGCGCGATCTTGGTCGAAACCTTCGCCCCGCCGACGATGGCGACGACCGGGCGCTTCGGGTTGCCGAGCGCGGCGTCGAGCGCTGTCAGTTCGGCTTCCATCGCTCTGCCCGCATAGGACGGCAGAAAATGCGTGATGCCTTCCGTCGAGGCATGGGCGCGATGTGCGCAGGAGAAGGCGTCGTTGATATAGATGTTGCCGATCTTCGCGAGTTCGCCCGCAAAGGCCGGATCGTTGTTTTCCTCGCCCGCATGGAAGCGCGTGTTCTCCAGCACCAGCACGGTGCCGGGCTTCATGGCGTCTGCCGCCTTCGCGGCCGCTTCGCCGATGCAGTCGTTTGCGAAGGCGACGTCGACGCCCACGAAGGGCGCAAGCGTATCGGCTACGGGCTTCAGCGAATATTTCGCGTCCGGCGCGCCTTTCGGGCGGCCGAAATGCGACAGCACGATCACTTTCGCGCCGCGCCCGGCAAGTTCCTTCAGTGTCGGCGCGACGCGCTCGATGCGCGTCGCGTCCGAAACCTTGCCGTCCTGCATGGGCACGTTGAGGTCCGCGCGGACAAGAACCCGCAGGCCGTTAAGGCCCACGGCAGTGAAAAGATCGTCAAGCGTCTTGTGCGCGGACATGCTTTTGCTCACTCCGCTCAGAGCAGCTTGCCCATCGCAACGGCGGTGTCGCTCATGCGGTTCGAGAAGCCCCACTCATTGTCGTACCAGGCGAGCACGCGCACGAGCTTGCCGTCGATGACCTGCGTCTGCGTGAGGTCGAAGGTCGAGGAGGCGGGGTTGTGGTTGAAGTCGATCGAGACATTCGGCTCGTTCGTCGTGGCGAGGATGCCTTTCAGCT
>PNMC01000368.1 GCA_013823365.1 Parvibaculum sp. | reverse complement strand
CATCGAACTCCACGGCGCCGACTTCCTCGGCGAGAAGCGCATCCAGGGCTCCATCATGGGTTCGAACCGCTTCCCGGTGGATATGCCTCGCTTTGTCGATTTCTACATGTCCGGCAAACTGAAGCTCGACGAAATGATCTCACGGCGCATCAAGCTCGAACAGGTCAATGAAGCCTTCGATGAACTGAAGCGCGGCGAACTCGCCCGTTCGGTCATCGTCTTCGACGCCTGAGCGGCAACAGACTGAAATAAAAAGGCGGCTCGCAGGAGCCGCCTTTTTCGCTTTCGGGCCGTTTAGTGGGTGAGCGTGGCACCCACCGATTCGCGGATATTCGGATCGGGCTCGACCACCGGCATCGGCGCCGCTTCATCCGGCACAAGCGTCAGGCTGACGGTCGCCTGATATTTGTTGTCCGATCCCGTCGCGGAATCGATCGCCCAGCCAATCCCGCCGCCGATCAGAATGTTGCCGAACGTCGCCGAATTGACGTCCGACTTGTTGATGAAGGTCGCCTTCTGATACCCGTCTTTCGTGCATTCCACGATGATGTCGTGCTTGGTCTTCTCGATCTTGACCGTGCCGGGCGTCGGATCGATTTTCGCGATCTGCTGCCCGTCGCGCGTAAAGACGCAACTGGCATCGGCCGGGCTCGTGTTGACGCCGAGCGTCTGCGATGTCCCATCGACAATAGTTGAGCAGCCGCCAAGCACCAGTATGGCGCCGGCTGCAATCATCATACGCAGCATGAGTAGTCCCCCAATAAGCCGGACCCCTTCCGGCGCATAAATATTGCGGACAAACCCGATAAAGTAAAATTGAAGTTTCCGGCGCCCCGCCGCAGGACGCGGAACCTGTTTCACACCTGCGCGTTCTGAAAATCGGGACGGAGAAAGGACGCGATGTGAACGATACGATCATCCTGCTCGATCCGCTCGGCCTGATCATTCTGGCATTGATACTGATCGTGCTGCTGCCGGTCGCGCTCTGGCTCGGCATCACGCTGCTGTGGGTCGGCGCCGGGTTCCTCGCCGGCACCTTCATCTATTTTTTCATTCTCTATCTGACCGGCATACCGGTGCTTGCCATCGCCGCGGGCATCGCCACGGCGATCATGATCTGGGGGGCACTGCTGCGAGGCTAGCGCCTACGCCGCTCCCTCCAGCCGCTTCAGTGCGTCGGCGAACTTAGCCATCGCGGCCTCCGCCTCAGCCTTGCGCTCGCGCTGTTCCTCGACGACATGCTCCGGCGCACCGGCGATGAACTTCGCATTGCCGAGCTTCGCGTCGATCTTCTTCACTTCGTCCTCCAGCTTGCCGATCTCCTTGCGAAGCCGCGCCGTCTCGGCCTTGAGATCGATGACATCCGCGAGCGGTAGGATCAGCGTCGCCTCGTCGAGCACAAGCTGAACCGCACCATGCGAAATTTCACCCGCCACATCGACGCTCGACAGGCGCGCAAGCCGGTCGATCAGGCTGCGATGCCGCTCAAGCCGGGCAAGACTTTCGGCGCTCGCATCCTTGATGAGAAGCGCGATCTTCGCGCCCGCCGGCACGTTCATCTCGGCACGAACCGAGCGCACATCGGAAATGAATCGGATCACCCAGTCCATCTCGGCATCCGCCGCTTTATCGCCAAGCCCGGTATGGATCGGCCATGCGGCAGTGACGAGCAGGCCCGCGCGCTTCGGGCCCTTCTCGCCAGTGCGCTGCCAGAGTTCTTCCGTCACGAAGGGCATGAAGGGATGCAGCATCAGCAGGATCTGGTCGAGCACCCAGGCCGCCGTCGCCCGCGTTTCGGCCTTCGCCGCCTCGTCCTCGCCCATCAAGAGCGGCTTGATGAACTCGAGATACCAGTCGCAAAAGACGTTCCAGACGAAACGATAGGC
>PNMC01000367.1 GCA_013823365.1 Parvibaculum sp. | reverse complement strand
GATGCCGAACCTGATCGAGGTTCAGAAATATTCATACGACCAGTTCCTGCAGGTTGATGAACCGCAAGGCGGGCGCGAGGAGCAGGGGCTCCAGGCCGTCTTCAAGTCGGTTTTCCCGATCAGCGATTTCTCGGAAACCTCCACGCTTGAATTCGTGAACTACGAGTTCGAAGCGCCGAAATACGATGTGGAAGAGTGCCAGCAGCGCGGCATGACCTTTGCCGCGCCGCTCAAGGTGACGCTCCGGCTCATCGTGTTCGAGGTGGACGAAGATACGGGCGCGAAATCCGTCAAGGACATCAAGGAGCAGGATGTCTATATGGGCGACATGCCGCTCATGACGGAGAACGGCACCTTCGTGATCAACGGCACCGAGCGCGTCATCGTTTCGCAGATGCATCGCAGCCCCGGCGTCTTCTTCGATCACGACAAGGGCAAGACGCATTCCTCCGGCAAGCTGCTGTTTGCCGCGCGCGTCATTCCCTATCGCGGCTCCTGGC
Organism: Parvibaculum sp.; assembly: GCA_013823365.1. Classification (GTDB taxonomy): domain Bacteria; phylum Pseudomonadota; class Alphaproteobacteria; order Parvibaculales; family Parvibaculaceae; genus Parvibaculum. The sequence goes on along the minus strand of PNMC01000367.1, from coordinate 1,426 downwards.
TCGATTTCGAATTCGACGCGAAGGATATCGTCTTCGTGCGCATCGACCGCCGCCGCAAGCTGCCGGTGACGACGCTGCTTTATGCGCTCGGTCTCGACTCGGAAGAGATCCTCTCGACCTTCTACAAGAGCGTCACCTTCACCCAGGTGAAAAATGGCTGGCGCGTGCCCTTCGACGCGGATCGCTATCGCGGTGCGAAGCCGGAGCGCGATCTGATCGACGCGAAGAGCGGCAAGGTCGTCGTGGAGGCGGGCCGCAAGGTCACGCCGCGTCTGGCGAAGAAGCTTGCCGAAGAGGGCCTCAAGGAACTGCTCGTTCAGGACGAAGACCTTTTCGGCCGCTACCTCGCGCAGGAAATCGTCAATCTCGAGACGGGTGAAATCTTCGCCGAAGCGGGCGACGAGGTCACCCCGGATCTGCTGACCTCGCTCCTCGAAGCGGGCTATAGCGATATCCAGACGCTCGACATCGACCATGTGAACATCGGTGCTTTCATCCGCAATACGCTTGCGGCCGACAAGTGCACGAACCGCGAGCAGGCGCTGATCGACATCTATCGCGTGATGCGCCCCGGCGAGCCGCCGACGGCGGATACGGCGGAAGCGCTGTTCGGCAGCCTGTTCTTCGATGCGGAACGCTATGATCTCTCCGCGGTCGGCCGCGTGAAGATGAATATGCGCCTCGACCTCGATTGCCCGGATACGGTGCGCGTGCTCCGCAAGGAAGACATTCTCGCCGTCATCAAGACGCTGGTCGGCCTGCGCGACGGCAAGGGCGAAATCGACGATATCGACAATCTCGGCAACCGCCGCGTGCGTTCGGTCGGCGAGCTGATGGAAAACCAGTATCGCGTCGGCCTGCTGCGCATGGAACGTGCGATCAAGGAACGTATGTCCTCGGTCGATATCGACACGGTCATGCCGCACGACCTCATCAATGCGAAGCCGGCAGCGGCTGCTGTGCGCGAGTTCTTCGGTTCCTCGCAGCTTTCGCAGTTCATGGACCAGACGAACCCGCTTTCCGAGATCACGCACAAGCGCCGTCTCTCGGCGCTTGGGCCGGGCGGTCTCACGCGCGAGCGTGCGGGCTTCGAGGTGCGCGACGTGCACCCGACGCATTACGGCCGCATCTGCCCGATCGAAACGCCGGAAGGCCCGAATATCGGTCTCATCAATTCGCTGGCAACCTTCGCCCGCGTCAACAAGTACGGTTTCATCGAAAGCCCGTACCGGCGCGTGAAGGGCGGCAAGATGGCCGAAGAGGTCGTCTATCTCTCGGCGATGGAAGAAAGCCGCTACCGCATCGCCCAGGCGAATGTGGAAGTGAACAAGAAGGGCGAGATCCAGGGCGAGCTCGTGAATTGCCGCGTCGACGGCGATTTCGAGATGGTGCCGCCGGATCAGGTCGATTTCGTCGACGTGTCGCC
>PNMC01000366.1 GCA_013823365.1 Parvibaculum sp. | reverse complement strand
CCTCTTCCTGCCGGCCGACGTCCACAAGCGCGACCTCCACGGCCTCCACATGATGGCCTGGAAGCATGGCGTGAAAAGCCTTTACTACTGCCGCTCGCTCTCGATCCAGCGCGCGGAAAAGGCCGAAGTCGTTTCGCTGGTGCCGGCGAAAAAGCTCGACGTGCTCACCCTCGATCAGGTCGCGGCGAACGCGCAGGAAGAAAACAAGTACGAAGAATGCCTCGCCTGTCAGTGAGAGCGACGGAAACAACAGGTTGGGAGACGCTCAATGCCGGCGCTTGCTAGTCTGATTGAAGCGCTTGCAACACTGTTGTGGCCGGTGGCTGCTATTTTGGGAGCTATATGGGCGCTCCCTAGACTCGAGGCGTTGGCGAAGTCCCGCGGGCTGACGATAAAGATCGCAGGAAACGAGATATCAGTTAGTGATGCTGCAGACAGTCTTACCCGTCAAGTAGATGATTTGAGGCAGGTAGTCGAAAGGTTGGCAGCGGCTCGACCACTAGACGAAACAGTCGAGCGGACGCGAACGGCTTATGAGACTAGTGTTGATGGTTTGCCGACGGAAATACTATGGGTTGATGACAATCCTGAAAATAATGCGCTTGAAATTGCACAACTAGAAAGCAGAGGGTTCGACGTTCTGCAGGCGGTTACAACGAGCGAAGCCTTGAATCTCATTTCGATAGGCTTCAAGCCATTTGCAATTCTCTCCGACATGGGGCGTACCGAACACGGTACGTACAATAAGTTTGCGGGAATCGAACTTTTGAAAGAATTGCGCAAGAATGGCAATGAAGCCCCCTTCTACGTTTACACAACGCAACAACGTGAAGTGGCTGTAGATGAGTTGGTTAGAAAGAACGGCGGCAGTGGCGCTACGGCGTCGACGTCGGAGCTGTTTGAGTGGATAAGCCTCACGCAGTTGAAATCGCTAATGCCGACCCTGAAACAACGACCCGGAAATTGAGGCAGCCCATGTCCCTTCTCGAAGAACGCCACGTCTACAAGCCCTTCCGCTATCCTTGGGCCTATGAAGCCTGGCTCACCCAGCAGCGCATTCACTGGCTGCCGGAGGAAGTGCCGCTGGCCGACGATGTGAAGGACTGGTCGAAAAAGCTCACCGACAGCGAGCGCAACCTGCTGACGCAGATTTTCCGCTTCTTCGTGCAGGCCGACGTCGAGGTGAATAATTGCTACATGAAGCATTATTCGCGCGTCTTCAAGCCGACCGAAGTGCAGATGATGCTGGCCGCCTTCTCCAATATCGAGACGGTCCATATCTCGGCCTACAGCCATCTCCTCGACACGATCGGCATGCCCGAAGCCGAATATGAAGCCTTCCTCAAATATGATGAGATGAAGGCGAAGTTCGACTACATGCAGGAATGGGGCGTCGAGACCAAGGAAGACATCGCCAAGACGCTCGCCGTCTTCGGCGGCTTCACCGAAGGCGTGCAGCTTTTCGCCTCCTTCGCGATCCTGATGAACTTCCCGCGCTTCAACAAGATGAAGGGCATGGGCCAGATCGTGACATGGTCCGCGCGCGACGAGTCGCTCCACACCGTCTCCGCCATGAAGCTCTTCCGCACCTTCGTGGACGAGAATCCCGAAATCTGGACCGACAAGCTCCAGCAGGACATCTACAAGGCCTGCGAAACCATCATCCATCACGAAGATGCCTTTATCGACCTCGCCTTCGAGATGGGCGGCGTCGAGGGTCTTTCGGCGCAGGAAGTGAAGGATTACATCCGCTACATCGCCGACCGCCGCCTCGTGCAGCTCAATCTCCAGCCCATCTACCGCACGGAAAGGAACCCGCTGCCCTGGATGGACGAGATGCTGAACGGCATCGAGCACACCAATTTCTTCGAGAATCGCGCCACCGAATATTCCAAGGCCTCAACGCGCGGCACATGGGATGAAGCCTTCGATTGAGCGA
>PNMC01000365.1 GCA_013823365.1 Parvibaculum sp. | reverse complement strand
CGATCTCGTCCTCTTCTACATCTTCTTCGAGGGCGGCCTGATCCCGATGTTCCTCATCATCGGCGTCTGGGGCGGCGCGCGGCGCATCTATGCGAGCTTCAAGTTCTTCCTCTACACCTTCGCGGGCTCCGTCCTCATGCTCCTCGCCATCATGGCGATGTACTGGGAGGCCGGCACGACCAGCATCCCCGTCCTGCTCGAGCATGATTTCCCGGTGAACATGCAGACCTGGCTCTGGCTCGCCTTCTTCGCCTCCTTCGCGGTGAAGATGCCGATGTGGCCGGTCCACACCTGGCTGCCCGACGCACACGTGGAGGCGCCCACCGCCGGCTCCGTCATCCTGGCCGGCATCCTGCTCAAGATGGGCGGCTACGGCTTCCTGCGCTTCTCGCTGCCCATGTTCCCGGTCGCCTCCGCCGATCTCGCCTGGCTCGTCTTCGGCATGAGCGTCATCGCGATCGTCTATGCCTCGCTCGTCGCGCTGGTGCAGGAGGACATGAAGAAGCTGATCGCCTATTCATCCGTCGCCCATATGGGCTTCGTGACCATGGGCATCTTCGCGGCCAATACGCAGGGCGTGCAGGGCGGCATCTTCCAGATGCTCTCCCATGGCTGGATCTCAGGCGCGCTCTTCCTCTGCGTCGGCGTCGTCTATGACCGCATGCACACGCGCGAGATCGCAGCCTATGGCGGCCTCGTGAACCGCATGCCGCTTTATGCGGCCGCTTTCCTGATCCTCACCATGGCCAATGTCGGCCTGCCGGGCACCAGCGGCTTCATCGGCGAGTTCCTCACCATCATCGGCACTTTCCAGGTCAACACCTGGGTCGCTGCCATCGCCGCCACGGGCGTCATCCTCGCCGCGGCCTATGCGCTGCTCCTTTATCGCCGCATCGTCTTCGGACCGCTCGAAAAGGACACGCTGAAATCGATCCTCGACCTGAACCGGCGCGAGATGATCACGCTCGGGCCGCTCGTTGCCGCGACCATCTTCTTCGGCGTCTATCCGGCGCCGATCATGGAGGTGACGGCGGTCTCGGTCGACAATCTGGTATCGAATTACAACGCCGCCATCGAGGCGCACCGCGTCGCGGGCGACATGGGGCTAATCGGCGAGGTCGCAAGCCTCTTCGCCGGAAACTGATCTCGGGAACGAAAAGCCAATGGAAGAAGCAGCATCCAGTGTTCCGGCCATCCTTCCGGCCTTGCCCGAGATGGTTCTCGCGGTGGGCGCCATGGCCCTTCTCATGTTCGGCGTGTTCCGTGAAGGTTGCACCGCGCGTGAAACCGCCATTGGCGTGCTCGCGCTTTTCGTTCTCGTCGCCGCGCTTCTGATCGTCGAGCCGAACGAGCAGGTGCTCGCTTTCGGCGGCAGCTTCGTGGTCGATGGCTTCACCAAATTCATGAAACTCCTGACGCTCGCCGCCGCCGGTGCCGCCGTCGTCATGTCGCTCAGCTTCATCCGCCGCGAAGGCATCGACCGTTTCGAGTTCCCGATCCTGATCGGCCTCGCCACGCTCGGCATGTTCATGATGATTTCGGCGAACGGCCTCATCGCGCTCTATATGGGCCTCGAACTGCAGAGCTTCGCGCTCTACGTCATCGCCGCCTTCCACCGCGACAACACGCGCGCGACCGAAGCGGGCCTCAAATATTTCATTCTCGGTGCGCTCGCCTCGGGCATGCTGCTTTACGGCTCCTCGCTCATCTACGGCTTCACGGGCTCCGTCGAATTCCCCGCCATCGCCGCCGTCATCGCGGCGGATGGCGCAAGCATCGGCGCCATCTTCGGCATCGTCTTCGTGCTGGCGGGCCTTGCCTTCAAGGTCTCGGCCGTGCCCTTCCACATGTGGACGCCCGACGTCTATGAAGGCGCGCCGACGCCGGTCACCGCCTTCTTCGCGGGCGCGCCCAAGGTGGCTGCCATGGCGCTTCTCCTG
>PNMC01000364.1 GCA_013823365.1 Parvibaculum sp. | reverse complement strand
ATTCTCCATTTCGGCATGCCGGTCGATCCCGGCAATCTGCTGCTGCTGGCGCGGCACGGTGAGACGCCGGTGATCGGCCTGCCCGGCTGCGCCCGCTCGCCGAAACTCAACGGCTTCGACTGGGTGCTCGCCCGCCTCGCCGCCGGGCTGGAGGTCACGCCGAAGGACATCATGTCTATGGGTCTTGGCGGGCTCCTGAAGGAAATCCCGACCAGACCGCAGCCCCGCGAAGGCGGCGGCACCGCCGCCTCATCGCCCCGCATCGCCGCGCTCATCCTCGCGGCGGGCAAGTCGAGCCGCATGCAGGGCCCGAACAAGCTCTTGATGGATGTCGGCGGCAAGCCGATGGTCGCGCATATCGTGGAGGCCGCGCTCGAAAGCAGCGCCCGCCCCGTCATCGTCGTCACCGGCAATGCGGAGACGGAAGTCCGCACCGCGCTTTCGGGCCGCGCCGTCACCTTCGTCCACAACCCCGATTACGCCGATGGCCTCTCGACCTCGCTACGCGCGGGGCTGAGCGCCCTGCCGGACGATACCGATGGCGCGCTTGTCTGCCTCGGCGACATGCCGGATATCCGGAGCGCCCATCTCGACCGGCTGATCGCCGCCTTCGACCCGGAAGAAGGCCGCACCATCTGCGTGCCGACCGTCGCCGGCAAGCGCGGCAACCCCATCCTCTGGGGCCGCGAGTGGTTCGCCGCGATGATGGAGGTCAAAGGCGACACCGGCGCGAAACACCTGATCGGCGAAAACGCCGACGCCGTCTGCGAAGTGCCGATGCCCGACGACGCGGCACTCAACGACATCGATACGCAGGCCGAACTCGAAGCGCGGCAGAGTTGAACTCCCTATAGATCGTCATTGCGAGGAGCGCTGTAGCGCGACGAAGCAATCCAGAAGCGGCGACCGCCCAGGCCAGCGGCCCTGGATTGCTTCGCTCCCTCACGGTCGCTCGCAATGACGAATCTGGTTTTAGAATGCGCGGTCAGGCTTTCAGAACCGCCCCGCCCCTCGACCCGAGCCTCAGTGTCTCTCCATCCCACTCCACCTCGCCGACACTGAAGAGCACATCGCCCCCATCCTTCGGCAGCGCATATGACGCCGCCTCCGTCCCGAGATTGAAAACGCAGAGGAGCTTCTCGCCCTCCCCCTCCCGCGTGAAGGCGAGCAGTTTTCCCTCCGCATCGAGGAACGAAATCTCGCCGAGCCGGAGCACCGGATGCTCCTTGCGGAAGGCAACCGCCTTTCGCGCATGGGCGAGGACGGAACCTTCATCCGCCGCCTGAACATCGACCGCGCGGCTCTTGTGGTAATCCGGGACCGGCAGCCAAGGCTTGCCCGTCGTAAAACCCGCGCCCGGCGCCTTCGCCTGCCAAGGCATGGGCGTGCGGCAGCCATCGCGCCCCTTCATCCACGGGTAATAGAGATCGCCCACCGGATCGCGAATATCGTCCCAGTCGAGATCGGCTTCCGGCAATCCGAGTTCTTCGCCCTGATACATCAGCACATTGCCCTTGAGCGTCAGCAGGAGCGTCAGCGCGAGTTTCGCAAGCTCGTCGTCGCCCTGGCCCCCGCCCCAGCGCGTGACGGGGCGCGGCACGTCATGGTTCGAGAAGGTCACGCAGGGAAAGAGGTCTTTCAGCGGCTTGAGCCGGTTTTCGTAATAGGCGCGGAAGACGGAAGGCTCGAAGCTCCAGTCCTCGATGAAATCGAACGTATAACCCGTATGAAGCCGCTCGAGGCCACCAGCATAAAGCCCGAACATTTCCGGCCGCTCGGAGAATTCGCCGAAAGCGAGCCGGTCGTCATATTCGTCCAGCACCTTGCGCACGCGCTTCATCGCCCATTCGTTCTCGGGCATGTTTGAATCGTGGATATGCTGCTGCAGGCGCGGCGCATGGGCCCAGTCCATGAATTCGCGCTTCTCCATCGGCAGCGGCGGATTGTCGGTGAGCTTCGCATCG
>PNMC01000363.1 GCA_013823365.1 Parvibaculum sp. | reverse complement strand
TTCGCGAGGCGGTGGAGATCGACCCGCGCGCGGCCACCCGCATCCCCTCGACCAAGGGCGTGCTCGGCACCTGATCCGCAGAGCCGGAGCCGCTCATGCTGTTCAAGCGGCACATTCTCGACGCGATCGAAAAAGGCGAGGTCACCCTCGCCTTTCGCCGCTGGACGCGGCCGACCGTGAAACCGGGCGGCACCCTGCGGACGGCCATCGGCGTGCTGGCGATCGAGGCGGTCGACGTCGTGGACCTCGGGAAGATCGGACCGGCGGAAGCGCGGCAGGCCGGCTATGCGTCGCGGGAGGAACTCCTCGCCGAACTCGCCTCGCGCAAGGAGGGCAAGGTCTATCGCATCCGCCTCCGCCTCGAAGGCGCGGACCCGCGGATCGCCCTTCGAAAAAAGCGCCGTCTCACCAAAGCGGAAAGAGAAGCGATCGAGGCCCGGCTTGCGCGGATGGACAAGGCAAGCCGCCACGGGCCCTGGACGCGGACATATCTCGCCCTGATCGGGCGTCACCCCGGCACCCGCGCGGCGGAGCTCGCCGCAAGGGCGGGCCGCGAGACGCAGGCCTTCAAGGCGGAAGTGCGCCGTCTCAAGGAACTCGGTCTCACCGAAAGTCTCGAAACTGGCTATCGCCTGTCGCCGCTTGGGCAAGCCTTCCTGCTGGTTTTTGACCGCGATCTGTCATAGACAGGGCGCGAAAACCAAGCCGCGTGGGGCGCCCCCATGCGGACGGAACGAACCCATGCGCATCTATACGGTTCATGAGCTTCCCGGCGCGCCGCTCGACGGCGCGGGGATCGTGCTGGTGAAGGAGGGCTTCTCCTTTCCGGCCTTCGCCTTGTCGTGGGTCTGGCTGATTTATCACCGCATGTGGGTGGCGCTCGCGATCTGGATCGGGCTCACCGTCACGCTGTCCTATCTCGCCCAGTTCGCCTTCGGCGCCGGCGCGGCCATGGCCGTTTCGCTGGCCCTCAATTTCATGCTGGGCGCGGAAGGCAACGACATCCGCCGCTGGACGCTGGCGCGGAAATCCTATCGCGAGGCAGGAATTGCAGCCGGTGCGACGCTTGAGGAAGCCGAGCGCAATTTCTTCGCGAAATGGGACCGCCCCCTCGTGGTCGAGGAGGTCAGGCCCGTCACCGCGCCGGTCTGGCCCCGCCGCCCGCAACCGGCGCAGACGGAGAGCGGCGTCTTCGGCCTCTTCCCCGATGCCGGCCCGAGACCCGGACACTGACCGCATGATGAAAGTCGCGATCATCGACTACGGCTCCGGCAATCTCCGCTCCGCCGCCAAGGCCTTCGAGCGCGCCGCGCGCGAGGCAGAGCTTGCCGCCGACATTCTGGTAACGAGAGAGCCGGAAGCCGTGCGCATGGCAGACCGCATCGTGCTGCCCGGCGTCGGCGCCTTCGGCGATTGCGCCGCGGGCCTGCGCGCCATTCCCGGCATGGAAGAAACGCTTGTCGACACGGTGCGCCGTCAGGCAAAGCCCTTTCTCGGCATCTGTGTCGGCATGCAGCTCATGGCCGAGCGCGGCCTCGAACACGGCACCCATAAAGGGCTTGGCTGGCTCAAAGGCGAGGTCGTGAAGATCGAACCCGCCGATGCCTCGCTCAAGATCCCGCATATGGGCTGGAACGAACTCGACATGGTGCGCCCGCATCCGCTGCTTGAGGCGATGCCCGCGACCCACGCCTATTTCGTGCACTCCTATGCCTTTGCGCTGGCAGAGCCCGATGCACTTGTCGCCCGCGTCGATTATGCGGGCCCGGTCACCGCGGTGGTCGCGAAGGACAACATGGCGGGCACCCAGTTCCACCCCGAAAAGAGCCAGGAACTCGGCCTCGCGCTGATCGGCAATTTCCTGAAGTGGCGAGTCTGAAAGAAATTCGATGATCCTCTTTCCCGCAATCGATCTGAAGGACGGGCAATGCGTCCGCCTCGTTCACGGCCTGATGGACCAGGCGACCGTCTTCAATGACGATCCGGC
>PNMC01000362.1 GCA_013823365.1 Parvibaculum sp. | reverse complement strand
GCAATGACGAGTTTGGGGCTGAGGGCACAAGAAACCATCAAACGCGCTGGTTATTCAAACATTCCTACGAGGCCGTTTCACCGATCAGCAGCGTAGGCACGCCGCAGGTCGGCTTGCGGATGGTCGAGACTTCGGTGCCGGGCTTCCGGCCCACACGCACTTCCGACACGTCGAGCCCGGCCTTGCCGATCCGCGCCGTGGCGGCGGCGACCGACTCCACATTCCAGGCGATGCCCCAGAACCCTTCGGTCTTCGGCGCCTTCGCCTTGTCGAGCATTTCCACCACTTCGATGGTGAGGCCACCAGCACGGAAGAAAAGCTGGCGGACGCCCCATTCGGGCTTCGTCTGGTCGAGGGCGAGGCGGATGCCGAGCTTGCCGCCGAAGAGCGCTTTGCAGCGTTCGGCATCGGGCGTCATGATGACGACGTGATCGCAGGCCGAAACGGCCTCGCCTTCCGGCACGCCGGCCGAGAGCGGCGCGGGCGGCAGCGCGTCTTCCGGGCTCAGATGCTGGATGCCCAGCATGAAGAGGCCGAGCACTTCATCCTTCGGCATGGCGATGGTGCGCCATTCGCGGATCGCGCCCGTCACCTCGTCGCGGCCCTTGCCATCGACAGGCGCGCCGGACTTGAGCCCCCGCGCATTGAAGGCTTCGGTCGCGGCGGCGGCATCGGCAACGCCGAGCACGATGCCGTAGAGCCCTTCGCCCTGTGCATCGAGATGGGCCTTCAGCGCATCGGCATTGGCGCCTTCGGCGATCGGGGCATAGAGCTCCACATAGGTATTCTTCAACCGGTACAACACGTTGCCCGTGCCGACGCCGGGATGGACGCCCTTCCAGGAGGGCTCGCGGCCAAAGATCGCCGTATAGGTTTTCTCCGCTTCCTTGAGGTCGCGGACGGCGATGATGATGTGGTCGACGCAGGTGACTTCGCTCATGGGGGCAACTCCGGCTCGGAAAACGCGCGGCACTCTAGAAGCAAACCGGGCCGCCCGCCAGTGGCCTGAAACTGCAAGGTAATTTGCACTTATCCCCGGGTAGGGCGAGTGGGGGTATGATCGGTCTAACTCGGATCAAAGGACGTTTACACCCATGCCCCATTCCCCTGCGCGCCTGAAAGAGATGCTCGACCAAGGTACGCGCGACCATGGCGTGCCGGGGGCGTCGCTGGCTGTCTGGGCGGGAGACGCGCTTGCGGAAGCGACGGCCGGCGTCTGCAATATCGAGACTGAGGTGCCGGTCACGTCCGATACGCTGTTCCAGATCGGCTCCATCACCAAGCTCTACACGGCGGCGCTCGCGATGCAGCTTGTCGAGGAAGGAAAGCTCGCGCTCGATGCGCCGCTGCGCACCCTGCTGCCGGACTTCAAGGTGCAGGATGAGAGCGTTGCCGCGCGGGTGACGCTTCGCCACTTGCTCACGCATACCAGCGGCATCATGGGCGATTATTTCAAGGATGCGGGCCGCGGCGAGGACCGGGTGGCGAAATTCACCGCCATGATGGCCGCGCTCGATCAGGTGCATGAGCCCGGCGAGATGTTTTCCTACTGCAATACGGGCTTCGTCGCCGCAGGCCGCATGATCGAGGTCGCTTGCGGCACGACATGGGACAAGGCGATCCGCCAGCGGCTGGCAAAGCCGCTCGACACACCCTCCTTCTCGACGCTGCCGGAACAGGCCATGCGCTACCAGACGGCGATCGGTCATCTCGGGGGCCCCGGCAAGCTCTTCGTCACGCCGGTTGCCTATCTCGCCGCCTCGAACGGGCCTGCGGGCGCGACGCCGATGGCACGCGCCCGCGATGTCGTCGCCTTCATGCGGATGATGATGGCGGGCGGCGTGGCGCCGAACGGCAATCGCGTTCTCTCAGCCGAAAGCGTCGAGGCGATGCACAGCATGAATGTCGTCTGCCCCAGGGGTATGAACATCGACGCCATAGGCCTTGCCACCTTCATGTGGGACTGGGACGGCGATGGCACTTACGAGGTGTTCGGCCATGACGGTTCGACCATCGGT
>PNMC01000361.1 GCA_013823365.1 Parvibaculum sp. | reverse complement strand
GTTGGTGAAGGTCACGGCAAGGATCTGGCCGGGCCAGGCGCGGCGGGTGGCAAGAAGATGGGCAAGCCGCGTCGTCAGCACGCGTGTCTTGCCGGTGCCCGCACCCGCCAGCACGAGCACGGGGCCGTCCAGCGTTTCGACGGCCTCTCGCTGCTCGGCATTCAGCCCTTCGAGATAGGGTGCGCGCATTGCCGCGATGGCCCGTTCGCTCGTCGTGCGGGCGGTCGTTTCCTCGGGAATGTTCCCGAGATCGAAGGGGTCACCGGATGGGGTCATGATTCCGGCATTGTAGCAGGGTGAGGGGCATAGCGCGAAAGGGGCTTTCCGAAGGCGCTTTGACTATAAAATACAGGTGTCATCCCGGGATTTATTCCCGGGATCCGTTGGCCTCACGATTTGCCGAAAGGTGGATTGGGTCCCGGCAACAAGTGCCGGGATGACACTTCTATATTTGGCAAAGGCTTTAAATTTGTTGTCGGGTGACGCCGAAGTTCCGCTTTACTTCCGCTTGATCCCGATCACCCGGCCCGCCTGCGCGGGGCGGGGCATGTCCTTGTGGGCCTTCATCATGGCAGCGATGCGGGCCTGCTGCTCGGGCGGGAAGGGGGAGGCGCGGCGGGATTTCATGTCCACATGGATGCACATCTGCTCGCTGGTGGCGGCGAGATAGCCCTTTTCGGCGTGATACATATGGCCGAAGACATGGATGCGCTTCTCGTCCGCATCGAGAAGCTGATAGGTGACCCGCAGCGGATCGCCTTCCTTCACCTCGTCGAGATAGCAGACATGGACTTCCGCCGTGAAGCAGGAGCCTTCGCCTTTCTCCGTGTAGTCCCAGCCGATGCCGAGGGCGGAAAAAGCGACATCGAGCGATTCGTCGAAGACCAGGTGGTAATAGGCCATGTTCATATGGCCGTTCAGATCGACCCATTGCTTCTCCACCTTGCGGAGCGGGCTTTCGAGCGGAGCGGCGAAGGTGAGGTCGGTCATATCTGGTCCTCCTGTTGCCGGGCGGGGTTCTTCCCGGCCTCAATACTTAAAACAAGGCGTCATGACCCGCTTTATGCGGGTCATCCACGTCTTTCTCGACAGAGGCGCCGAAGGTCAAAGACGTGGATGGCCCGGACAAGCCGGGCCATGACGTGTTGGGTATATGCTAAGCTGTTAGTGGCGAAGTTCAAGGAACCACCCATGAGCGAAGCGGCGAGGAGAGAGGGCAGAGAGGCGGCGCTGGCGGCGCTTTCCGCGCTGCTTGGCGCGCGGCTCAGCATGGCGGCGGCGATCCGCGAGGCGCATGGCCGCGACGAGAGCTGGCACGCCGTTGCGATGCCCGATGCGGTCGCCTTTGCGGAGACGACGGAGGAAGTCGCCGCGATCATGCGCATCTGCGCCGCGCATGGCATGCCGGTCATTCCCTTCGGGGCGGGCACCTCGCTTGAGGGCCATGTCTCCGCCGTGCATGGCGGGCTCTCGCTTGATCTTTCCCGCATGGACCGCATCATCGAGGTGAATGCGGCCGATCTCGATGTGCGCGTCGAGGCTGGCGTCACCCGGAAGGCGCTCAACGATTATCTCCGCGACACCGGGCTCTTCTTCCCGATCGATCCCGGCGCCAATGCGACGCTCGGCGGCATGGCGGCGACGCGGGCTTCCGGCACGAACGCCGTGCGTTACGGCACGATGCGCGAGAATGTGCTGGCGCTCACCGCCGTGATGGCGGACGGCTCCATCATCCGCACCGGCACGCGGGCGCGGAAATCATCCGCCGGATACGATCTCACGCGGCTTCTGATCGGCTCTGAAGGCACGCTTGGCATCATCACGGAACTGACGCTTAGGCTCTACGGCATACCGGGAGCGGTGCGTTCCGGCGTCGTGCCATTCGCGAGCATCGAAGGGGCGGTCGATGCGGTGATCGAGACGATCCAGTCTGGGCTTCCCGTGGCCCGGATCGAAATTCTCGATCCCTTGTCGATCCGCGCCTGCAATGCCTATTCGAAGCTCACGCTTGCCGAAGCGCCGAC
>PNMC01000360.1 GCA_013823365.1 Parvibaculum sp. | reverse complement strand
CGGGCCGCATCGCGGCTTCGACTACATGGAGCTGGCAACCCACTCGCCGCTGATCCTGCACTACGCCGAATGGATCAGGAAGAACGATCCCGATGCCTTCGGCTATTTCTACCAGAATCTCAACGAGAAGTTTCAGGTGAACGCGGCGGGAGGCGGCGACACCGGCGCCTGTCAGGTGCATTTCAATCCGGTTTCGCGCGAGCACTACCACACAGACTGGGTGGCAGACCGCACCATCGACTGGCTGGGCTCCGTCGGCGCGGAGGATGACTGGTTCTGCTGGATGAGCTTCCCCGATCCGCACCACCCCTGGGACCCGCCGCAATCCGAGCTTCACCGCCATCCCTGGCGCGACACGCCGCTGCCGGAGTTCTATCCGGGCTCGAAGGAAAAGATCGAGAAGGTGCTGGCGGACAAGCCCCGCCACTGGATGGAATGGTACAAGGGCGAACGCGTCACGAATTTCGAGGCGCCGCCGGAATTCCGCGCCTGCGACATGACCGCCGATCAGGTGCAGGAGATCAACGCCTTCACCCATGTCGAGAACGAGCTGATCGACGAGGCCATCGCGAAAGTCATGGCCTATATCGAGAAGCGCGGCTGGGGCGACGATGTCGATGTCGTCTTCACCACCGATCACGGCGAGTTTCAGGGCGAGTTCGGCCTGCTCTTCAAGGGGCCTTATCACGTCGACGCGCTGATGCGCCTGCCCATGATCTGGCGGCCCGCGAAATCGGCGAAGGTCTCACCCGCGACCGTCGGCAAGCCCGTCGGCCAGGTCGATCTCGCGCCCACCTTCTGCGAGATCGCCGGGTTGCCTGTGCCCGAATGGATGCAGGGAAAGCCCATGCCGAAATCGGAAGTGGAAGCCGAGACGCAGAAGCGCGAGCGTGTCTTCACCGAATGGGACTGTTGCCACGTGGACGGCACGACGGTGGGGCTGCGCACCATCTACCGCGACGGCTACACCATCACCGCCTATCTCCCCGGCACCCTTTATGACGGCAGCGAGGGCGAGCTCTACGATCACAAGGAAGACCCGCAGCAGTTCCGCAATCTCTGGAACGACCCGGCCTATGCCAAACTCAAATCCGACCTGCTGGCCGACCTCAAAGACGCCGAGCCCCCCGCCCGCACGCCAAGACTGGAATGCGTGGCACCGGTTTAAAACAAAAATGTCATGCCCGGGCTTGACCCGGGCATCCAGGAGACGTTCGTTCTGAGTCAGGTCGTACTGGATTGCCGGGTCAAGCCCGGCAATGACGTCCGTTAGGTTGTTGCCAGCACCCCGCCCCGCCTGTATCCCAGTCGGCAGCAGAAACTCCGGCTGGAACAGACCATTGACGATTGCCTCCCCCACCCCCCGCATGGTCGCCCGCAAGGACGGCGCGATCGGCTGGATGATCTTCAACAATCCCGAGCGGCTGAATGCCGTCAGCCTCGACATGTGGGAGGCCGTGCCGGTCATCACCGCCGCCTTCGATGCCGACCCGGATATCCGCGTCATCGTGCTGACCGGCGCGGGCGATCGCGCCTTCGTCGCGGGCGCCGACATTTCGCAATTCGGCGAAAGCCGCTCCACGGCGGAAGGCATCCTCGCCTATGAGCAGGCCACCGAGCGCGCCTTCAACGCCATCGCCGAGGCGCAAAAGCCGACCATCGCCATGATCGACGGCTTCTGCATCGGCGGCGGCCTCGGCATCGCGCTGTCCTGCGACATGCGCATCGCCGCCGAAGGCTCGACCTTCGGCATCCCCGCCGCGAAACTCGGCCTCGCCTATGGCACAACCGGCACCGGCCGCCTTGTGAATGTCGTCGGTCCCTCTTTCGCCAAGGAAATCTTCTTTACCGCCCGCCGCTTCACGCATGACGAGGCACTCGCCATGGGCCTCGTAAACCGCGTGACGACGAAAGAAGCGCTGGAAAATTTCGTGCGCGATTATTGCGCTCTCATCGCGGACAACGCCCCCCTCACCGTCAACACCGCCAAACAGGTGGTGGATGAATTCGCGAAAGCGCCGGGCAATTTCGACGGCGAG
>PNMC01000359.1 GCA_013823365.1 Parvibaculum sp. | reverse complement strand
GGCCGGCGCCCGTTCACTGTCGCGATTGTCGTTCGGCACAAAGCGCAGCTTTGCATCGATGATGAGGGTCCGGATGGTGCCGGACCAGCCACCCTCCTTCGTAGGCGTGAACATCCCGATCACAGACATCTCAATCCTCCTTATCGGTTGGCGGCAACGGCGCGCGAGGTGCACGTCCTCTCGATCCCGGCTGAGCGATACCGGTGCCTTTGCCCTCTCCTTCCGGCAACGCCTTCCGTGCCTTGGCAAAGCCACGATCAGCCTCCAGAAAACTCTGCAGCATGTAGGGAATGAGCTCCGGCACCGATTCAGCCTCGCCATAGGTCTCGCGATAAAGCGCGGCATAGGCCTGCAGCGCCTTGTTGAGATCGGGTGGCGCGATGAAGGTGATCTTGACCGGCGTGCGGTCGGGGAGTTTGCCGAGTTTCAGGTCGGGCATGGTTCTCATCCTCGATAGGGACGCAGGATCAGGTCCTTCTGCACGATGACGCGGATCGGCCAGCCGGGCCTCACCGTGATGGTCGGCTGGATGTTGAGATTCTTTTCGGTGAGGCGCTGGCCGGCCTGCGAAACGTTTTGCTGCGTCGACTGGCGGATCGCGCGCAGGAGATCGCTCTCCTCGCTGCCGAAACCGAGCTCGGTGCCAACGCCCAGAAGCGTCGCCAGCGCCACGCCCTTGACGAGCGCCCATGTGTGGTAGTCGACCTCGTCAGCGACGCCGGCATAACCGGTGGCATCCGTCGCCGGCAGATTGTCGATCACGATCGAGGAACCATCCGGCATCACGATGCGATGCCAGACGAGCAGCGCCCGCGACTGACCGAAGGCGACGACACTGTCGTAACTGCCGATGAGCCTCGATCCTTGCGGAATCAGCAAAGCCCTTCCGCTCACCGTGTCAAAAATATTTTCTGTGATCTGGGCAACCACAAGGCCCGGCAGATCGGAGTTGAGCCCCGTGATCAGGCTCGCGGCGATGACGCTGCCGGCCATCAACTGATGCGCCGAGACCGGTTCCTGCAGCGTGTGGCGGTTATAGATGTCAGGATCCGGTCCCCGGTTCATAAAATCGAGCTTGCGCTGCTGATGGTTCTGGTCGCGCTCCGGATCGAGGTTGAGACGCTCGTCGACTGCGGCGACAGCTTGAAGACCTGTGCTCTCCCTCGCATCAGCCACTCTCGATTGCGAAGCACGCCCCTCGCCGCTTCCGCTCCCCTTCAATTGAAAGAACACGCCTGCTTCCGCCGCCTGCCGCGCCTGTTGCGCTAGTCTGAGCCTTTCGGCGCGAGCGTCGTTCTCCTCGGCGCTCGGCACGAAGGTCGGGCGGAGGCCGGCGCTATTGTCGATGCCGAGTTCCGCCTCGCGCCTGAGGATCGGGCGGCCAAATTCGCCGGGAAGCGGCGCGCCGAGTTCGGGGATCGGCTTCGGGATCTCGTCGTAGCTCACGGGCAGCGCCGCCAGCCCCTCCGCCCTCTCCTTACGCTCCGGGTGGTAGAGCTCCCCACCATCCGGCGCCGCGAGACGAAAGCTTGAGCCTTCCAGCGCCAGAAAGGCGAGCGCGAAAATCGTCGCCGAGCCCGTCGCCGCGACGCCGATGACGACACTGCGCCGGAACCGTGTCACACGGCGCGGCTTGGCGCGCAGCGCCAGCGTTTCGGGATCGACTTTCCCCGACGACTGCGTCTGACCCTGAGGCGAGGCGGGACCGGCCATATCTCTCTCCTATCGTCCCGGCCGCAGCCGCGAGGGGCGATCATCGACGACGCCCGCTACCCTGTCGGTGCGGCTGATGCGCACCACCTGTTGCGGCGCCTCGCCGAGGTGCAATTCCGCCGCCGCGAAGAGGCGATCGACAATGTAGTAATGGCCGCGCAGCCGGTAATTGACGAGTTCGCTGCCGCCCGAGGGGCCGACCACGAAGAGCGGCGGTGCCTCGCCCTGATCGAACCGCGCGGGAAACTCGATATAGACTTTCGAACCGTCATCGAAGGCGCGGAGCGGCCGCCAGGGCGGATTATCGCCCGTGATCTCGTAGCGGAAA
>PNMC01000358.1 GCA_013823365.1 Parvibaculum sp. | reverse complement strand
TTCTGAACCGCGTACTGCACGTTCATCAACCCGCCGACATTGAGCGCCAGCGCCATTTCGCGCGTCTGGCGTTCGATCTCGGCAATGGTGTCGCGCGGCAGCGAATAGGGCGGGAGCGAACAGGCGCTGTCGCCCGAATGCACGCCCGCTTCCTCGATATGCTCCATGATGCCGCAGATCACGACATCCTTGCCGTCGCACAGCGCATCGACATCGACTTCGATCGCATCGTGCAGATAGCCGTCGATCAGCACCGGGCTCTTGCCCGAGACGATCACCGCTTCGTTGATATAGCGCTCGAGATGGCCGGTATCGCGCACGATTTCCATGCCGCGTCCGCCGAGCACGTAAGAGGGGCGGATGACGACGGGATAGCCGATGCGTTCGGCAATCGCCTTCGCTTCGGCGGCGGAACGCGCGATGCCGTTCGGCGGCTGCTTCAGGTCGAGCTTTTCAAGCAGCGCCTTGAAGCGGTCGCGGTCTTCGGCAAGGTCGATGGCGTCGGGCGAGGTGCCGAGGATCGGCACATTCGCGCGTTCGAGGTCGTTCGCGAGTTTCAGCGGCGTCTGGCCGCCGAACTGCACGATGACGCCGGCCAGCGTGCCGTTCGAGCGTTCGAGGTCGATCAGCTCCAGCACGTCCTCGGCGGTGAGCGGCTCGAAATAGAGCCGGTCCGACGTGTCGTAGTCGGTCGACACCGTTTCCGGGTTGCAATTCACCATGATGCTTTCGATGCCGATTTCGTCGAGCGCGAAAGCGGCATGGCAGCAGCAATAATCGAACTCGATGCCCTGGCCGATGCGGTTCGGCCCGCCGCCCAGGATGATCGCCTTCTTGCGGTCGGACGGCAGGGCTTCGCAATCGGCATTGCCGGCAAAATCCGTCTCATAGGTCGAATACATGTAAGGCGTCAGGCTTTCGAACTCGGCCGCGCAGGTGTCGATCCGCTTGTAGACCGGGCGCACGCCCATCTCGCGCCGCGCCTTGCGCACGGCTTCCTCTTCCGAGCCCGCGAGCTGCGCGAGGCGCGCGTCGGAAAAGCCCATCGCCTTCAGCGCGCGCATTTCCGCCTTCGTCTGCGGCAAGCCGTTCTTTCGCACGGCTTCTTCCGCGTCGACGATTTCCTGAAGCTGTTCGATGAACCAGGGATCGTAGGCGCAGGAGGCGCGGATCTGGTCATGCGGCACGCCGAGGCGGAGCGCCTGCGCGATCACGAGCAGGCGGTCGGGCGTCGGGCGGCCGAGCGCGGCGCGGATCGCATTCTTGTCGTCGCCTTCGCCCATGCCGGGCACGGTGACTTCGTTGAGGCCGGTGAGCCCGGTCTCCATCGAGCGCAGCGCTTTCTGCAAGCTCTCCTTGAAGGTGCGGCCGATGGCCATGGCCTCGCCGACGGATTTCATCGCCGTGCCGAGCAGCTTTTCGGCGCCCGCGAATTTCTCGAAGGCGAAGCGCGGAATTTTCGTGACCACATAGTCGATGGTCGGTTCGAAGCTTGCGGGCGTGACCTTGGTGATGTCGTTCTGCAATTCGTCCAGCGTGTAGCCGACGGCGAGTTTCGCGGCGACCTTGGCAATCGGGAAGCCCGTCGCCTTCGACGCCAGTGCCGAGGAGCGCGAGACGCGCGGATTCATTTCGATGACGACGAGGCGCCCGTCCTTCGGGTTCACGGCGAACTGCACGTTGGAGCCGCCGGTCTCCACGCCGATCTCGCGCAGCACGGCGATGCTCGCATTGCGCATCACCTGATATTCCTTGTCGGTGAGCGTCAGCGCCGGCGCCACGGTGATCGAGTCGCCGGTATGGACGCCCATCGGGTCCACATTCTCGATCGAACAGATGATGATGCAATTGTCCGCGCGGTCGCGGACGACTTCCATCTCGTATTCCTTCCAGCCGAGCACGCTTTCCTCGACCAGCACCTCGTTCACGGGGCTCGCATCGAGGCCGCTTTCGATGATGTCGGCAAATTCCTGCCGGTTATAGGCGATGCCGCCGCCCGTGCCGCCCATGGTGAAGGAGGGGCGGATGATGGCGGGGAGCCCCACAAA
>PNMC01000357.1 GCA_013823365.1 Parvibaculum sp. | reverse complement strand
GGCGGCAGCGGCGAAGGCAGGCCGGTTACTCGTCCCATGGGGCGGTACAAGGCCCGGAAGCGTGCGGCCAAACGGATTTCGATGGAGCCGGAGACGAGCGCCGGCACCGAACCTCTCAAGTACGGAAGTAGGCCCAGGATGAGCTTCGAAGCGAGAAACGGCATGTCGGACAATCTCCCGGACAAGAAGGTCAATGTCCGCGAGGTCTTCAAGATCGACATCGACATGGAAGTGCCGGCCTTCTCGGAACCGAACGAGTATGTCCCCGATTTCGACCCGGACTACCTCTTCGACCGGGATACGACCATCGCGCTGCTGGCAGGCTTTGCCTATAACCGCCGCGTGATCGTTCAGGGCTATCACGGCACCGGCAAGTCGACCCATGTCGAACAGGTGGCCGCGCGCCTCAACTGGCCCTGCATCCGTATCAACCTCGACAGCCATATCAGCCGTATCGATCTCGTCGGCAAGGACGCCATCGTCCTGAAGGAAGGCAAGCAGGTCACCGAATTCCGCGAAGGCATCCTGCCCTGGGCGCTGCAGCACCCCGTCGCCCTCGTCTTCGACGAATACGACGCCGGCCGTCCGGACGTCATGTTCGTGATCCAGCGCGTGCTCGAAGCCTCGGGCAAGCTGACGCTGCTCGACCAGAACCGCGTCATCCGGCCCCACCCGGCCTTCCGCCTCTTCGCGACGGCGAACACGGTCGGCCTCGGCGACACCTCGGGCCTCTATCACGGCACGCAGCAGATCAACCAGGGCCAGATGGACCGCTGGAACATCGTGACTACGCTGAACTACCTGCCGCACAAGGAAGAAGTGAACATCATGCTGTCGAAGCTGAAGAGCTACGACACGGAGGAAGGCCGCAAGACCATCGACGCGATGGTCCGCGTCGCCGACCTCACGCGT
The DNA here is from genome assembly GCA_013823365.1 of Parvibaculum sp. Taxonomy (GTDB): domain Bacteria; phylum Pseudomonadota; class Alphaproteobacteria; order Parvibaculales; family Parvibaculaceae; genus Parvibaculum. The sequence continues at coordinate 1,139 of PNMC01000357.1, read as the reverse complement.
TCCGCCTTCATCAATGGCGACGTCTCGACCGTGATGAGCCCGCGCACCGTGCTCACCTGGGCCGAGAATACGCGCATCTTCGGCGGCGATGTCGGCTTCGCCTTCCGCGTAACCTTCCTGAACAAGTGCGACGAACTCGAACGCGCGACCGTCGCCGAGTTCTACCAGCGCTGTTTCGGCCAGGACCTGCCGGACTCGGCCATCAACATCAAGGTTGCCTGACCCCTGGAATGAGGCCGCCCGGCAAGGGCGGTTCGGCATCGTATGAAGTCCAAGGAAAGCCCCGTCGAGCCGTTCAAGCGTGCGCTGAGCCTCACCATGCGCACGATTGCCGAGCAGCCGGAGCTCAACGTCACTTTCGGAACGGAAGCGCCGGGCCTGCGCGGCCTGCGCGCGCGCCTGCCCATGCCGAGCCGCACCCTGCCGCCCGAAGAAGTGGCGCAGGTTCGAGGCGTCTCGGATGCCTATGCGCTGCGCCTTGCCCATCACGACGAAAAGGTGAATGCGAACCTGCAGCCGGAAGGCGGCAATGCGCTCGCCGTCTTCGATGCGGTGGAGCAGGCCCGCTGCGAGGCGATCGGCGCCAACCAGATGAAGGGCATGGCGCAGAACCTGACCGCCGCGCTCGAGCAGCGCTGCGCCGCGCGCGGCTATGACCGCATCTCCTCGCGCGAGGAAGCGCCGCTGTCCGAAGCCGTGGCGATGATCGTGCGCGAAAAGCTGACGGGCGAAGCCCCGCCGCCCGCCGCCGAAAAGCTTGTCGAGCAATGGCGCGGCTGGATCGAGGACAAGGCAGGCTCCGATCTCGCTCGCCTGCATGAACTGATCGACGATCAGGCGGCCTTTGCCCGCGCGACGCGCGACATTCTCGTCGACCTCGATATGGGCGACGAACTCGGAGAATCTCCGGACCAGTCCTCCGAGGATGCCGAGGACCAGGAAGGCGACAGCGAGCAAAGCTCCGATGAAAGCCAGTCCGGCGAGGCCGAGCAGCCCGACGGCGCCTCCGCCGAACAGGTCGAATATTCCGAAGGCGAAGGCGAGGAAGGCGACGAGCAGACCGTCGAGGTCGAATCCGACGACGCGCCGATGGATGGCGACACGGACGAGACGAGCGACGGCAACCAGCCCTGGCGCCC
>PNMC01000356.1 GCA_013823365.1 Parvibaculum sp. | reverse complement strand
GCACCGGCTCCTTCAGCGTGAGCCCCGCCGCATCGCAGAGGCGCGCCATGTCGCGCCACATATATTTTCCCTTGGCGGGATAGATGTTGAAGGGACTGTCGTTCCACCCCTGCGCCCCGAAAATCGGCCCGAGCAGAAAAGGCCGCCAGACGAGCGTGACGCCCGCTTCCCTTGCCGCATCTTCCACGCGCATCGCCGCCGGATAGGAATAGGTGCTCGCGAACTCGTACCAGAACTCGATTTTCATGGGTGCCCTCATGATGCAGTGACGTCAGATTGCGCGTGAATGGCCATATGCGCCAGAGCCAATCCGCGCAAGATACATTGCGAGGCTCACACCCTCGTCTCCGCATCGAGCTTCAGCGTCTCGGCGATGCTGCGGATCAGTGCGATATCCTCGACGAAGCGGCGGATATGGTCGCTGCCGCGCAGATCCTTCCAGACGGAGGGCTGGGAGAAATAGCCGCGCCGCCCGTCGATGGCGAGAAGCAGGTCGCCGCCTTCGAAGGCCGCCTGCATCGGTTCGCCGGTCTGTTCCTTGAGCGTGGAAAGCCGTTCCATGAAGGCGGGCGTCAGCAGATAGCGCGCTTCCACCTGATCGTCGGAAAAGACCTCGAAATGTCGTTCGAAGCGCGGGTCTTCGAGGCGGACGCGCTCGCCCGGAACGCCGGCATGGCCGAGCGCATTCAGAAGCCCCTGATCGCCGCGCAGGACGGTGCGGCCCGAAAACCGTTTCGGAAAGCGGTAACGTGCCACGAGCCCGCGAAAGACAAGCTCGTAATCGTCGCGCTTGTCGCGCTTCACCCGCCTTTCGAGAAAGGCTTCCGCAAGCTCGAAGGGAACGCCGCCCGCCTCGCCCGAAACATGATCCTCCAGTTTCCTGCGGCTATAGGAGGGAAGCAAATGGCAGCGCTGGAACGGCTCGAGAAAATCGGCCGGCGCTTCCGGCGTATAGCGATAGCCGAAATGGCCGAAAATCCTCGCCGACAATTCCTCGGCGAACTTTCGGCCCCATGTCATGAGCGCGGTGAATTGCAGCAGGCCGATGACGATGACCGCGGCGGCGGCGAAGAGCGCAAGCCCGCGCATATCCTCATCCGCAATGGCGGTGGAAAAGGCAAAGCCCGCAAGTCCCGCCGCAACGATCGGCGCCGCCCGTCGGAAGGCGCGCTTCGCGACAAGCTTTCGCTCGGCTTCCTTCGCCTCGATGAAAGGCGCGATCTCTCTTTCGTAGAAGGCGTCGAAGCCTTGCACAGCCGCCTCAGCCCATCAGCTTGTTGACGTCGACGGGCTGCCGCGCCGCCGCGTCTTCCACCTCGTAGAAGGGAAAGGGCTGCACATTCGCCATCCGCGCGATGACGGAGCCGGGGAAAATCTCGACCGCATTGTTGAGCCGCGTCACCGCCGAATTGTAGAAGCGCCGCGCGGCGGCGATATTGCCTTCGACTTCCTCGAATGTCGCCTGCGCCCGCGTCACCGTTTCGGCGGAGCGAAGCTCGGGATAATTCTCGGCCACCGCAAAGAGCCGCATCATGCCCGTCTCGAGCGCGCGCGAGGTCTCGAGATGGGCGGCGACCGCCGCCGGATCGTCCTTCGCATAGGGCTCGGCCACCTTCGCCCGAAGTGCCGTCAGCCCTTCCAGCAGCTCGCGCTCATGCGTCATGAATTTCTGCGCCAGCGCCACGATATTGGGCAGGAGGTCGAAGCGCTTGCGAAGCTGCACATCGATCGAGCCCATCGCCTCGCGCACCTCGTTTCGCCGCGTGATGAGGCTCACATACCAGACATAGCCGCCGATAGCCGCGAGCCCGAGAAGGATGAGCAGGATGGTCGATGCTTGCATGGGAGCCCCCGGATTGGCCTGATTCCGGGCGATTATGGCAGCGAAAGCATGCCCCGTCCCGCCCCGCGTCCCTCCCCTTGCCGCAAGGGCGGATTTCCCTATAGTGCGCCGCAAAATCGACCCTCCATAAGGTGACGACATGAGCGCCGACAAATCCGTGAAAAAGGTGGTCCTGGCCTATTCGGGCGGCCTCGACACCTCGGTCATCCTGAAATGGCTGCAGGAAACCTATGGTT
>PNMC01000355.1 GCA_013823365.1 Parvibaculum sp. | reverse complement strand
CGTGTGGAACCGGGTGGAAATTTTGCTGACGACGCACGACGCAGGCGGGTTGAGCGAGCGCGATATCGAGCTGGCGGAGGCGATTGAGGGGTTGGTGGAGTAGGGGGAGGGTTCACCCTTGACTCGACCATTTATTGGGTGTACATAAATTCCGTGAAAATCGAGTTTGATCCGGTCAAGGATGACATCAACCGGAAAAAGCATGGCGTCTCGCTCAACGCTGCAAATGGCTTTGACTGGGACACTGCGCTCGAACGCGAGGATGATCGGTTCGATTATGGCGAAACCCGCTTTGTCGCGATTGGACTGATCGAGGGCCGTTTGCACGTGATGGTGTTCACCGAAGGCGCGGAGGAAGACTCCGTCCGCGTCATCAGCCTGCGCCTGGCCGAGAAATATGAAGCGAGATATTATTATGACCAAGTTTGACCCCGCCCTTCATGACGACAATCCGCCGATGGACGCCGCTTTCCTGTCCGGCCTGAAGCCCTCCCGGCGAGGCCGTCCGAAGCTGGAGACGCCGAAGGTGGAGGTGAAAATCCGGCTCGATGCGGCGACGGTGGAACACTTGCGCGGCAGTGGACCGGGATGGCAGACGCGTGTGAACGCCCTATTGAGGGAACTCGTGGCGACCGGCCGTATCTGAACTGCGGCAGCGACCGCCCCAATGTCGGTCGTTGGATACTCGTCCTATGCATCCCGGCACCGGTCGCTTATCCCGTGCACACACGCATGCGCCGTCGCAGAAGCTGTGCGATAGCTCGCCGGCCGTTTGCTTGGTTTTTCTCGTCAATAATCCTACTTACGTGTGAGCATAAGGAAACCGGAGCAAGTCACTGATGGCGCTTCCACTAACCTATTCCCGCCGGAAGCGCATCCGCGACCAAGAAGGCAAGACGCCCGAACTGCGGATATTCCCGATCGGACAGAAGCTGCTACAGCAGATATTCAACGAATTCATCAAAATCGACAGAGAGCTTTCAAGCTACGGAGAACCGCTGTTTCGTGCATTGGTTGCCCATCTACGGGATGATCTGGCCAAGCCTGCACTGGCGAGAGGGCAAACCCTCTCCGAAGAATTCTATTGGTGGTGGATGAGCGAGCATCAGGTCTGTTGCCCGCACCATGACTATCGTCTCGATGCCATCGAGATCGCATGCACCTATCCTTTTACATATATCCGAGAGATGTCGGCCACCGAGCCCGAGCTTAGTTATCGCCCCGCGCAAAACATCGTTGAAGCCATCAAGAATATTAATGCCCGCATGGAAGAAGATGGCTTAGGTTATCGCTTCGTTGATAAGCAGGTTATTGAAGTTACAGCTGAATATCTGTATCAAAACGCTATTGCGCCGGTCCTCGGCATCACTGCCCACAAGGATTTTGCCGCAGTCGATCAGGAGTTCAGAGATGCGCTAGCGGAACTACGGGCGGGAAATTTCGACGACTGCATTGCGGACTGCGGGAACGCGTTTGAGAGCACATTGAAGGTGATCGCTGCGAAGAAGCAATGGCCGGTAAGGCCAAGCGACCGTGCAGCAAATCTCATCGCCATGGCGTTCGAAAAGAAGCTTATTCCAGATCACCTGCAATCGCAGTTCACTAGCTTCCGCAATGTCATTATGGGCATCCCGACGATGCGGAATAATGAGGGTGGCCATGGGGCCGGGACAGAGCCGCGGGTCGTAGAGAAGCATTTCGCCGATTATATGGTTCAGCAGACTGCCGCGGCGATCTTATTCCTCATCAAGTGCGTCTAGAATATCGATAACTTCATATCGGCAGCGCATACGCATCACTTAACGATTGCAATCGACCGCGCCCGGGATCACGATCCCATCACCGAACGATTGGAATGGACGTGCTGCCAGCCGAGTGCGGATGCCGGTTTATGTCCGCTCGCTGAACTCTCTGCCCCAAAGCAGCCAGACGGCTAACCACCCAAAGGCGGACATTGGCCGCTTGACTTGCCCCACCCCCACCCACCCTCGACCAACTCTGGCGTCGCCGCTCCGGGGTGGCCATATCCCCCCCATCTGCGCTAACCGCACCCCAACACCACTCGCCACCCGAAAGTCT
>PNMC01000354.1 GCA_013823365.1 Parvibaculum sp. | reverse complement strand
CCGGGGTCGCGCGGATCGAGCCAAGGGGCTGCCTCAGACAGGAGCTCGGGCGCCGCGCCGCCATTCTGCGGCAGCAGCAGGCCCGCCGAAATCCGGCGGCCGAGATGGAAATGGATCAGCGCTTCGTCGCGCATGTCTGTCCGATTCTCCCTGCAAATATCCAACTGCAACTCTAGGACTTTTCGCGGCCCGATAAAGGCCCGAACCGGAATTTCACCCGGCTTCGGTCGAGAGGCCCGGGAATTTGCCCGGTTATTGTGGCAAAACGTCGCAAAACCATAGGCTTCCTGTGGTTTGTCGCCGCACCTTGTCTATACTCGGCGCACGAGTCGTCCGCCCGTGGATGACGAGGGAAACCGGCGCCGGCAGACGAAAAATAACCAAGGCGGCGTCGAGCCTTGCGGGCGGCTTCGCTTTGTGGTTTCTGACGCCCAACCGCCGCAGCCCGCCCGAGAGGCCGGGCGCGGAGGTCGGTCCGGACGTTGAATTGACTAGCTGGGGACAAGCATGCGGTTTCTGAACGGAATTGGCCTTTACGCTGTCGCATTCATGGCGACACTTTTTAGTGGCGCCATGGCGTATGCGGCGCCGGTCGACCGCGGCATCGGTCTCCAGGAGCCGGTGACGGAAGTGGCGCGCGACATCATTTCCTTCCACAACCTGCTGCTGACCATCATTACAGCCATCGTGCTCTTTGTGCTGGCGCTCCTCATCATCGTGATGGTGCGCTTCAACCGCCGCGCGAATCCCACGCCGTCCAAGACCACGCACAACACGCTGCTCGAAGTGGCCTGGACGGTCCTGCCGGTGGTGATCCTCGTCATCATCGCGGTTCCCTCCTTCCGCCTGCTTTACAAGCAGGTGGTGATCCCCGAGCCGGAAATCACGGTCAAGGCGATCGGCTACCAGTGGTACTGGGGCTATGAGTATCCCGACCATGGCGACATCTCGATCATCTCGAACATGATCGAGGATGCCGACCTCCAGCCTGGCCAGCCGCGCCTTCTTGCGGCCGACGAGGCGATGGTCGTGCCGGTCGACACCACCGTCCGCGTGATCGTGACGGCGGCGGACGTGATCCATGCCTTCGCGGTGCCGCCCTTCGGCGTCAAGATCGACGCCATTCCGGGCCGCCTGAACGAAACCTGGTTCCGCGCCGAGAAGACCGGCATGTATTACGGCCAGTGCTCCGAGCTCTGCGGCACGCGCCACGCCTTCATGCCGATCAACGTGCTGGTCGTCACCCAGGAAGAATTCGAGGAATGGACGCAGCAGCAGCAGGCTGCCGCCGCAAACGACAATGTGAAGGTCGCTGAACTCGCGGGCACCGAGCGGCGCTGAAGAGCACCGCCTCAACCGTCGATAGTGAAGCAAGAACGAAGGGTCTAGAGAGATGGCAGGTCAAGCTGCAGGGGCGCACGCCGATCACGCCGACCACCCCACGGGCTGGAAGCGGTACGTCTATTCGACGAACCACAAGGACATCGGCACGATGTACCTGATCTTCGCGATCATCGCGGGGGTCATCGGCGGCGGTATGTCCGTCGTCATGCGCATGGAACTGCACCTGCCGGGCGACCAGATTCTCGGCGGCGACTACAACCTCTTCAACATGCTTGTGACGGCCCACGGCCTCATCATGATCTTCTTCATGGTGATGCCCGCCATGATCGGCGGCTTCGGCAACTGGTTTGTGCCGCTGATGATCGGCGCGCCGGACATGGCCTTCCCGCGCATGAACAACGTGTCGTTCTGGCTACTGCCGCCTGCGCTCGGCCTGCTCGTGATCTCGATGTTCGTTCCCGGCGTTCCCGGCGGCCACGGCGTCGCCGGCGGCTGGACGATCTACGCGCCGCTCTCGACCACCGGCACGCCCGGACCCGCGATGGACTTTGCGATCCTGTCGCTCCATATCGCGGGCGCTTCCTCGATCCTCGGCGCGATCAACTTCATCACCACCATCTTCAACATGCGCGCACCGGGCATGACGCTGCACAAGATGCCGCTCTTCGTCTGGTCGATCCTGGTGACGGTGTTCCTGCTTCTTCTCTCGCTCCCGGTTCTCGCCGGCGCGATCACCATGC
>PNMC01000353.1 GCA_013823365.1 Parvibaculum sp. | reverse complement strand
AAGGAGCAGGACAAGAAAGAGCTGCCCATCGTCGTCAAGGCGGACGTTCAGGGCTCGGCGGAAGCGATCGTGCAGGCGCTTGAAAAGCTCGGCACCGACGAAGTCACCGCCCGCGTCATTCATGTCGGCGTCGGCGGCGTCACGGAATCCGACGTCACGCTCGCAACCGCTTCGCGTGCGCCGATCATCGGCTTCAATGTGCGCGCCAATACGCAGGCACGCGACGCCGCGCGTCAGGATGGCGTCGAAATCCGCTACTACTCGGTCATCTACGATCTGGTGGACGACATCAAGGCCGCGCTCTCCGGCATGCTCTCGCCGGAACTGCGCGAAACCTTCCTCGGCAATGCCGAAATCCTCGAAATCTTCAACATTTCCAAGACCGGCAAGGTCGCGGGCTGCCGCGTCACCGAAGGCGTGGTGCGCCGCGGTTCGCATGTCCGCCTGATCCGCGACAACGTCGTGATCCACGAAGGCAAGCTCTCGACCCTGAAGCGCTTCAAGGACGAAGTGAAGGAAGTGCAGTCCGGCCAGGAATGCGGTATGGCCTTCGAGAATTATCAGGACATGCGCAAGGGCGACATCATCGAATGTTTCGATGTCGAGGTGGTGAAGCGCAGCCTCGATTGATGCTGCCGCCCCCGATTGTCTTTCCCCTCTCCCTTCGGGGAGAGGGTGATCCGGGCAAGGCCCGGATCGGATGAGGGGGTAAACGGAAAAGCCCCATGCAGAGAAAATCCGGTTCCGGAAAATCATCTGGAAAATCACATCGCGGCGCCAGCGCGCCGAGCCAGCGCCAGTTGCGCGCGGGTGAACTCGTGCGCCGCGCGCTGGCCGATATCGTCTCGCGCGGCACGATCCGCGATCCGGACCTCATTGATCGCAGCTTCACCGTCACCGAAGTCCGGATGAGCCCGGACCTGCGCCATGCGACCTGCTTCGTCGCGCCGCTCGGTCACGGCGACGCGGCGGCGCTCGCCGAGGCGCTCACCCGCGTCCGCGCCTATCTGCGCGGCCAGCTCTCGAAGGAAGTCACCTTCAAGTTCATGCCGGACCTCTCCTTTGAGCCCGACACCTCCTTCGACAATGCCGAGGCGATCGACCGCCTGCTGCACAAGCCTGAAGTCGCCCGCGATCTCGGCCCCGCCGGCGACGAGGACTGAAAGGCATGGCCCGGCGCAAGAAAGGCGATCCGGTCTCGGGCTGGGTCGTTATCGACAAGCCTTTGGGCCCGACCTCCTCCGATGTGGTGAACAAGGTCCGCCGCGCCTTCAATGCGCAGAAGGCGGGCCATGCCGGCACGCTCGACCCTTTGGCGACCGGCGTCCTCCCCATCGCGCTTGGCGAGGCGACGAAAACGGTGCCCTTCGTCATCGACGCGACCAAATCCTACCGCTTCACCATCCGCTTCGGCGAGCAGACCTCGACCGACGATGCCGAGGGCGAGGTGGTGCGGACAAGCCCCGTCCGGCCAGCGGATGCCGAAATCGAGGCCATGCTGCCCCGCTTTCAGGGACCGATCGAGCAGGTGCCCCCCGCCTTTTCCGCCATCAAGGTCGATGGCGAGCGGGCCTATGCAAGGGCCCGGGCCGGCGAGGCCGTGGAAATGAAGCCCCGCCCCGTCGCTATCCATGAAATCCGCCTCGTTTCGCGGCCGGACCCGGACCATGCCGAGCTCGAAATCTCTTGCAGCAAAGGGACTTACGTCCGCTCGCTCGCCCGGGATCTGGCGCTTGCCCTCGGCTCTGCCGGCCATGTCTCGGCCCTCCGCCGCACCCGCCACGGCCCCTTCCGGGAGGAGGCCGCAATTCCACTGGATAAACTCCTCGCCTTGGGTCATATTGCGCCCGCTCCCGGCCCAGGGACGCATCTGTTGCCGCTTGAGACCGCGCTGGACGACATCCCGGCGCTGGCCGTAAGTGCAGAGGAGGCGGCCCGCCTGAGAAAAGGTCAGGGGGTTTTGTTGCGCGGGCGTGACGCACCCATCCTGTCCGGATCGGTACTGGCTACCCATCGGGGAGACCCGGTGGCGCTGACCGAATACGGGCAGGGCGAGCTTCGCCCCGTGCGCGTGTTCAATCTCGATTC
>PNMC01000352.1 GCA_013823365.1 Parvibaculum sp. | reverse complement strand
GACCGGGTCGCCTTCGAAATGGCAGGCGAAGAACCAGAGATCCGGCTTGATGTCGAATTCGGCGAGGATCTGCCCCTTGCCGTATTCGCCGCCCTCATCGCTGATATGGGTGATGCGGTCGATCATCAGCATGGGGGGCAGGGGAAGCTGCGGATTGCCCGGCCCGAACATGCGGCCATGGCTGCATTCGAGCAGGTCTTCGAGGGATAATGCCGATTTCCGTTCCGCCATTGCCGTCCGCTCTGTAAGGGCCCGCCGCGCCGCCGGTTGATCCGGCTTTGCTCCCGGGGGCCGTCCCTGGTTTGGGCCGCGCTTGTGCGGGCCCGGTTCCTCACTGTGCTTTGGGCTTCGTAACATACCCTTGGTCCGGCGCAAACCCTTGATGCAAGGGCATTTTGCCCGGGGCCGGGCCTGCCCCTGCCGGACCCCCGGCCCTTGACAAATCAATGACCGGGACCCTATTTATTGTTTGTAACGATTACAAACTGCAGGCTTGGTGCGTCTGGCGCCCGGGCCTGCCGGCAAGTTGAAGAGGATCGGTTTCGTGACGCAGGAACGTCCCTACGCACAGACGCTTACGAAGCTCCGGGAGGCGGGTCTCCGCCCCACGCGGCAGCGGCTGGCCCTTGGCCGCCTCCTCTTCGATGGCGGCGATCGCCATGTGACCGCCGAAGCGCTGCATGACGAGGCCCAGAAGGCCGGCGTCAGCGTCTCGCTCGCCACCGTCTACAACACGCTGCACCAGTTCACCTCCGCCGGCCTCCTCCGCGAGGTGGTGGTGGATTCTGCCCGCACCTATTTCGACACCAATATCGACGACCATCACCATTTCTTCTTCGAGAACGATGGGGCGCTGATGGATATTGCCGGCGACGATGTCGTGATCGGCAGCCTGCCGCCCGCGCCGGAAGGCATGGATGTCGCTCGGGTCGATGTGATCGTCCGTCTGCAGGGCCGCAAATAGGCTTTCCGCCTAGTCGAATTCCTCTCCCGCATAGACGCCCCAGAGCTGGTCCTGTGCGATCCAGCCTTCGAGCCCGCGTATGTCGAGCCGGCACCAGCGCGCCCGGCAGCTCCTGAGCCGCGCCACATAGCCTTTTTCGGCATAGGCGACGATGGCGGCGTCCGCATTCGGCGCGCCCCGCAGCGGCACCGGGCCGCCATCGCTTTCCGCCGCATCGACGATCACGCTGCGCTCGCCCGCGAGCATGGTGTGCCAGATCCAGCCGCCATCGCCCTCATGGTCGCGAATGCGGCGCCAATTGTTCGATTCGGCGATCACTTCCAGCGGCATGCCGCTTTTGCGGTAGACCCAGTCGATCGGGTAATCCGTGCCGGGCCCCCGCCGGACATTGGCCTTCCCCGTCTTGAGGCTGACGAAGCGCGGCACCGGCAGCCCGGTCGAGGGGCCGGGCCGCCGCTCCGGCATGGCCTCGGCCGCAGCGCCCGCCGCGGCCTGTGCCGGCCCCACACCGCCCGCAAGGACGAAAAGCAGGGCAAGCGCAGCAAAGGACAATGCCGCCGCGCTTGCGGCAAGCCCGATCCGCCGTTTCTTTGTGCCCTTGTGCAGTTTCGCCCGCTCCCGCATCTCTTGTTCCTGCCGCGTTTTTCGCTTCCCCGCGACTCAGCCGATTTTGCCAGAATTTGGCGCAAACACCCGGATAAACCTGTTAGAAAGTGCACGCGGAGCCGGATTCCCGCCGCTATCCCGTTTCACTCTGGTCCGGCCCCTCTGTCCGGAGTTCTGTATGACCGCTCGAAAGCCGCTTGTCATCGTCACACGAAAGCTCCCTGCGCCCATCGAGGCGCGCATGGGCGAGCTCTTCGATGTCCGCCTCAATGCGGACGACCATCCCTTCACCGCGCAGGAACTGGCGGATGCACTGCGCGAGGCCGATGTGCTGGTGCCGACCGTGACGGACCGGATCGATGCGAAGCTCCTCGCCCAGGCGGGCGAAAATCTCCGCCTCATCGCCCAGTTCGGCACCGGCGTCGACAATATCGATGTCGAGAGCGCGCGCCGCCGCGGCATCACGGTCACGAATACGCCGGGCGTGCTGACAGACGACACGGCCGACATGACCATGGGCCTC
>PNMC01000351.1 GCA_013823365.1 Parvibaculum sp. | reverse complement strand
CACGGCTTCGAGCATCGGCACCTCGACGAACTGGCCTTCGCCCGTCCGCTCCTTGTGGAAGAGTGCGGCGGTGACGGCCTGCACCATGAAAAGGCCGGACACCTTGTCCGCCATGATGGTCGGGATGTAGCGGGGCTTCGGGTCGCCATCCATGCGGCCGAGAAGGTCGGCGGCGCCGGAGCCCGCCTGGATGAGGTCGTCATAGGCGGGCAGGCCCGCATAAGGCCCGTCCGAGCCATAGCCCGCCGCATGAACGAAGACGATGTCGGGCTTCACCGCCTTCACATCCTCATAGGCGAGGCCGAGCTTCTTCATTGCCGCATAGCGGATGTTCGATGTCAGCACGTCGGCGGTGGCGACGATCTTCAACAGCGCCTCGCGGCCGGCGGCCGTGCCGAGGTCGAGCAGCACCGAGCGCTTGTTTCGGTTGATGGTGAGGAAGATGGGGCCGAGATCGGGCGCCGCGCCTTCGGGCAGGTGGCCGGGCCAGCGCATGATGTCGCCCCCCGCGCCGCCGCCGCCGGTCGGCGAGGGCGCTTCCACCTTGATCACATCCGCGCCCATATCGCCCAGGATCTGCGTCGCATAGGCGCCGAAGACGACGGCGGTGAGGTCGACGATGCGCACGCCTTTCAGCGGCCCGCGATTTTCCGTTTCGAGGGTCTTGTTCTTCTTTTCGTTCGCCTGGTCGCTCAACGCACTCTTCCCCGCTTCTGCCTTGCCGCCTCTTACGGGCGGTATTCATACAATATGTCGGGCAGGTTTTCCTCGTTGTCGCCATCCGTGCGGCGCACTTGCCTGCATCCGTGGCGCTCATAGAAGCGCCGGGCGCCGAGATTGGCCTGAAACGTCCAGAGGGAAAAGCCCTGCGGCATTTCCTCCTTCGCTTTCGCGAGAAGGAGGGAGCCTGCCCCTGCGTTATGCGAGCCGGGGTCGACGTAGAGATGGTGGAGCCAGGCGGCGGGCGGGCCGGGCTCCAGCGCCGCGAAGCCGACGATCTCGCCGCCCCGCTCCGCCGCCCAGACCGCGCTCCGCTTCACCACACGGCGAATGAAAAGCCGCGTCTCCGCATCGCTGTGCAGGTTCGGCAGATAGCTCATGGTTTTCCGCGCGGCGAGAAATATCTCCGCGATCTCCGGCCAATCGTCTTCGCTTGCGCGCTCGATGTGCATGGGGAGGTTGTAGCAGGATTGCTCACGCAGAGGCGCAGAGCCGCAGAGAAAATCAAATAGTAGACGTCATTGCCGGGCTTGACCCGGCAATCCAGAAGCCGCGACAGCGGCGTCAATCTTCACAAGGAATCCTTCGAAGCGGGACGGCGCGTTCCGCGCCTACTGGATGCCCGGGTCAAGCCCGGGCATGACATGATTGGTTTAAATCAGAGAATTGTAGATGGGGCGCGGGCATAAGGCCCGTGATGACACTGATGGTTGGTTGGACAGGCATTGCCGCAGTCCGCGTTTTCTCTGCGTCTCTGCGCCTCTGCGTGCCAACCTCTTCCTTCTTCTACCCCAGCCCCTTCACCAGCAGCACGCATCCTTCCGTCGCCGCCTCGCGGTCGACGGAGATCGCGCGGTAGTCCGCGCTCTCCGACCAGTCGCGAAACCCGGCCTCGTCGGGGAACTCGATCAGCACGAGCTTGGTGCCCTGCCATGTGCCTTCCACGACTTCCGGATTTTCCTGCGCCGCGAGCAGGCGGCCCTTGCGGCCTTTCATGGTTTCGGCGAAGCGGGCGGCATAGGCCTCGTAGCGCGCCCGGTCATGGATGGTGAATTGCGCCAGCGCATAGACGGTCATGGGATGCTCCCTCGGGGTTCCGGATGAGGCGCATGTTGCGCGGAAAATCCGCCCGCCGTGAGCCACTCCTTTCGCAGATGCCCTTGCTCAAAATAGAAGCGTCACCCCGGCTTTCGCCGGGATGACAGCATTGGGTTGGCGAGGTCAAGCAAATCCCCCGATTCCACATTCGCTCCCGCCTCCTCTATGCTTCTCCCATGCTGCTGCATCATTCGAGCTGGCCGGAGGTCGAGGCCTATCTGCAAAGGTCGAAGGGGATCGTGATCCCGATCGGCTCGACGGAGCAGCATGGGCCGACGGGGC
>PNMC01000350.1 GCA_013823365.1 Parvibaculum sp. | reverse complement strand
AATTGCGAGCGAAGCGAAGCAATCCAGGGGCGGCAGGCATGGAGCTCGCCGCCCCTGGATTGCTTCGTCGCCGCCTTCGCGGCTCCTCGCAATGACGGGCTAGAAGAACCGCTTTCCATACACTCCAATCACATCGCCATATCATGGTTGATGCAGCCGACGCTCCACTGCGCCTCGCCATCCACGATCCTGCAACCGAGTTTCGTGATCGAGAGCGGCGCGACTTCGATGCGCAGCGCCGTCGCGAGGTCGATATCGAGCGCGAGCGCGATGGCCGCGCGGACCGTATTCGCATGGCCGATGGAAACGAGCGTGTGCCCGGCATAATGCTCGCTCAGGCGGCGGATGCCCGCATAGACGCGCGTTGCGACATCGACGAAGCTCTCGCCTTCCGGCGGCACGATCTCGGCAGGCCAGGCCCAGTCGAGTGTGCGGTTCGCCGTATAGACGTCATTGTAGGACCGGCCCTGCCAGAGCCCGTAATTCTGTTCGTTGAAATCGGAGACGGGGATCGGGTCGGCGCCGGGCTTGAGCGCCATCGCGGTCACGCGCGCCCGGGTAAGCGGCGACGACAGCCAGACGGCAACGCCCGGCAGACGCCGCGCGATGGCAGCGGCAAGCGCCGGATCGACCGGCTCCGGCGCCACATCGAGCTGGCCGAAATAGCGGCTCTCCTGCCCCTGCACCGGCGCATGACGAATCCAGATCCACTCGGTGCGCGTGCCGCTCATAGCCAGCCGCGATATTTGAAGAAGACGTAGGGCAGCACCGCGAAAAGCACCATCAGCCCGATCGACATGGGATAGCCCCAGGACCAGGCGAGCTCCGGCATGAATTCGAAGTTCATGCCGTAGATGCTCGCGATCAATGTCGGCGGCAGGAAGACGACGGCCGCCACGGAGAATATCTTGATGATGCCCGTCTGCTCATTGTTGATGAGGCCGAGCGTCGCATTGAGAATGAAGCTTGTATTGTTGGCGATGAAGCCCGCGTGGTCGCTGAGGGCGGCAAGGTCGCGGGCGATCGTCTTGAAGGCGCGCTCTGTGGCCTTCGGCCGCTTCTCGGTCGACGGACGCGCGATGAAGCTGACCAGACGCCCGAAACTCACAAGACTTTCGCGAAGCTGGGATATCAGCGCATGACTGCGGCCGATATTCCGCAAGACGGCATTGTAGTCGCGCTTCTGCTTGCCCTCCGCACTCGGAAAAATTTCGCGCGAGAGAGCGTCGATGTCCCCCTGCACTCTCTCGAGAATGTCGGCAATCCTGTCGATGATCGCATCGAGCAAACCCGCCAGCACTTCCTCGCCGCTGCCGCAGGGCAGGCTGTGCCGCCGCGCTTCCGAGGTGAAATGGCGAAAAGGCGTGGGCTCCGCATAGCGCAGGGTCAGCAGGCGGTGGCCGGCGAGAACGAAGGTTACGGGGACCACCTGCGGCGCGGACGTATCTGCCTGCGTGACCATCGCCGCCGTCATGTAGACGGCATCGTCTTCAATATAGAGGCGGCTTGAGACTTCGATCTCCTGCATGTCCTCTTCGGTCGGCACATCAAGGCTGAGCTTCACATCGACGAAGGTCATTTCTTCGTCCGTCGGGTGAAGAAGATCGATCCAGACGGCTTCGGCCGGTATCGCCGATCCCACTTCGACCGGAACGGGCGTCAGGGTGCCGTTGACGGGCACATAGGCAGTAATCATGCAAATATCCGCATAGAAAGCGTTGTTTACCGCCGATCATGCCCGCGTCCGCGCCGCGCGACAATCCGCCTCGGCCTCCGTCATCAAGGTTTCAAAGGCCCCCTTCCCGCTTGACATTCCCCCGGAAAAGCCCCATGTCACCTCCGGTTGTTCACGTGTGCGCGCTTTGCGCTGCCTTTCGGCACCGCCTGATCCCGGAACAACCTCCCTTCCCGATTCCAAGCGCGTTGGAACGCGGCAAGACCCCGCGTTAAAGCACCGGCCATAGTGGCCGGGCGCACGACGTTGACTTGAAAGAACTTGAGTACATGACGAACAAGACCTTTGCGGATCTCGGCCTGGCCGAACCGCTGACCCGCGCTCTCGCGGACCAGAATTACATTCATCCGACCCCTATTCAGGCCCAGTCGATTCCCGCCCTTCTCGAAGG
>PNMC01000349.1 GCA_013823365.1 Parvibaculum sp. | reverse complement strand
CCGCCCGCGCGGCTGCCGCTTTGGAGGTTGACCCTATGGATATGCGCTTCTCCCCCGACGAGCTCGCCTTCCGCGACGAAGTGCGCGAGTTCATCGCCAACAACTATCCGCAGGAACTGCGTGGCGCCCGCCGCGGCGAGATGTCGAAGGACGACATCCTGAAATGGCACCGCATTCTCTACAAGAAGGGCTGGGTCGTGCCGCATTGGCCGGTGGAATATGGCGGCACCGGCTGGACGATCACGCAACGCTACATCTGGAACGAGGAGAATGCGCGCGCCGAGACCACGCCGCTGCTTCCCTTCGGCCTCTCCATGGTCGGCCCGGTGATCTACACCTTCGGCAATGAAGAGCAGAAAAAGCGCTTCCTGCCGGGCATTCTCTCGGGCGACGACTGGTGGTGCCAGGGCTATTCGGAGCCGGGTTCGGGCTCGGACCTCGCAAGCCTGCGCACCAAGGCCGTCCGCGAAGGCGACCATTACATCGTCAACGGCTCGAAGACCTGGACGACGCTTGCCCAGCATGCCGATTGGATGTTCTGCCTCGTCCGCACCGATCCGAATGCGAAGCAGCAGGAGGGCATCTCCTTTCTCCTGATCGACATGAAGACGCCGGGCATCACGGTGCGCCCCATCATCACGATGGACGGCTCGCATGAGGTGAACGAAGTCTTCCTTGAAGACGTGAAGGTGCCGGCCGAAAACCTCATCGGCGAGGAAAACAAGGGCTGGACCTATGCGAAGTTCCTGCTCGGCAACGAACGCTCGGGCATCGCGGGCGTCGCGCGCTCCAAGAAGGCGATCGAACGCCTGAAGAAGCTTGCGACGGCCGAACTGGTCGATGGCACGCCGCTGATGAAGACGGATGAGTTCTCCCGCAAGGTCGCCGAAGTCGAGATCGATCTCTCGGCGCTTGAAGTGACGGAGCTCCGCACGCTCGCCGCCGAGAGCAAGGGCCGCGGCCCCGGCCCGGAAGCCTCGATCCTCAAGATCAAGGGCACGGAAATCCAGCAGCGCATCACCGAGCTTGCCGTCGAAGCCGTCGGCAACTACGCGCTCGTGCAGGCGCCGCGACTCGAAGTCACCGGCAATGAATTCGTCCCCGGTCCCGAAGGCTCGCAGGGCGTCGCGCAGGATTACTTCAACATGCGCAAGACCTCGATCTATGGCGGATCGAACGAAATTCAGCACAACATCATCGCGAAAATGGTGCTCGGGCTCTAAGCTCCCGGCACAAAAAGAACACCAACAGGGGAAGGTCGGAAGAGATGGATTTTTCGTTCACCGAAGAGCAGACCCTGCTCCGCAACACCGTGCAGAGCCTGCTCAGCGACAAATATGACTTCGACACGCGCCGCAAGGTTGCGAAGTCGGCCGATGGCTGGCGTCCGGAAATCTGGGCGCAGTTCGCCGAGCTCGGCCTTCTCGCCGCGCCCTTCTCGGAAGAGCAGGGCGGCCTCGGCGGCGGCGCCATCGAAACCATGATCGTCATGGAAGAGTTCGGCCGCCACCTCGTCATCGAACCCTATGTCGAGACGGTCGTGATCGCCGGCGGTTTCCTGCGTGAAGGCGGCACGCCCGCGCAGCAGGAAGCGCATATTCCCGGCATCATCGGCGGCGAAACGGTCTGGGCCTTCGCCTATGCCGAACCGCAGGGCCGCTACAACCTCGCCGATCTGACGACGACGGCGAAGAAGGACGGCGCGGGCTACGTCATCAACGGCTACAAGGCCGTCGTGCTCGGCGCGCCCTGGGCGCAGAAGCTCATCGTGACGGCCCGCACGAGCGGCGCGCAGCGCGACCGCGACGGCGTTTCGGTGTTCATCGTCGACAAGTCGGCGGCCGGCGTCTCCACGCGCGACTACCCGACGGTCGATGGCCGCCGCGCCTCGGAAATCACTTTCGAGAATGTGAAGGTCGATGCGGATGCGCTGATCGGCGCCGAAGGCAAGGGCCTCCCCCTCGTCGAGAAGATCACCGATCAGGCGATCGCCGCCCTCTCGGCCGAAGCCATCGGCTGCATGAAGGAGCTGAACACCGCCACCGTCGAATACTGCAAGACGCGCAAGCAGTTCGGCGTGCCGATCGGCAAGTTCCAGGTGCTGCAGCACCGCATGGTCGACATGTTCATGGCCTATGA
>PNMC01000348.1 GCA_013823365.1 Parvibaculum sp. | reverse complement strand
CGCTTAGGTAACACACTTTTGAGCCCTGTACCAGCAAAGGGAAAGGCACATTTTCGTTCTCTATGCCCCTGATTTTGCTGGCATTTCCGGTACGCGGCACCGACCCTTCCGTTCAGATCATGGCCATGCCGCCATTCACATGCAAGGTCTGACCTGTGACATAGGCAGCCTCTTCGCTGGCGAGATAGACGACCGCGGCAGCAATCTCGGCGGCTTCGCCGAGGCGGCCGGCGGGAATCGTCGACATGATGCGGGACTGCTGTTCCTCGTTCAGCGCGTCCGTCATGGCGGAGCGGATGAAACCCGGCGCGATGCAGTTCGCCGTGATGTTGCGGCTCGCAACTTCCTGCGCGAGCGACTTCGTCATGCCGATCATGCCGGCCTTGGAAGCGGCGTAATTGCCCTGCCCCGGATTGCCCATGACGCCGACGACGGAAGTGATGCCGATGATGCGGCCCCAGCGGCGCTTCATCATGCCGCGCAGCACGCCGCGCGACAGGCGGAAGGAGGCGGTAAGGTTGACGCGGATCACCTCGTCCCATTCCTCATCCTTCATGCGCATGAAGAGATTGTCGCGGGTGAGGCCTGCATTGTTGACGAGGATGTCGAGGCTGCCCATCGCTTCCTCTGCCTGTTTCGGCAGGGCGTCGACCGCGGCGGCATCCGACAGATTGCAGGGCAGGACATGCGTCCGCTCGCCTAGTTCGGAAGCAAGTCCGTCAAGGGCTTCCTTGCGCGTGCCGGAGAGCGCGACGGTCGCGCCCTGGCCGTGAAGGGCGCGGGCAATATCCGAGCCGATGCCGCCCGATGCGCCCGTTACCAGCGCGCATTTACCTGTGAGATCGAACATGGCCGCTCCTTCGCGTCAGACAGTCTTGAGGAAAGCTTCGAGATCGGCAGGTGTTCCGACCGCATGGAGCTCGGGCTCCTTTGCGATGCGCTTCACCATGCCGGAGAGAGCCTTGCCGGCGCCGATTTCCGCGAACACGGTAACGCCCTCGGCTTCCATATAGAGAACGCTTTCGCGCCAGCGGACCATGCCGGTCACCTGCTTCACGAGAAGCTCACGGATGGTGGCGGGATCGGCGACGCGCGAGGCGGTAACGTTCGCGACCAGCGGCAGCGACGGCGCCTTGAGATCGACGCCCGCGAGGGCTTCGGCCATTTCGTCCGCGGCGGGCTGCATCAGCTCGCAATGGAAAGGCGCGCTGACGGGCAGGAGCATGCTGCGTTTCGCGCCCTTTTCCTTGGCGATTTCGATGGCGCGCTCGACGGCGGCCTTCTTGCCGGAGACGACGACCTGGCCGCCGCCATTGTCGTTGGCCGCAGCGCAGACTTCGCCCTGTGCGGCCAGCGAGGCGACTTCCGCCGCCTGATCGAAATCGAGGCCGAGAAGCGCGGCCATGGCGCCCTCGCCCACGGGCACGGCGCGCTGCATGGCCTGGCCGCGGCGCTTCAGCAGGCGGGCCGTGTCGGCGATGGTGAAGGTGCCGGCGGCGGCGAGCGCGGAATATTCACCGAGCGAGTGGCCGGCCACGAAGGCGGCCTTGTCGGCGAGGCGGAAGCCGCCTTCCTTTTCAAGGGTACGGGCGACCGCGAGGCTCACAGCCATAATGGCGGGCTGGGCATTTTCGGTGAGGGTCAGCTCTTCCTGCGGACCTTCCCACATGAGTTTGGAGAGGTTCTGGCCGAGGGCCTCGTTGACTTCGTCGAAGACTTCCCGGGCGGTGCCGAAGGCTTCCGCCAGTTCGCGGCCCATGCCGACCGACTGAGACCCCTGTCCGGGAAAAATGAAGGCCCGCGTCATTCTCGCTCCCTGCTTGTCCGGACGGGCGCGATTTTCGCGGCTTTCCGGGCGTTTTTATGGCCGGGCCGGGGGCCCGCTCCTCCGGCAAAGTGATACCCCGCGACCGCCCTGAGTCAAGCCGAGCGCTCCCCGTTAAATCCCTTGCCTTGCCTCGCATTTTCCGTATATTGCCGCCCTTCCGAAGGCCTTGGTTGGAGGCTGAACGGAACACCATGCCCAAACCGGCATGGCAGGACGAAAGTCCGGGTTCCGGTGTCTCCGCTTCTTTGGTGGTCCTTTCGAGCCTTTTACGGGGCTCAAAGGGGGCTTTGCGCCGGGGCCGGATACAAAAA
>PNMC01000347.1 GCA_013823365.1 Parvibaculum sp. | reverse complement strand
ACTCGCCGCGCTCCGCAAGGCCAAGCCCGGCCAGCGCCTTGACACCAATATGGAGTACTACACGGCAGTCCTGCTCGAGGCGCTCGGCATCCCGCGCGATGCCGTCACCAGCGTCTTCGCCATGGCACGCATCGCCGGCTGGACGGCGCATGTGATGGAGCAGGAACGCGTCGGCCGCCTCATCCGCCCGCAATCGGTCTATGTCGGCGACTGGCCCAAGGAACATGCAGCGGCGTGACTTGCGTCGTCCGCCCCGTCCCCCGATAGTCCTCTGACGGAGGAATGTCGGGGGAGGAGCCGGTGACCATTCGTGCATGGATTGCGGCGATTGCGCTGCTGCTGGTGGGCTGCGGCGCCCCGCCGCCCGTCGAGGCGCCGCCCGGCATCGAGCTGACGCCGCTCAAGACCTATTCGCGCATCGAAAGCTGGGTACTGCTGAGGCTCGCAGGGCTCGGCGGCGTGCCGGTCGCCCATGCAGTCGACACCTACCGCATCGCCTATCCGGTCGAACTCGAAAGCGGCGAGCGCGTCATGGCGAGCGGCCTTCTCGCCCTGCCGCGCGGCGCGGCGCCGTCGCGCATCGTGAGCTTCCATCACGGCACATCGACAAGCCGTGAGGCCGTTCCCTCCCGTCTCGACGTGACGGGCGCCGCCGCCTCGATCCTCTTTGCGGGCAATGGCTACATGCTGCTCGCGCCGGATTATCTCGGCCTTGGCGACAGCATGCGCATCCACGGCTACTACGTCACGCCGGAGCATGTTGCAGCGGTAACCGCACTCATCGCCGCCGCGCGGCAGCTGCCGGACGCGCCGGACAAACCCGTCTTCCTCAGCGGCTTCTCGCAAGGCGGTCATGTCACGCTTGCCGCCCAGCGCGACATGGAGGCGAGGGGAGAAACAATCCTCGCCGCCGCGCCCGTTGCCGCCGCGATCGACATCCGCAACATTTCGCTCGCCGCCGCGATGAGGGGCGGCGCGCGCTCCCATGCGCTCTACCTCGCCTATCTGACCTGGAGCCACGCGCATCATTACGGCCACCCGCTCGATACGGCGCTGACAACGGACTACGCCGCCCTCGTCGAAAGGCTCTACGGCACGCCGCATGAGCCGGACGAGATCGTCGCCGCATTGCCGGAGAATCCACGCGAAATGTTCACACCGGATTTTCTTGCGGCCTTCGATGAAGGCGGCGCGCACTGGCTTCTCGAAACGATTGCCGCGGCGGGCCTCACCGGTTGGACGCCGCAAGCGCCTGTACGTCTCTACTACGGCACGGCGGACGTCGATGTCGTGCCGGAAGAGGCAACACATGCGGAAGCGGATTTCCGCGCCCGCGGCGCCGATGCAACCGCCGTCAATGTCGGCGATGCCGGCCACGAGGAATCCATGCTCCGCGCGGCGCCGTTGATCTTCCAATGGCTGAGGGAAATGGAAGCGCATTGAAGGATGCCAAAGCCATATCTAACCAACATCGTCATTGCCGGGCTTGACCCGGCAATCCAGGGCGGCAAGGCAAGGAGCAAATATCCCTGGATGCCCGGATCAAGTCCGGGCATGACACAATTGGGTTTGACGAGCGTCGTCTGAAACGTGACGAAACCTCACACCTTCAGCCGATACCCCGTCCTGAAGATGTACCAGATGATCCCCGTGCAGAGCGCGAGGAAGCCGAGGATGGCGAGCACGCTCAGTTCCACGCCGACATCGGACGAGCCGTAGAAGCTCCAGCGGAAGCCCGACACGAGATAGACGACGGGGTTGAACAGCGTCACCGTCTGCCAGAAGGGCGGCAGCATGGTGATCGAATAGAAGCTGCCGCCGAGAAAGGTGAGCGGCATGACGATGAGCAGCGGCACCACCTGCAGCCGCTCGAAACTGTCCGCCCAGATGCCGAGAATGAAACCGAACATCGAGAAGGTGAGCGCGGTCAGCACAAGAAATGCCGCCATCCAGAAGGGATGCTGGATCTCGTAGTCCACGAAGAAGCGCGCGGTGATGAGAATGAGCACGCCGAGGATCAGCGATTTCGTCGCCGCCGCGCCGACATAGCCGATCACGGTTTCGACGGCGGATATGGGCGCGGAGAGGATTTCGTAGATCGTGCCGGAATATTTCGGCATGTAGATGCCGAAGGACGCATT
>PNMC01000346.1 GCA_013823365.1 Parvibaculum sp. | reverse complement strand
TTCCTTGTAGGGGTCTTCGTTATAGCCTTCGAAGAACTCCTCATAGGCGCGCACGACGCGGCCGGGCGTGTCGATCAGGCCTTCGCGGTCCGGATTGTCGCCCGCCCAGGCGATAAGGGTGCGCACGGCGGCTTCGGCTTCCTCGCGGGAAGGCTTCGCCACGCTGGAAAGGCGCTCGTTTTCAGGCTGGGCGCGGAGCCCATCAACAGCAGCATTCATGTCCATTCGACCAATCTCGTTTAGGGGTTTCCCGGTCTTTCCGCTCCGTTTCGGGAGAGGAGCCTCCGGTTCAAGTCACAGGCTTTTCCGCTGCGGGAACTGCCCATTTTGCCCATCAAGCACGGGGTCTTATGCCATGCTGTAGTTGATGTGACATCGGCTCAACCTTGCATATAGCCTTGCGCAAACGGCCTATCAAGGGTGCGAGGTTCCCGATATCCCGCAAAATGGGGCCCGGATGCCCGCCTCGCGAGCCCCCGGTGCCTCATGGTTTAGACGCAGAAAAGCCGTTTCCGGTTTTCCGTCTTCGGGCGGATTCCGGCGTCATTGGTTAATTCTTAAACCTTGCCACAGAGCATGGGCATCGCTTACAGATTACGGGCATATTGCCGGCCGGCCCGACGGGGCCCGGCGGAGGGTTTCAGGGATGACGATGCGTCCGACTACGTGTTGCCGAACTTCGTGCTGCCTTCCGGGCGGCTGCGCGGCCACGTGCGGCTGTCCCACCACCGTCTGAGGCCCGTCGCGAGGCGGGCATGAGGATGAAGCCCCTGCCGATGACCGAATGGCCCGACCGATGAACACCCAGATCAAGAACCGCAAGCTCTCGCTCTACAACTCGCTCACACGGAAGAAGGAAGAATTCGTTCCTGCCGATCCCGAGTGCGTGACCATGTATGTCTGCGGACCGACGGTCTACAACTTCGCCCATATCGGCAATGCGCGGCCGGCGGTCGTGTTCGACGTGCTGGCGCGGCTTCTGCGCCGCCTTTTTCCGCATGTCGTCTATGCGCGCAACATCACCGATATCGAGGACAAGATCATTGCCTCGGCGAAGGCGCAGGGCGTCGATATTTCCGTCATTACCGAGAAATATGCCGACATCTACCGCAAGGATATGGGCATGCTTGGCGTGCTTGCGCCCGATCTCGAGCCGAAGGCGACGGAATCGATCGCCGAGATGATCGCGATGATGGAACGGCTGATCGAGGCGGGGCACGCTTATGCGGCGGAGGGGCATGTGCTCTTCAACGTGCCGAGCTTTGCCGAATATGGCCGTCTGTCGGGCCGCGACCGCGACGAGATGGTGGCGGGGGCGCGGGTCGAGGTGGCGCCCTACAAGAAGGACCCGTCGGACTTCGTGTTGTGGAAGCCGTCCGACGCCGACCAGCCGGGCTGGGATAGCCCCTGGGGCCGCGGGCGGCCGGGCTGGCATATCGAATGCTCGGCGATGATCGAGAAGCATCTCGGTGAGACCATCGACATTCACGGCGGCGGCATCGACCTGCAGTTCCCGCACCACGAGAACGAGGTGGCGCAGTCGGCCTGCTCGCATGGCGGTGTGCCGCTTGCGCGCTTCTGGCTTCACAACGGTTTCGTGAATATCGAATCCGAGAAGATGTCGAAATCGCTCGGCAATGTGCTGCTGGTGAATGACCTCATCAAGCAGGCGCCGGGCGAGGCGATCCGCCTTGCGCTTCTGAACGGGCATTACCGCCAGCCGCTCGACTGGACGGCGGAAGGGCTGACGCAGGCGCGGCGCATGCTCGACCGGCTCTACGGCGCGCTCCGGAACCTTGCCGATGTGAAAGCGGAGCCCGCGAGCGACGCGGCGCCCGACGCCTTTGTCGATGCGCTGCTCGACGATCTCAACACGCCGAAGGCGCTGGCCGTGCTGTTCGACCTGGCGAAGCAGGCCAATACGGCAACCGATCCCGGCACGAGGGCGCAGCTCAAGGCGGCGCTGATCGGGGCGGGGCGGATGATCGGTATTCTCGAAATGGACCCTGAAGCCTGGTTTGCAGGCGGCGGGGCGGCTTCCCATATAGACGGGGACGAGATCGAGAGGCTGATTGCGGCGCGGAATGCCGCCCGCAAGGCCAGGGATTTCGCCGAGGCCGATCGCATCCGCGACGAGCTTGCGG
>PNMC01000345.1 GCA_013823365.1 Parvibaculum sp. | reverse complement strand
TCAGACCGATCCGAACTCGGTGGACGAGGACTGGCAGGCCTTTTTCGCGGGGCTCGGCGACCGCAAGGACGATGTGCTGAAAGAGGCGAAGGGCGCTTCCTGGAAGCGTGCCGACTGGCCGCCCGCCGCCAATGGCGAGCTTGTGAGCGCGCTGGACGGCAATTGGGGCGAGGCCGGCGCGGACACGGCGAAGGTGCGCGCGAAGATCGAGCAGCGCAGCCCCGGCGCAAGCCAGGAGGAAATCCGATCGGCGACGCTCGATTCCGTCCGTGCCCTGATGATGATCCGCGCCTATCGCATTCGCGGCCATCTCGACGCCGATATCGACCCGCTGCAGCTCCGGCCGAAATCGCAGCATCCCGAGCTTCAACCGGAAAGCTATGGCTTCGGTCCCGAGGATCTCGACCGGCCGATCTTCATCGACCATGTGCTCGGCCTCGAGACGGCGACGGTGCGCGAGATGCTCGACATCCTGCGGCGCACCTATTGCGGTACGCTTGCCGTCGAGTTCATGCATATCGGCGATCCGGAAGAGAAGGCCTGGATTCAGGAGCGTATCGAAGGGCCGGACAAGGAAATCGCCTTCACCGACATGGGCCGTTCGGCGATCCTCGACAAGCTGATTGCGGCGGAGGGCTTCGAGAAGTTCTGCGGCGTCAAATATGTCGGCACGAAGCGCTTCGGTCTCGATGGCGCGGAAGCGATCATCCCCGCGCTCGAACAGATCATCAAGCGCGGCGGCGCGCTCGGCGTGAAGGAAATCGTGTTCGGCATGGCGCATCGCGGGCGCCTCAACGTGCTCACCAATGTGATGTCGAAGCCGTTCCGCGCCGTGTTCCACGAGTTCAAGGGCGGTTCGTCCACGCCGGAAGACGTGGACGGTTCGGGCGACGTGAAATATCACCTCGGCGCCTCGTCGGACCGCGAGTTCGACGGCAACAAGGTGCATCTGTCGCTCACCGCCAACCCGTCGCATCTCGAAATCGTCGACCCCGTCGTGCTCGGCAAGGCGCGCGCGAAGCAGGACCAGCATCACGACCGCCAGCGCGGCACGGTGATCCCGCTCCTCATTCACGGCGATGCGGCCTTTGCGGGCCAGGGCATCGTTGCCGAATGTCTCGGCCTTTCCGACCTCAAGGGACACCGCACCGGCGGCTCGATCCATTTCATCATCAACAACCAGATCGGCTTCACCACGAGCCCGATCAACAGCCGCTCCTCGCCCTATCCGTCCGATGTGGCGAAGATGGTGCAGGCGCCGATCTTCCATGTGAATGGCGACGACCCGGAAGCGGTCGTCCATGCCGCGAAGATCGCCACCGAGTTCCGCCAGCGCTTCAACCGGCCCGTCGTCATCGACATGTTCTGCTATCGCCGCTTCGGTCACAATGAAGGCGACGATCCGAGCATGACGCAGCCGCTCATGTACGAGAAGATCAAGGACCATCCGACCACGCTGCAGATCTATTCGAAGCGGCTTGTCGACGAAGGCCTGATGAGCGCCGAGGAAGTGGAAGGGCGCCTCGCGGCCTTCCGGGCGCAGCTTGAGGAAGATTTCAATGCCGTCGCGACTTTCCGCCCGAACAAGGCGGACTGGCTCGACGGACGCTGGTCCGGTCTCGGCAAGGCCGAGGGCGAGGCGCGGCGCGGCGAAACGGCGGTCGAGATTTCGAAGCTGAAGGAGATCGGCCGCAAGATCACCGAAGTGCCGGAAGGCTTCACCGTCCACAAGACGGTGATGCGCTTCATCGACAACCGGCGCAAGGCGATCGAGACCGGCGAAGGCATCGACTGGTCGACGGCGGAAGCGCTTGCCTTCGGCTCGCTGGTCGATGAAGGCATCAAGGTGCGCCTCTCGGGACAGGATTCCGAGCGCGGCACTTTCGTGCAGCGCCACTCGGTGCTGAACGACCAGAAGACGGAAGACAAATACGTTCCCTTCAACAATATCTCAGAAGGCCAGGCCGAATACGAAGTCATCAACTCGATGCTTTCGGAAGCCGCCGTGCTCGGCTTCGAATATGGCTACAGCCTTGCCGAACCCAATGCGCTGGTGCTCTGGGAGGCGCAGTTCGGCGATTTCGCCAATGGCGCACAGGTCGTGATCGACCAGTTCATCTCGTCGGGCGAGCGCAAATGGCTGCGCATGTCGGGCCTCGTGATG
>PNMC01000344.1 GCA_013823365.1 Parvibaculum sp. | reverse complement strand
GGATCTCCTCAAGGAAGAAGGTGTGAAGGTTTCCTACGCCATTCATCCTGTTGCGGGCCGTATGCCCGGCCACATGAACGTGCTGCTCGCGGAAGCGAATGTGCCCTACGACGAAGTGTTCGAGCTGGAAGACATCAACAACCAGTTCGCACAGGCGGATGTCGCCTTCGTCATCGGCGCGAACGACGTGACGAACCCGTCGGCCAAGACCGACCCGGCAAGCCCGATCTTCGGCATGCCGGTGCTCGATGTCGAGAAGGCGAAGACCGTTCTCTTCATCAAGCGCGGCATGGGCTCGGGTTACGCGGGCGTCGAGAACGAACTCTTCTTCCGCGACAACACGATGATGCTTTTCGGCGATGCGAAGAAGATGGTTGAGGAAATCGTCAAGAACCTCTGACCGGTTTTCACACTGGACGGAATCGGCGGGCGGTGCTCAATTTGGCACCGCCCGTTTTCGTCAGGCGGGGCACAGGGAGGACGACCTGAGATGATCTGGATTGCACGTATCGCTGCGGTGCTGGTCGGGCTTTTTTCGCTCGCCATGGGCGCGATGATGATTCTTTCGCCTGCCGAGACGGGCGAAACCCTGGGGCTCGGCGCGCTGTCGCCCATCGGACTCAATGCGCTTCGGGCCGATATCGGCGCCTTCTTTCTGGCAAGCGCGGTAGCCGCGGGCGCGGCGCTTTTCGGCGGCCGGCCGCACTGGCTGCTGGGCGCGGCGGTGCTTTACGGACTGGCTTTCCTCGGCCGCGTTTTCGGCGTCATTGTCGATGGTGCGCCGGAAGGCATTGCAACGCCGTTGATCGTGGAGGCCACAATGGTGGTGCTGTCGGTCTTTGCGGCGAAGCGGCTGGCGCGGGGCTGAAGCCACGGCGGCTGGACGAAACGGGCGGGCGGTGATCACATAGGCGCCGCCCGTTTTCCTTTGGGGGAAGGTCATGGACATCTATCACGGCTGGTTCGATCTCAAGCCCGGCGTCGGCGATCTCGAATTCGTCGATGCCTTCGAGAAATATATGGAGCGGCTCGAGGCGGAAGGCGTGATCGAAGGCTGGCGGCTCACGCGCAAGAAGCTCGGCCTTGCGCCTTCCCATCTCGGCGAATTCCACTTCATGATCGAGGTGACGGACCTCACCCAGCTCGACAGCGCCTTCAACTGGGTGGCGACACGGGCGGAGCCCGTCGAGAGCGACCACTTCAGCGTCAACTCGCTGGTTCGCAACATCCAGTTCGCGCTTTACCGCGATTTCCCCGATCCCGTGCGCGAGCGCGGCGAGGAAAGGTTCTGAGGTGGGCGTCACCGTTCGCGAGGCGCGGCCCGAAGACAGGCAGGCGCTTGTGGAGCTGATGGGCGCGCTGCACGCGTTCGAATCCGCCTTCGAGGAGAACCGGGCGGGGGCGGAGGCCGCAGACAGTCATCTTGCATGGGTGGAAAAGGCGGTCGCCGAGCTTGGCGGCGTTATCCTCGTGGCTGAAGTGGACGGCACCGTTTCGGGCTTCATCGCTTACACGTTCGAGGAAGATCCCGGCACTTTCGTCAGGCCCGAATACCGCCAGCATGCGCTCATCTGGGATATCTCGGTCGCGGAGGCGGCGCGGGGGCAGGGGATCGGCCAGGCGCTGCTCCGCGCCGCGGAGGAAGCGGCCAAGCAAGCCGGCATCGGCGAAATGCGGCTCTATGTGCTCGAGGCCAATACGCGTGCCCGGCGCATCTACGAAGAAGCGGGCTACCGCAATTACGAGCGCTTCCTCGCGAAGCGCATTTGAGGGGGCACTCGATGCAAGCGATCCTGATTTCCTCCGGCCTGATCCAGATCACCTTCGCGGTGGCGCTGGGCTGGGTCATGGTGGCCATGTTCGGCCCTGCCGGACGCTTCGGCCCGCTCAGGAATGCGAAGCGTGTCCTACAGTGCCATATCGACAATATTCTGATGGCACTGCTGCAATTTGCCATCGCCGCCGTCCATCCGGCGATACCGGAGATTGCCGGGTGGCTCCTCGTCATCGGCTCATGGACCAATGCGCAGCTCTTCCTCGTCCATGCCTTTTCGGAGAAGGGTTATATCAAGCACCGCGTCATCGACGTGGCGACGGTGATTTCCTTCGGCCTTCTGAGCGTCGCCTATCCCTGGCTGCTCTATGCCTGGTTCAGTGCGTGAGACGGCCTGCCAAAGGCCGCCCCGCTCCGA
>PNMC01000343.1 GCA_013823365.1 Parvibaculum sp. | reverse complement strand
AATGCCCGCCGCAATGCAGGCGAAGGGATTGGCGCCCGACGAACCGGCGAGACGCACCGTCGAGGTGGATGCGTTCTGTTCGTGATCGGCATGCAGAATGAAAATGCGGTCCATCGCGCGGGCGAGGATCGGGTCGACCTTGTATTCCTCGGCGGGAACCGAGAAGCACATATGCAGGAAGTTTTCCGCGTAGCCGAGGCTGTTCTTCGGATAGACGACCGGCTGACCGACGGAATATTTGTAGGCCATGGCGGCGATGGTCGGGATCTTCGCGATCAGACGGCGGCTCGCGATCATGCGCTGCAGCGGATCGTTGATGTCGGTCGAGTCGTGATAGAAGGCCGAAAGCGCGCCCACCATGCCGCACATGATCGCCATGGGATGCGCATCGCGGCGGAAGCCGCGCAGGAAGAACTGCATCTGCTCGTGCACCATGGTGTGCATGGTGATGGCGCGCTCGAACTCCGTGTACTGCTCGTTGGTCGGCAGTTCGCCGTTCAGCAGCAGATAGCACGTCTCGATGAAATTGCCTTTTTCAGCAAGCTGATCGATCGGGTAGCCGCGATAGAGAAGAATGCCTTCTTCACCGTCGATATAGGTGATGTCGGATTCGCAGCTCGCCGTGGAGGTGAAGCCCGGATCGTAGGTGAAAACGCCGCTCTTGCCGTAAAGCGTCGAAATGTCGACGACGCTCGGGCCAAGGGACCCGCCATAGACCGGCAGCTCGTAAGACTTGCCATCCACCGAGAGCGTCGCTTGGGATTTCGCTCCAGCTTTGGTTCCGAATTCAGTCATGCCTGTCTACCCTGTCCTGTTTGGCCGGCCGGTGCACCGCCGGAAGCGGTTCAGCCGGTTCGGTTTGTTCAACACTATAATGTCTTGCCTCACGGGCCGGTACTGGCGTTCCGGTTCATGCGGCCTGATCCTTGATCCGCGCCAGGGTCTCGTCCCGGCCAAGCGTGGCCAGAACATCGAATATGGGCGGTGAAACTGTACTGCCGGTCACGGCGGCGCGCAGCGGCTGCGCCACCTTGCCGAGCTTGAGATTTTCCTCTTCGGCAAAGGCGCGGATCGTCGCCTCGATCTCGGCGAGCTGCCAGTCATTATGCGCCTCGAGCCGTGAAACGAGACGGGCGAGAAGGGCGCGCGCCTCCGGGCCGAGGAGCTGCTGGGCCTTGTCGTCGCAGGCAAGGGGCCGCTGCGCCAGAAGGAAGGCAGCGCCCTGGCCGAGCTCGACCACCGTCTTTGCGCGCTCCTTGAGACCCGGCATCAGGGCAATCAGCTTCTGGCGAAACGCCTCATCCGTCTTCCAG
Organism: Parvibaculum sp.; assembly: GCA_013823365.1. Lineage (GTDB taxonomy): Bacteria > Pseudomonadota > Alphaproteobacteria > Parvibaculales > Parvibaculaceae > Parvibaculum. The sequence continues at coordinate 897 of PNMC01000343.1, read as the reverse complement.
CCATTGAGCCGGCTCATCAAGGCGATGGTCTCGTCGGCAAGACGCGCATCATCCGCCTCGCGGATGTAATGGCCGTTGAGATTTTCGAGCTTGGCGAAGTCGAAGCGCGCCGGCGAGCGGCCGATGCTTTCGAGGTTGAACCACTCGATGGCCTGATCCGTGGAGAAGATTTCATCGTCGCCATGGCTCCAGCCAAGCCGCACGAGATAGTTGCGCATCGCCTCCGGCAGATAACCGAGGTCGCGATAGGCTTCCGCGCCGAGCGCGCCATGGCGCTTGGAAAGCTTGGCGCCGTCCGGCCCGTGGATGAGCGGCACATGGGCGAATTCCGGCGTCGCCCAGCCGAGCGCTGCATAGATCTGGCTCTGCCGCCCGGCATTGGTCAGGTGATCGTCTCCACGGACGATATGGGTGATGCCCATATCGTGATCGTCCACCACCACCGAGAGATTGTAGGTCGGCGTGCCGTCGCTGCGCAGGATGATGAGATCGTCGAGCTGCTCGTTCGGAAAGCGCACATCGCCCATAACATGGTCGCGGACGATGGTTTCGCCTTCATCGGGCGAGCGGAAGCGAATGACGGGCTTTACGCCGGCCGGTGCCTCGGACGGATCGCGGTCGCGCCAGCGTCCGTCATAGCGGATCGGGCGGCCTTCGGCGCGGGCCTTCTCGCGCATTTCGTCGAGTTCGGCCGGGCTGGCATAGCAGTAATAGGCCTTGCCGGCGGCAAGAAGCTCTTCGGCAATTTCCTTGTGCCGCGCGCTGCGCGAGAACTGGAAGACCGGCTCTTCATCCCACTCGAGGCCGAGCCAGCGAAGCCCCTCGAAGATCGCCTCGATGGCCGCATCGGTCGAGCGCTCGCGGTCCGTATCCTCGATGCGGAGCAGGAAGCGGCCG
>PNMC01000342.1 GCA_013823365.1 Parvibaculum sp. | reverse complement strand
CACCTCGAACATGGCCTCGTGATGGTTCGGGTCGAAGCGCTCGCCGGGCTCGGGCGTGATCTCGCGGATGCCGTTCCGCTCCAGCGCGGCGGTCAGCAGCCGCTCGGTCATCTCGACGCCCTCGATCATGGCCTTGAGGCTGTCGCCCGCGGCGTCGCGCTCATCCTGTTTCAGGGTCGCGAGCGCCCTGCGGAGATTGTCCGAGACTTCCAGCATGTCGCGGCCGAAACCGGCATTGGCATAGCGCGCCGCATCCTGCTTCTCGCGCTCGGCCCGTTTGCGGGTATTCTCCATTTCGGCGGCGGCACGGAGCAGCCGGTCGCGGAGATCGGCATTTTCGGCCTCGATCGCGGCAATGTCCGGCCCGGCAACGGCTTCGGCTGCGGCCTCGCCCTGGGCGGCGGGCTCTTCCTTCAGCGTCTCGGCCAGCGCTTCGGCGGCCTCGGTATCCTGCTTCTTGGTCTCGTCGGTCATTTTATGTCCGGTTCTCTTTCCGGTTTGTCGGCTGTCCGGTCCGATGTGCGCGCGGCAGCCCGATATGTCAACCGGGCAGGGCGTCGCGAGGCGCTCAGTTGATGAGCCGGCCCACGAGCTTTGCCGTGTAATCGACCATCGGGATCACCCGGGCATAATTGAGCCGTGTCGGCCCGATCACGCCAAGCACGCCCACCACGCGCTGCTGCGTGTCCATATAGGGGCTGACGATGAGCGAGGAGCCGGACAGCGAAAAGAGCTTGTTTTCCGAGCCGATGAAGATGCGCACGCCATCCGCCTCTTCCGCCAGCCCCAGAAGCTGCACCAGATCGCGCTTGTTCTCGAGCTCGTCGAAAAGAAGGCGGATGCGCTCCAGGTCTTCCACCGCATGCACATCTTCGAGAAGCCGCGAGCGGCCCCGCACGATGAGCGATTTTGCGAGCGGGTCGTTCGAGGCAGGGGAACCCGACCAGGTGGCAAGTCCCGCCTCGATCACCCGGGCGGTGAGCGCATTGAGCTCCGCCTTCTGCGTTTCGAGGTCGCGCGCGATAAGGGTCTTCGCCTCATCGAGGGTGCGGCCGCGGAGCTGCGCATTGAGATAATTCGTGGCTTCCGCGAGCGCGGAAGGGGTGAGCCCCTTCGGAACCTCGATCACGCGGTTTTCGACCGCGCCGCCTTCCGTCACGATCACCACAAGCGCGCGGCCCTGATCGATCGGCACGAATTCGATATGTTTGAGCGCCGCATCATAGGTGGGCGCGACGACGAAGCCCGCCGCATGGCTGAGGCCGGACAGGAGCTTCGAGGCCTCGTCCAGCACGTCTTCCACGCTTTTATGCGAGGCGGAGACCTGCCGTTCGATCGAGCGGCGCTCCTCGTCGGTGAGGTCGCCGATCTCGAGAAGCCCGTCCACGAACATGCGAAGCCCGGCCTCGGTCGGCACGCGGCCCGCACTCGTATGCGGCGAGAAGATGAGGCCCAAAGCTTCGAGATCCGACATCACATTGCGGATCGAGGCGGCCGACAGCGAGATCGGCAGATGGCGCGACAGGAAGCGCGAGCCCACCGGCTCGCCGGTCTCGAGATAGGTCTCGACGACACGGCGCAGGATCTCGCGCGAGCGTTCGTTGAGATCCATCACGCCGACCATGTTTGAGCCATCCTCCGACCTGCCGTTAAGTCCATGAAACTTGGACATAAATTAGTGCGCTTTCCCGCCGCTGGAAACAGTTTATCGGCGAAACTTCCGCGCCGGGTGAAATGGGGAGGCAGGGCCGCCCCCTCAACCGCCCGCCTGCCTTTACGGCAAGCCCGCCCCCATGTAACAAGGCCCCCAAACAGAACGACGAAACCAAGCCAGCACTGGAACCCAGATATGCGTCCTTCCGGCCGTCAACCGCACGAAATGCGGGCCGTCAGCTTTGAACCCGGCGTCGCCAAGCATGCGGAAGGCTCCTGCCTCGTCCGTTTCGGCGATACCCATGTCCTCTGCACGGCGAGCCTTGAGGAGCGCGTGCCGCCCTTCCTGAAGGGCGGCGGGCAGGGCTGGGTGACGGCGGAATACGGCATGCTGCCGCGCTCGACCCATGAGCGCATGCGCCGCGAGGCGGCCCAGGGCAAGCAGTCCGGCCGCACGCAGGAAATCCAGCGCCTGATCGGCCGCTCGCTCCGCGCGGTGGTGGACCTTCGCGCCCTTGGCGAGCGCCAGATCAGCGTCGATTGCGACGTGCTGCAGGCCGATGGCGGCACGCGCACGG
>PNMC01000341.1 GCA_013823365.1 Parvibaculum sp. | reverse complement strand
TTGGATGCGCCGACAGGCGCAGCTGGTTTTTGCAAACTTGCCTTTCGATCCGTGCGTGCACCGGCACGCGCGATCGTTCCTGAAGGATATAGTTTATGCGATCAATCTATCCACAACGTCCGAGCGACGAGCATGCGGGCGATCATGTCGTGGTGTTCGATGTCGAATCGATCGTCGAGGAAGCAGTTGATGACGGCAGCTTCCCGAAGTGGCCCCTGCATCGCCCGGTGGTGGCAAGCTTTCTGAAGGCGTCGCTGGACGATCATCGCTACCGGTTTCGGATGACGAGCATCGTCTGCCAGCCAGGAAGCGAACGCGACTTCTACCAGGCGGTCGATGCGCAGATGCCGATGGGTGCGACGACCGTCGGGTTCAACAGCCGCGGTTATGATTTGCCGGTGCTACAGCTCGGGGCAATCGCCGAACGACGGTTCGATCTGGCAGGCTTGTCACACCATGCACGCGCACAGCGATTTGGCCGGTCGCACTGCGATCTGGCGGAGATGTATTCGCTCTATGGCGGCACCAAGCGGCCGAGCTTGTTAGAGATCTGTGACCGGCTCGGCATCCCTGTGAAAACGACCGTCCACGGCAGCGACGTCGGTAATCTGTGGCGATCGGGCGATGTCGAAGCGATTGCGCGCTACTGCGAGGAGGATGTCGCAGCGACCTATTGCGCCTGGCTTGCGCATCATGCGTGGCGGCATAGCGATGAAGCGCTGATCGTCCGGCCTCTTGCCGCTTTGGCGCAGTGGATCGAACGCTCGCCCAAGCGCGCGCACCTTATGCCGTTTGCAACGTCGCCGGCTGCCGTCTGGGCACGATCGCGCGCACTAGCGCTGGGCATTGCCGATGCGCTGAAACTTGCCGAGCGCCGTGTCCAGCAATTCGCCGACGAACGTGCGTTCGGCGGCGTGGCGACCGCCTTCTAGCCCGGCCAGGCTAGCCCTCCTCAACCCCATTCGACCCATCCCATCCTGCGCGCATCCCGCTGCCGACATCCGACCGGCGGCGCGAAGACGCGCGCCCATTTCAGGAAATCACGATGACCAACACCTGCTCATTTATCACGCTTGCCGTCGCGAGTATTCGCATCGATGCCAACCAGCACGGTACCCATTCTGCCATGTCGCATCTGGCCGCCATGGCAGTGCTGATCGCCGAGCGCGATTCCGGTGGCACTTGGACGTTCAGCCTGAAGCGCCACGCCGTGGCCGCAGGCGATCGCGAAGATACTCTGCTGCTCTGGGCGCTGAACGCACTGCCCGAATCTGGCATCGTGCTCGGCTGGCAGCTCCTTGACCGGGTGATGGCCCCATTGCTCGATGCCGCCACAACCGGCGATCCCGAGCTTGGCCGCGCCTTTCTCGATCGGCTGACCCGATTGGTGACGGCGCCGAGCATCGATCTCGCCGTCCATCACGGCGGCGCAGGGGCACCGCCGCTGGCTGAGATCGCCGCCGGGCACGGCATCGCGGTGCCCGTGGCCGATCCAGCAGCTGTCGAGAGCGCCTGGGGGTTCGGCGAGCGAGCCTGGCTTCGCGACCATGTCGAGGCTGAAGCCGTGGCCGTGTGGCGGCTGTGGCTGGCCGAAAGCAACGGCACCGCCGGCGATGCCAGCGCCGCGTTCGACGCCTGGCGGTCAAGCAGCAGCGATACCGCGAGCTCGTGATCCTTGCCCGTGGGAGAAAAGCACATGCCCAGTAATGCGCTGGCCGATGAGGAGCGGACCAACATTGACGAGGTCAATGACGATCGTCGGTCGATCCCAAAGGTCGCCTATGTGACGCTCTGTAAGGGGATCGAGCCTGAGCCAAACGATGGCTCGATCTTGGTTACTGGCCTGCAGCAGCGGTTCGCCACGTTAATGAACGATCTGCCATTGGCCGGCGGCGACGCGCTGACACCGACGACAGGTGGCACGTTATCGCTCACCAGGCTGCTGCATCAAGAAGCGCCGTGGCTGAGCGCGGCAATCGACCGCATCGATGCACAGCTCCGCCTCCAGCTTTGGGCCGGGCGGCCATGGGTGGCGTTCCGGCCGCTGCTGCTTGTCGGACCGCCGGGATGCGGCAAATCGCATCTCGCGCGGTTGATCGCAAATCATGCCGGGGCAGGCTTTGCAACGCTCGATCTGGCGGGCACCAGCGATAACCGCACATTGGAAGGGACGGCACGCGGCTGGACATCGGCACAGCCCTGCTTTCCAGCCGTGGTGATCAATCGCTCCGCG
>PNMC01000340.1 GCA_013823365.1 Parvibaculum sp. | reverse complement strand
AAGCCACGAAGTCGGTGTCGAAGATGCTGCCGACCATGAAGGACAATCCGGACTACACCTCGATCATCAATCAGCGCCACTACGACCGCCTCAACTCCTATATCGAGGATGCGCGGACGAAGGGAGCGAAGATCGTCGAGATCAACCCGGCGAACGAGGACTTCAGCCAGCAGCAGGCCCACAAGATTCCGCCGACGCTGGTGCTGAACCCGACCGAAGACATGAAGATCATGCAGGACGAGATTTTCGGGCCCCTGCTTCCCGTCAAGACCTACAAGGAACTCGACGAGGCGATCGGCTATGTGAACTCGAAGGATCGCCCGCTCGGCCTCTATTTCTTCGGCGACGATCAGGGCGAGCAGCGCAAGGTACTCGACCGCACGACGTCGGGCGGCGTGACGCTGAACGACGTCATCATGCATGTCTCGATGGAAGACCTGCCTTTCGGCGGCGTCGGCCCGTCCGGCATGGGTGCCTATCACGGCCTCGACGGCTTCCGCACCTTCAGCCATGCGAAGGCGATCTATACGCAGTCCAAGGCGAAGATCGTGGCCGAGATGTTCCGCCCGCCCTATGGCGCGAAGACGCGGAAAACGCTGGCGTCGCAGATCAAGAAGTAAAAGGGCACAGGCCCAAACGAAAAGGCGGCTCGCAGGAGCCGCCTTTTTTATCGTCCAGGCTCGCCCTCTCAGGCGTCCTCGGATTCCATTTCGATATCTTCCGCCTCGTCCTTTGAGGACTTCTTCGGCAGCTTCACCGCGCGCAGCATGAAGGCGGGAACATGATCGCCAAGGCCGACCACGCGCTCATCGTCGCGGTCGCGGCCGCGATCTCTTCCGCCACTGCGGTTCGAGCGCTCGTCGCGTCGCGGTGCTTCGGCGCGGCGAGGCGCTTCTTCGCGGTCGGCGGGGCGTTCTGCTTTTTCAACGGCCTTCTCGGCGGGTTGCTCGGCCGGCGTATCGGCGACGGCTTCCACCGCCTCGACGGCCGCTTCTTCCTTCGCGGCGCTGCGGCCACGGCCGCCCCGCCGGGAGCGGCTGCGCTTCGGCGCTTCCTGCTCTTCGGTTTCCGTCTCCGGCGTCTCGGCTGCTGCCGCTTCCGCCTTCGCGGCCGGCTTCGCATCGTCTTCCGGGATCGGATTGCCGATCAGTTTTTCGATGGCGGCGAGATACTTGCCGTCCTCGCGCGTTGCGAGCGTATAGGCCGTACCGCTCTTGCCCGCGCGGCCCGTGCGGCCGATGCGATGAACGTAATCTTCGGCATGGGTCGGCACGTCATAATTGAAGACATGGCTCACATCCGGAATGTCGAGACCGCGCGCCGCCACGTCGCTCGCGACGAGCAGGCGGATATCGCCCTTGCGGAAGCCGTCCAGCGTCCTCGTCCGTACCGACTGATCGAGATCGCCGTGAATGGCGCCCGCCGACAGGCCTGCCTTCTGCAGCGCGCGCTCGAGGCTCGCCACATCGCGCTTGCGGTTGCAGAAGATGATCGCGTTCTTGACGTTTTCTTTCTCGATGATGCTTTCGAGTTTCTCGCGCTTGCCGTCCTTCGTGGTCTTTACCAGCGCCTGGCGGATCGTCGCATTGGCGGAAGAAATGCGCGCGACTTCGATACGTTCCGGATTGTGCAGGAAAGCGTCCGTAAGGCGCTGGATTTCGGGCGGCATGGTGGCCGAGAAGAACAGCGTCTGCCGGGTGAAGGGCAGCTTCTTGCAGATTTCCTCGATATCCGGAATGAAGCCCATATCGAGCATGCGGTCGGCTTCGTCGATCACGAGGATCTGCACGCCCGTCAGCAGCACCTTGCCGCGCGAGCAGTGGTCGAGCAAACGGCCAGGAGTCGCGATCAGCACGTCGACACCGCGGTCGAGCTTCTTGTCCTGGTCGCCGAAGGAAACGCCGCCGATGAGCAGGGCCATCGAAAGCTTGTTGTACTTGCCATAGGTCTCGAAATTCTCGGCCACCTGCGCGGCGAGTTCGCGCGTCGGTTCGAGAATGAGAGAGCGCGGCATCCGCGCCCGCGCCCGGCCGCGCGACAGCTTGTCGATCATCGGCAGGGTGAAGGAGGCCGTCTTGCCGGTGCCGGTCTGCGCGATGCCGAGAACGTCGCGGCCCGCGAGCACCTGCGGAATGGCCTGGGCCTGAATGGGGGTGGGGGTCGTATAGCCGGTTTCGGAAACGGCTTTCAGAATCTGCGGCGAGAGGCCCAGTTCGTCGAATGTCATGTAGTTGCCCTGATTACCTTAAC
>PNMC01000339.1 GCA_013823365.1 Parvibaculum sp. | reverse complement strand
AAAAACCTGTTGCGCGGACTCATCGATACCTATATCTCCGCGCATCACAAGACGCACACGCACGTGCCACTGGCCCCTCGCAGGTTTATGCAACGACGGAAAGCGTCCTTTTTGGATCACGCCGGACTCTGAAAGAGCCGGGTCTGAAAAAGGGTGTTTACGATGTTCGCTCCCGAGCAGGGCCGCCGTGCCCGTTCGCGCATCTCCACGAAATCCGCCGCCAAGTCGGTTCCGGCCACCAAACCGGTATCGACCGCGAAAATCTCCGCGCGCCGCAAGCCGCGCCTTCGCCTCGTGCCGAAGGCGGCCGAGCTGCCGCTCGAGCGCGGCGGCCTGCCGCCCAAGATCGCGCGCTATCTCGCGACGGCGCAAATTCCCTCGCCTTGCCTTGTGGTCGATGTCGACATCGTCGCCCACAACTTCGAGGAGCTTGCCCGCTCGCTGCCCGACGCGCGCATCTTCTATGCGGTGAAGGCGAACCCGGCCGACGAGATCGTCTCGCGGCTGGCGGGTCTCGGCTCGGCCTTCGACACGGCCAGCATGGGCGAGATCGATCTCTGCCTGGCTCATGGCGTGTCGCCCGACCGTCTCTCCTTCGGCAACACGATCAAGAAGGAACGCGACATCGCGGAGGCCTATGCGAAGGGCGTGCGCATGTACGCCTTCGACAGCGCCGCCGAACTCGACAAGATCGCCCGCGTTGCGCCCGGCTCGAAGGTCTATTGCCGCGTGCTCATGGAATGCGAAGGCGCCGAATGGCCGCTCTCGCGCAAGTTCGGCTGCGAGCCCGACATGGCCGCAGACCTGCTTGTGCGTGCGAAGGAACTCGGCCTCGATGCCTATGGCGTTTCCTTCCATGTCGGCTCGCAGCAGACCGACCTCACGCAATACGACAAGGCGCTGGCGCTTTCGCTGTCGCTCTTCCGCACGCTTGAAGCGCGCGGCGTGAACCTGCGCATGGTCAACATGGGCGGCGGTTTTCCGTCGCGCTACCGCACCGACGTGCCCTCGATTGCCGCCTATGGCGCGGCGATCCGCGAGGCGCTTGCGCGTCACTTCGGCGACAACCAGCCGGATGTGATCGTGGAGCCCGGCCGCGGCGTCGTCGGCGATGCCGGCGTCATCCAGGCCGAAGTCGTCCTCGTCTCCGAAAAGGGTGGCGATGACGCGCGACGATGGGTCTATCTCGATGCGGGCAAGTTCCACGGCCTCGCCGAGACGATGGATGAGGCGATCAAGTATCGCCTGCTGACCTCGAAGGATGGCGGCGACACATCGCCCGTCGTCCTCGCCGGTCCGACCTGCGACAGCGCCGACATTCTCTACGAGAAGACGGATTACCGTCTCCCGTCGGCGCTCGAAGCGGGCGACAAGGTCTGGATTCTCGCGACGGGTGCCTACACGACCACCTATTCGGCGGTCGCGTTCAACGGCTTCCCCCCGCTCGCCAGCGTCTGCATCTGATCGCATTGGACATGGATGGAAAGGGAAGGGCGCGGCTCTGCCGCCGCCCGCCCGCCATATGGATATCGACATGAAAATCGTTCACGAAGAACCCGTCCACGGTCCAGCCGTGGAAAAGCTGGTCGCCGAGGCTTTCGGCCCGGACCGCTTCGAGAAGACGGTATACCGGTTCCGCGACGGCGTGGATGCCGAAGCCTCGCTCTCGCTTGTCGCGCTCGACAAGGGCGAGGTCGTCGGCACGCTCCGCTTCTGGCCCGTCGAGATCGAGGGCGGCGTTTCCGCGCTGCTGCTCGGCCCCCTCGTCACCGCGCCTTCGCGTCAGGGCGAGGGTATCGGCAGCCGTCTGATGAAGGCAGGTCTCGCCCGCGCCACGGCCCAAGGCCACCGCATCGTCATTCTGGTCGGCGACGAGCCCTATTACCGCCGCTTCGGCTTCACCCGTGCGCTTGCCCGCCGGCTCGACCTGCCGGGCTGGGTCGATCCCGCCCGCTTCCTCGCCCGTGAACTGGTCTCCGGCGCGCTCTCGGGCGTCTCGGGCATGGTCGAGCGGGCAAACTGTGTCGGGAAGGCGGCAAAAGCGGCCTGACGCTGCGGCAAAAGACCATGGGGTATGAGGGGGCGAAATCCGCCGTTCCCGTCCCTATATAGCTTGCGCTAGGGTTCTGAACCGTCCATTTACCGAATCGGACTATTCAGTTTCATGCGGTTTTGCATGGGAATGCGGCCTTCGCGCCTTTGCAGGAAGGCCGCGCTCCCTGCTAAACAGGCCTGAAGGTCCCCGAACCGTCCGTCG
>PNMC01000338.1 GCA_013823365.1 Parvibaculum sp. | reverse complement strand
AAAGCGGCGCGGGAACCCGCGGCGCCTGAGGAAAAATCGCCCGATAGCCTCGATAGCTAAGTCGGTTGGCTGCGAGTTATACCACCCGAGCGGGCGGGCGCAACCGGCAGATCGAAGCGAAAAGCCCTTGGAAACCGGACTTTTCGCTTACAGAAAACTCAGTTGCGCCGAGACGATAACAGTGACGCTGCGTCACCGCAGATCGATCGTCTCGATCTTTTCCGATCCCACAGGCAGGCGAAGATAGAGCCCGTCATAACCGATCATGAAGCCGCGTTTCCTGACATCGGACACGCCGCGCAGATAGACCCGCTCGGCGATCGCATTGGGCAGCCGGGGCACGACATGGCTGAAGACGAGGAGTTTCGCGCCCGCCTCGTTCGCCACTTCCGCAGCCTCGACCGGCGTCGCGTGATAGTCCTGAATGTCATACATGACCTTGGAGCGCCGGTCGCCGCGCTCGGCAAGGCCCTCGCCCAGCAGATCGACCATATGCGTCGCCATGGCATCGTGAATGATGACGTCGGCGCCCTTGCCGAACGTGGCGACATTGAAATCCTGCTTCGTGTCGCCGCTGAAAACGACCGAGCGGCCCCTGTAGTCGATCCTGAAGCCATAGGCGGGCTCCACGGGCTCGTGATTGACGAGGAAGGCCGTGATCGTCACGCCATCGGCATCGAACAGGGTGACGCCTGTATCGCGGTCCGGCACGTCGACAATAATCGGCCGGTAATTGGCGCCCTGTTCCGAGAAGAAATCGGGCCCGTGATGCGCGATCCGGTAACCGTCATCGAGCGAATAGGCGAGATCGAAGCCCGCCATCACCGTCTCGACGCCGGGAGGGCCATAGACCGCAAGCGCCTCTCGCCGGCCCGATGCCCAGCTGTTGAGCGCGATATCGGGCAGGCCGCTGATATGGTCGGAATGGAAATGGGTGAGGAGCACGCCCGAGAGATTGCCGACCGGCAGGCCGAAAGCCGCGATCCTGTTCCAGCCGCCAAGCCCGGCATCGACTGCAAAGACATGCTCGCCCGCATAGACGAGATGACAGGCCTGCGCCCGGTCGGGGTCCGGCATGGGCGAGCCCGTGCCGCAGAGCACCACATGAAGCGCGTCCGGGTCGAGCACGGCATCGTTGAACGCCATGTTCGCCTCGACCACCCGCCTGAGCATCGCGTCCTGCACCGAGGGGGAGAACCAGAGCCCGGCAAAGCCCGCCGCCAGCAGAACCAGAATGGCCGCCACGGCAGCCGCCACAAAACGCCTCATACCCCGTCCTCCCACCAGCTTGTTAATGCATGACATTAAAAATAGGAGCTCGCCCCTCGGTAATCAAGATATATTGACATTCTATATGCCAATAAAAAAGGGCGAGCCCATGGGCCCGCCCTTCCCGTTCCGGATGAAGACCGGCTTACTTCTTCTTGGCCGGAGCCTTGCCCTTCGGAGCCGCGCCCTTGGCGACCGCGGGATCGATCTTCTTGCAGGCGTCCACAAGGCCCTTCACGGCATTAACCGAACCCAGGAACTGCTTCTTCTCGGAAGCATTGAGGTCGATCTCGACCACGCGCTCGACGCCGCCCGCACCGATCACCACCGGCACGCCGACATACATGTCCTTCACGCCATACTGGCCGTTGAGATAGGCCGCGCAGGGAAGAACGCGCTTCTGGTCCTTGAGATAGGCTTCGGCCATCTGGATGCCGGAAGCGGCGGGCGCATAGAAGGCGGACCCGGTCTTCAGCAGGCTGACGACTTCCGCACCGCCGTCGCGGGTGCGCTGGATGATCTTGTCGAGCTTCTCTTTCGTGGTCCAGCCCATCTTCACCAGGTCGGGCAGCGGAATGCCGGCAACCGTGGAATAGCGCGCAAGCGGCACCATCGTGTCGCCATGTCCGCCGAGAACGAAGGCCGTCACATCTTCAACGGAGACATTGAACTCTTCAGCGAGGAAATAGCGGAAGCGCGCGCTGTCGAGAACGCCCGCCATGCCGACGACCTTGTTGTGCGGCAGGCCCGAGAACTGCCTGAGCGCCCAGACCATCGCATCGAGCGGATTGGTGATGCAGACCACGAAAGCGTTCGGCGCATATTTCGCGATGCCTTCGCCGACCTGGCGCATGACCTTGAGATTGATGCCGAGAAGATCGTCGCGGCTCATGCCGGGCTTGCGCGGCACACCGGCGGTGACGATGACGACGTCGGCGCCCTTGATGCCCTTGTAGTCGTTGGTGCCGGAAAGCGCGGAATTATAGCC
>PNMC01000337.1 GCA_013823365.1 Parvibaculum sp. | reverse complement strand
CCGCGTCATCGCCGACCGTATCGAAGCCGGCACCTATGCCATCGCCGCCGCCATGACGGGCGGCGAGATCGTGCTTGAAGGCGCGAACGCCGAAGATTTCGAGGCAGCTCTCTCCGTCCTTCGCGCCGCCGGCGCCGAGGTCGAGAGCGAGCAGGGCGCGGTCCGCATCGCGCGCAATGGCGAGCGGCTGCAGGCGGTCGATGTCGTGACGCAGGTCTTCCCCGGCTTTCCCACCGATCTCCAGGCGCAATTCATGGCGCTGATGACGGTCGCCGAAGGCGAATCCGAAATCACCGAAACGATTTTCGAAAACCGCTTCATGCATGTGCAGGAGCTCGCGCGCTTCGGTGCCAACATCTCGCTCCATGGCGACAAGGCGCTGGTGCATGGCGTGGAAAAGCTGAAGGCTGCGCCCGTCATGGCAAGCGACCTTCGCGCCTCCGCCGCCCTCATCATCGCCGGTCTCGCCGCCGAAGGCGAAACCATCGTCAACCGCGTCTATCATCTCGATCGCGGCTTTGAGCGCATCGAGGCGAAGCTCGGTGCCTGCGGTGCCGAAATCTGGCGCGAAAAGGCAAAGTAAGACCCATGACGAAAGACCTTCGCCTTGTGGCCGAAGATGCCGCCGACCTCGAAGTGATTTCCGCCGCGCTGCAGGATGCGGTCCTGCAGGTGCGCGATCTCGCCTTCCTGCCGTCCACGCGCCGCTTCGCCTGCGTGGTGAACCGTTTTCGCTGGGAAGGCGAGGGGGCTGCCCGCCGCGCCACCCATGAGCGCGTCCGCGCCGGCCTCCATTTCGAGAATGTGCTCGCCGCCCGCGCGCGCAACATCGCTCAAGGTCGGCCGGAAGGCGTGCTCAATCTTCTCGCCATCCGCTTCGACGAGATGAACCCGCCTTCGGGCCTCGTCACGCTGGTTTTCTCCGGCGGCGCCGAACTCCGCCTTGAGGTCGAGGCGCTCGAAGCCCATCTCTCCGATCTCGGTCTTGTCTGGGAAACGCCCAACAGGCCCGAACACGATCTGGACTGAACGAAATGCCCATCCGCCTGAACGCAAGGGATGCGAATTTCGAGGAGGCCTTCGCCGCGCTGCTCACGGGCAAGCGCGAGGCTTCCGTCGATGTGAACGACACGGTCGCGAAGATCGTGGCGGATGTGCGCGCGCGCGGCGATGAGGCCTTGGTCGAATACACGCGCCGCTTCGACCGCCTTCCCGATCTGACGGTCGAAACGCTCGCCATCCCGCAAAAGGATCTCGATGCCGCCGCCGCGTCCTGCGATCCGAAGACGCTCGATGCGTTGAAGCTCGCCGCATCGCGTATCGAGGCCTATCACATCCGCCAGCGGCCTGAAGACGCGCGCTTCACCGATGAGGCAGGCGTCGAGCTCGGCCACCGCTGGACGCCCGTCGGCGCCGTCGGTCTTTATGTGCCGGGCGGCACCGCGAATTATCCGAGTTCCGTGCTGATGAATGCGATCCCCGCGAAAGTCGCGGGCGTGAAGCGCATCGTCATGGTCGTGCCGACGCCGGGTGGCGCGGTGAACCCGTTGGTACTTGCCGCCGCGAAGCTTGCCGGTGTGAGCGAGGTTTACCGTGTCGGCGGCGCGCAGGCCGTCGCCGCGCTTGCTTACGGCACGGCGACCATCGCCCCCGTCGACAAGATCGTCGGCCCCGGCAATGCCTTTGTCGCCGCCGCCAAACGCCAGGTCTTCGGCCAGGTCGGCATCGACATGATCGCGGGCCCATCGGAAATTCTGGTCGTCGCCGATGGCAAGAACGATCCCGAATGGATCGCCGCCGATCTCCTCTCGCAGGCCGAGCACGATGAAAGCTCGCAATCGATCCTGATCACGGACGATGCCGCTTTCGCCGCCCGTGTAGAGGACGCCGTGGAGGGCCAGTTGAAGGCGCTGCCGCGCGAGACCACCGCCGCGAAAAGCTGGGCCGATTTCGGCGCCGTCATTCTGGTGGAAAAGCTTGACGATGCCGCGCCGCTGGTCGACCGCCTCGCACCCGAACATCTCGAACTCGCGGTCGATGACGCCGAAGCCCTGCTCGCGAAAATCGCGAATGCCGGTGCCGTCTTCCTCGGCCGCTACACGCCGGAAGCGATCGGCGATTATGTGGCGGGCTCGAACCATGTGCTCCCCACCGCCCGCTCGGCGCGTTTCTCGTCCGGCCTCAATGTGCTCGACTTCATGAAGCGCACCTCGATCGTCCGCTGCGATGCCGACGCGCTCCGCGCCATCGGCCCCGCCGCCC
>PNMC01000336.1 GCA_013823365.1 Parvibaculum sp. | reverse complement strand
GAGGCGGCGCGTGCCGCTTGCGCGGTCGCTTTCGGCCTTTACGACGTGATAGCCGATGGAGAGACCGTCGACGGCGCCGGCGCGCATCAGCGCGAGCACTTCGCGGGCGCGGGCGACATCCGACAGGAGCTGGCCGCGCACGAAGAGGCCGCGCTGATCCTCGCGGATTTCCTCCCAGGTGCCGATGACCTCGTTCGGATCGTGCTGATAGAGAAGCTTGACGCCGCGCGAGCCGCGCTTCGCGAGCGATTTACGGAAGGCGCCGGGCATGACCACGTCGCGGCCCAGATCCTCCGCGCCGAAGAGCGAGGCATAACCCTCGAAACTGCCATCGGGCTTCACGGCCTTGGCCTCGAACCGCGCAGCCTTCCGCTCGCCTGCCCTGTTGTTCACGGCTTCGTTCACTTGTTCCTCCGTATGGGGATGTTTTTGGGGCAACAAAAAAGGCGCCCGGGGGCGCCTTGCTCATTCTCTCTCTAATGTCGCCCCCGGACTTGATCCGGGGGTCCAGTGCGGGGCGCGCTGTGCTCGCGGCCCTGGATTGCCGGGTTTGCCCTTCGCTATCGCTTCGGGCGTTCAAGGCTCGAAAAGGTCCACAGGACCTTTTCGTCCGCTTACGCGGACCGCCTTTCACCCCGGCAATGACGTGTTTTTGTACCGCCTTTCTTTTCTCGCTGCGGCAAGCGGACCCGCGAGTGGATCCCGGCTCCTGTCCCGGCGGAAGCCGGGATCAGCCGGGATGACACTTCTATATTGAGCGGGCGTGTTGGCCCTGCCGCTTTATCCGCCGCAAGGAGCTGAGCGTTAGCGGTTCATCGCGAAGATGATGACGGCGGCGACGGCGAACCACATTGCGATCTGGACCGGCAATGTGATCCGCGCCATCAGCCGGTCCTGCTTTGCTTGCGACGCGGGCATCTCTTTGCCGATATCGCGCGAAGCCTCTCTCGCCTGCGTTTCAACGAAGGCGAGGACGCGGTCGAGTTCGCTCTTCTTGAATTCAACGCTGCTCAGAAACAGGCTTTGCTTTCCGTCAACCTCGATCGCGGCATATGACAGCCAGGAGCTCTTGCCGGCATAGGCGCGCGTAACCTTGTCCAGCGGCACCGTCCTCAGGCCACCAAGTCCGAAATAGACGATCCGGTCCCGGCGAAGCCTGACGTGCCCGAACAAGGCGACGACGCAGAGAACAGGTAGCAGAACCGACATCAGCGCCGAGACGGGCGAAACGTCGCCGCCGGCGATCCATGCCGTCAACGGCCAGACACCGTTCGCGAAGTCGGGCCCAAGGCGCAGTACGGTGAAAGCGATAATCGCCAGCTTCAGCCCAAGCCGGGACAGGACAACGCCTTCGCCTGCTTTTACTTTTTCTTCGACCATTGCGCCCCCAGACGTCTTATCCTATCCGACTTACGGGCCCTCCACTACCGCCCCAGCCTCTCCTCGATCCGGGCCAGCGAGGCGTTGGCGGCCTTGGTCTGTTCTTCGAGGCGGGCGGTGCGTTCCACCAGTTCGCCGATGCGCTCGGTGCGGGCCTCAAGGGCGGTGAGGCGCTCGGCGGCCGCACCCGCCCAGAGGAGGGCGGCGCCCGTCTGCATGGCGATGGTGAGGATCACGGCGAGGGGCACGCGGCGGTCGAGCGACCATGCACCCTCGTTTTTCGTGTATGCTTCCGCTTCCATTCCGCGCAACTCCACAAAAGGCCCGATATGACTTCCGACGAATGGCTGATCCTTATCATGGGTGCGGCGCTGGCCTGCGGGCCGCTCCTCCTCGTCTGGACCGAGCAGAAGACGCGCGCCAAGGGCGTGGCCGTCCCCACTCTCTTCTCGATCGGGGGATATGGGTTCTCGCCTCATAGCGTGTTCAGCCTCGTGATCGGCATCATGCTGGTCGCCCTGTCCTGGCAGATGCGCGGGGCGGGCGGGATCAGCTTCGTGTTCATGATTTTCGGTTTCGTGGGCGTGCTGGCCGCGATCCAGAATATTTTCAAGTCGAAGACGAAGGGCGGCTGACGCCATAGCCCGCGGCTTCGCGCTTTTCCTCGTCGGTGAGGAAGGTGGCGCGGGAGAGGCGGGACCAGAGGGCGTCGCGGTCCGCCGACAAGGCGTCCACCTGGTCGGCGTCGTACCAGAGGCGGAGCTTGCCCTCGTAGCGGGGCCCCAGCCAATGCGTCAGCGCGCGGGCGGTGCGGCCGGCGAGCGGCAGGACAGTGCCACGCCAGAAGGCGCGGTTCGCCTCGCGCATATTCGCATAGGTGTTGTCGCCCGGAATGCCGAGCAGCATGGGCGGC
>PNMC01000335.1 GCA_013823365.1 Parvibaculum sp. | reverse complement strand
CCCCATCTCCGCGGCGACCTCGTCGTCCGGAAAATCCTCGACACGGATAATGAGCCCTTCGCAGCGCGCGCGGAAAGCATCCGGCAGCCGCTCGAAAGCCGCATCCGCGATCTTCTCGAAATCCTCAAGCGTCGGCGCCTTGAGTTCGTTCCAGTTCATGGGGCCTCAATCCTCTCTTGCACGGCAAGCTTAAGAGCGCGAGGCTCACGCCGCAAATCTTGTAAGGCCAAAGGAGATAGGACATGAGCGGGAAACTTGCAGGCAAGGCACACGAAAAAGCACTGAAGGGGCTCAAGGGCTGGACCAAGGTGAAAGGCCGCGATGCCATCGAGAAGAGCTACAAGTTCAAGAACTTCAACGAGGCCTTCGGCTTCATGACGCGCGTCGCGCTTGCCGCCGAGACGATGGATCATCATCCCGAATGGGCGAATGTGTGGAACCGCGTCGATGTGGTGCTCACCACGCATGATGTGGGCGGCCTCTCCGAAAAGGACGTATCGCTTGCCACGCTGATGGACCGCTGGGCGGGCAAGGCCGGAAAGCCGGGGAAGAGCTGAGGCATGGCGGATGGGCCGGAAAAAGCGCGACCCCGCGTCGTCATTCTGGGCGCGGGCTTTGCCGGCCTGACGGCGGCGAAGAAACTCGCGGGCGGCCCCGCCGATGTAACGCTGATCGACCGGCAGAATTATCACCTCTTCCAGCCGCTTCTTTATCAGGTGGCGACCGCGACGCTTTCGCCCGCCGATATCGCGGTGCCGATCCGCTCCATCCTGCGCGGCGAGAGGAATATCGAGGTGCTGCTCGACCGGGTGACGGAAGTGAACCGCGAAGAGCGCCGCGTGAAACTCTCAAGCGGCAAGGAAGTGGCCTATGACTGGCTCATCGTGGCGACAGGCGCACGCCACGCTTATTTCGGCCATGACGAATGGGAAGAGGCAGCGCCCGGCCTGAAGGAAATCGACGAGGCGACGGAAATCCGCCGCCGCATCCTGCTCGCTTTCGAGCGCGCGGAGATGGAAACCGATCCCGAAAAGCGCAAGGCACTCATGACATTCGTCGTCGTGGGCGGCGGGCCGACCGGCGTGGAGATGGCGGGCGCCATCGCCGAACTCGCGAAAAAAGCGCTCGCCGCCGACTTCCGCCACATCGACCCGAGCGGCGCCCGCATCGTGCTGATCGAGGCGGGCCCGCGCATCCTGACGGCCTTTCCCGAAAAGCTCGCCGAGGCGGCGCGGCAGGGGCTTGAGCGCATGGGCGTCGATGTCGAGCTCGAACGGCCCGTGACGCTTTGCGACCGCGGCGGCATCGATACGGAGAAGGGGCGGATCGAGGCCCGCACCATCGTCTGGGCGGCGGGCGTCGAGGCCTCGCCCGCAGCCGAATGGCTCGGCGTCGAGAGCGACAAGGCCGGGCGCATCCCCGTCGGCGAATGTCTGACGCTGAAGGAGGACGACCGCATCTTCATTGCGGGCGACATCGCCTCCGTGCCCTGGAAGGACGACATGAACGTGCCCGGCATCGCGCCGGCGGCCAAGCAGATGGGTACCTATGTGGCGAAGGCGATCCGTACACGGATATCAGGCGGCACGCCCCCGCCCTTCCGCTATCGCCACAACGGCAATCTCGCCACCGTGGGCCGGAAACTCGCCGTGATCGATTTCGGCTGGCTTCACCTCAAGGGGCGCTTTGCCTGGTTCGTCTGGGGCTTCGTCCACATCTTTTTCCTTGTCGGCTTTCGCAACCGGCTCTTCGTCGTCCTGCGCTGGCTCTGGGCCTATTTCACCTTCCGCCGCGGCGTGCGGCTTATCACCGGGCCAGTCGACATCGCCTGAATAAGAGACTGTTTGAAAGGACCGCCAACTCCCGCTCGTCCTTCAATATGCAAACCTCGAACCTCGTCATTGCGAGCGAAGCGAAGCAATCCAGGGGCGACAGGTGCTGGGCTTGCCGCCCCTGGATTGCTTCGTCGCCGCTTACGCGGCTCCTCGCAATGACGACCTTTTTGGATTTTCAAACAGTCTCTAGGAAAAAAGCCCCGGTGTTTCCACCGGGGCTTTCCGTTTTCAATTATTGAAAACCTAGCGCGGGGCCATGCGGATCGCGCCGTCGAGACGAACCGTCTCGCCGTTGAAATAGCCGTTGCGGATCATCTCGGTCGCGAGCGAGGCATATTCATCCGGATTGCCGAGACGCGAGGGGAACGGCACCTGCGCGCCGAGCGCCTGACGCACCTTTTCCGGCGCGCCCGCGAGCAGCGGCGTGTCGAAGATGCCCGGCAGGATCGTGTTGATGCGAATGCCTTCGCGGCT
>PNMC01000334.1 GCA_013823365.1 Parvibaculum sp. | reverse complement strand
TCGGAATGCGGCCGCTCGTGAAACCGATAATGAGCAGCCGTCCGTTCCAGGCGATGCAGCGCACGCTTTCATCGAAGACATCGCCGCCCACCGGATCGTAGATCACGTCGGCGCCGCGCCCATCCGTCAGTTCCTTCACCTTTTCGCGGAAGCCATCATTCACATTGATGACGTGATCGGCGCCGCGCTGTTTCACGACTTTCAGTTTCTCGTCGGAAGCGGACGTGGCGATCACCGTGGCGCCGAGGAGCTTTCCCATCTCGACCGCGGCGAGACCGACGCCGCCCGTCGCCCCGTGTACAAGCAATGTCTCGCCCTTCTGCAGATGGCCACGGCAGACAAGCGCCACATAGGCCGTGAGATAGGCTGCCGGGTAGGCGGCGGCCTTGGCGAAATCCATTGTGCCGGGGATCGGCCGGCAAGCGGCTTCCGGGATGTTCACCGCCTGGGCGAAGCCACCGATGCGGAGACCTGCCACCACACGGTCGCCCACTTTCAGCTTCGTTACACCCTCGCCAATCGCGGCGACGACGCCTGCTCCCTCCATGCCCGGCGAGAAGGGAAGCTCGGGTTTGAACTGGTATTTCCCCTGCACCATCAGGATGTCCGGGAAGTTCACCGAACAGGCCTTGAGGTCGAGCCTCACCTCCCCCCTGCCCGGCGGCGGCAGCTCTATTTCTTCCATCCGGAGGACGGAAATATCATCAGACAACTCATGCACCCGCATGGCTCGCATGCTTCACTCCCTCGAGAATTTATGGCGAATTCCTGTTTCGCGAGCATAGAACCATGGCCCAAACTTCGCCATGGTGCCGCCGGACAATCCGGCCCCGGGGGAAAGAGAGGGACCAGAATGGTGTCAGGAATGGAAGATGCGCGCTTTGGCGTCGCGCATCTCGACAGGATCGTTTTGCACTATGCCGAGATGGGGCCGGAAGACGGACCGCTGCTCATTCTCCTGCACGGCTTTCCCGACAATTGCTTCGGCTGGCGGCACCAGATGCCGGCACTTGCCGCTGCGGGCTTCCGGGTGATCGCACCCGATCAGCGCGGATATGGCGTGAGTGGAAAACCTCGCGGCGTGAAGGCCTATGATCTCGACGAACTTGCTGAAGACGTGATCGCTCTCGGGCGGCATTTCGGCGAAGAGAGGCTTCGTGTCGTCGGACACGACTGGGGCGCGAGCGTTGCCTGGTGGCTGTGCTCGACGCATCCCGACGCGATGGAGAAGGCGGCGATGATCAATGCGCCGCATCCCGCGATCTGGAAGCAGGCGATGTATGCGGACAAGGAGCAGCGGAAGAAGAGCCGCTACGTCAAGATGTTCCGCCTGCGCTGGCTGCCCGAATGGGTGATGCGGCGGAAGAATTATTCGGCGCTTGTGGAAGCGCTCGAAGCCTCGGCCCGGCCCGGCGCCTTCGAACCCGGCGAATGGGAGCGATACCGCAAGGCCTGGAACGAACCCAGGGCGCTCACCTCCATGATCCACTGGTACCGCGCATTGCTGAGAAAAGATCTTTCAAAACCGGCGGCGCGCATCGACGTGCCCGTCCTTCTCGTCTGGGGCGAGAAGGACGAATTCGCCGATCCTTCCCTTGCCCGGCGCAGCATCGGGCTTTGCGAGCGGGGCGGCACACTCTTCTTCGCAGAGGGCACGCATTGGGTGCTGCGCGAGGAAGCGGCGAGCATCAACCCGATGCTCGTCACCTTCTTCCGCTCCGATCAAGATGCATAGGCAAGGGCTGCGATACCGCCCGCTACGCCGAGAGCGATGAAGACCACCGCGGCTGCAAGGCGCATGGCCTTGGCCGGGATGCGCTTTGCCAAAGCATCACCGAACAGCACCACGGGAACATTCGCCACCATCATGCCGAGCGTGGTGCCGAACGCGACCGCCACCAGCGCTTCATAACGCGCGCCGAGTGCTACTGTCGCCAGCTGCGTCTTGTCGCCCATCTCGACGAAGAAGAAGGCGACAGTGGTTGCGATGAAGGGACCGAAACGCGATGCCGTTTTCGTTTCCTCTTCCGAGGGCGGCTCGTCGGGAATGAGCGCCCAGAGGCCCATCAGGATGAAGGAGACAGCGAGTACCCAGGCGAGAATTTCCGGCGTGAGCCAGACCGCGACCAGCGTACCGGCAAAGGCCGCAAGCGCGTGATTCACCACAGTCGCAACGAAAATGCCGGCGATGACGGCGACGGGCGCGCGGAAGCGCACGGCGAGAATGAGCGCCAGCAATTGCGTCTTGTCGCCGATTTCGGCGATGGCGACGGCACCGAGCGATACGAGGAAGGCTTCCAAGGGTAACTCCGCTGCCGGGCA
>PNMC01000333.1 GCA_013823365.1 Parvibaculum sp. | reverse complement strand
TACGATCAAGTTCCTCTGGGCGCCGGTGATCGACCATATCCGCCTGCCGCTGCTCGACAGGCTGCTCGGCAAGCGCCGCGCCTGGATGGTGCTGGCGCAGCTCGTTGCCGCGTCGGCGCTGCTCGGCCTTTCGTTTCAGGATCCCGCCCAATCGCTGATGCCGGTCGTCCTCTTTGCGCTGGTGCTTGCTTTCGCTTCCGCCACGCAGGACATCGCCGTCGATGCCTGGCGCATCGAGGCGGCGCCCGATGAGAAGCAGGGCGCCATGGCGGCGACCTATCAGCTTGGCTACCGCGTCGCGCTGATCGCGTCTGGCGCCGGCGCGCTTTTCATCGCGGAAGGTGTTTCCTGGTCGGCGGCCTATTTCACCATGGCGCTGCTGATGGGTGTCGGCCTTGCCGCCGCATTGCTCGCGCCGCGCGTTGCCGAGGCCGAGGCCCCCGCCATCGGCGAGGAAACGGTCGAACGCTTCGTCCATCGCATGCATGCGGATGGGCGCATGGCGCGTATCACGGCCTGGGTCTATCGCGCCATCGTCGCGCCTTTTATCGATTTCTTCGGCCGCTATGGCTGGTGGTCGCTTGCGCTGCTGGCGCTGATCGGGCTCTACCGGGTGCCCGATTTCGTCATGGGGGTAATGGCGAACCCGCTTTACATCGATCTCGGCTTCGAACTCTCGACCATCGCCACCATCGTGAAGTTCTACGGCATCTGGATGACGATCGCGGGCGCGCTGGTCGGCGGGATCGTCACGGCGAAGATCGGCGTGCTGCGCGCGCTGCTGCTCGGCGCCATCGCCGCCACCGGCACGAATCTCATTTTCGTCTGGCTCGTCTTCCAGGGGGCGGATGCGGCGGCCCTCACGGTCACCATCTCGATCGAGAATTTCTCGGGCGGTTTCGCGGGCACCTGCCTCATCGCCTATATGTCGAGCCTCGTGAACCACAATTTCGCGGCGACCCAATATGCGCTGTTCAGCTCGGCCTTTGCGCTGCCCGGCAAGCTGATCGGCGGCCAGTCGGGCGTCATGGTGGACGGATTCTCGGCCTCGGCGGCCTTCACGGAGCCCTTTATCGCCATGGCTCCCCATCTGACCGCGCAGACAGCGGGCTATATCCCCTTCTTTGTCGCCACGGCGCTGATGGGGCTCCCGGCCATCCTGCTGATTCTCGCTGTCATGGCTTTCCGCCCGCAGCCGAAACCCGCCCCCAGCGCCCAAAATTAACGCTTTACTTTCAAGGTCTTGCAGGCGACATCAAGCTGTCATCCAGGCCTGCGACAAGCGATCCGGACCCATGGGCCTGCCCTCGCGTTTCCTTGGCAAGGGCGGGCGATGATGAAAGGATAGTGACATGACCGTTCACAGCCTTGCCGGGAACGAGGCAATCGCGGTCTGGGGGGATGGCGTGGAGGCTCTCGGGCCCGCGTCGGGTTTCGGGCGCACCGGACAAGGTGCGGAAGTGGGTTCAGGTTCCGGCGTAATGACGGCAACAGAAACGAATGGCGGCGCTGCCGCGCTCGCCGCGCAAGCGGCGCGGCCGGTGAGCTATGGGCGCAAGGGCGCGCTCGAAGTGCGGCTCGCACGCTCCGCGCGCGAGATCGATGCTGCGCAGGCCGTGCGCTACCGCGTCTTCTACGAGGAAATGTCGGCAAAGCCCGACGAGGCTGCGCGGCTCAGCAAGCGCGATGCCGACCGCTTCGACGAGATTTGCGACCACCTTCTCGTCGTCGATCACGATCTCGTGCCGGAAGGCGAGAGCGCGGAAGGCGACCTGCCGCCCGAAGCCGTGATCGGCTGCTACCGCCTGCTTCGCCAGGAAGTCGCCAAGCGTCACGGCGGCTTCTATACCGCCAGCGAATATGACATCGGCCCCCTTCTCTCGCGCCATTCCCATCTGCGTTTTCTGGAACTCGGCCGTTCCTGCGTTCTGCCGCCCTATCGCACCAAGCCGACGGTGGAACTCCTCTGGCACGGCATCATGCATTACGTGACGGCGCACAAGCTCGACGTCATGTTCGGCTGCGCAAGCTTCGAGGGCACGGAACCGGAAAAGCTCGCGCCTGCGCTGTCATGGCTGCATCACCATCACGCCGCGCCCGAGGACTGGAAGGTCCGCGCGCTGCCCGAGCTTTATGTCGAGATGAACCGCATCGAGGCAGACAAGCTCGATCAGCGCGAAGCGCTTCGCCTCCTGCCTCCCATGATCAAGGGCTATCTGCGCGCAGGCTGCTATATCGGCGAAGGCGCGGTGATCGACTGGCAGTTCGGCACGACCGACGTGCTGATCCTCTTCCCCGTCGCGCAGATTTCCGACCGCTATCTCACC
>PNMC01000332.1 GCA_013823365.1 Parvibaculum sp. | reverse complement strand
CACGGCGATGGTGACGGAGTCTTCCACGAGCAGGGCCTTGTCGGCAACCGGCCATTCGCTGCCCGAAAGCGGCGTGCCGTGGCCGAGCGCCGCCCAGCACTCCTCGGCGAGATGCGGCATCATGGGGCCGACGATCTGGACGAGGATTTCGAGCGCCTCGCGGCGGACCCATTTGCCGCTCTCATCCGCGCCATTGAAGGCCGAAATCGCATTGGCGAGCTCATAGACGCGGGCGACCGCGCGGTTGAAGCGCAGATGCTCGAAATCCTCGCCGGCAGCCGCGAGCGCCTGATGGGCGGCGCGGCGGAGCGCCAGTTCGTCCTCCGTGAAGGAGGCGGGCAGGGGCGCGCCTTTCGGCGAGAGCTCTTCGGGATTTTCCGTCGCCATGCGCCAGAGGCGCTGGGTGAAACGCCATGCGCCTTCGGCGCCCTGATCGGTCCATTGCACGTCGCGGTCGGCGGGGCTGTCCGACAGCATGAACCAGCGGGCGGTGTCGGCGCCGTATTTCGCGATGATGTCTTCGGGGTCGACCGTGTTCTTTTTCGACTTCGACATTTTCTCGACGGAGCCGATCGAGACCGGCGAGCCGTCATCGAGGCGCTTCGCGACGCGCTTGCCGTCCACCGTCTCGATGGCGATGTCCGACGGCGCGACCCAGCGGCCTGCCGCATCGCGATAGGTCTCGTGGTTCACCATGCCTTGCGTGAAGAGGCCGGCGAAGGGCTCCGCGGCCTCGACATGGCCTGTGCGTTTCATGGCCCGGTTGAAGAAGCGGGCATAGAGAAGATGCAGGATCGCATGTTCGATGCCGCCGATATATTGATCGACCGGGAGCCAGTGTTCGACGAGTTCCTTCACGGTCGGCGTCGTGGCGCGCGGCGCGGTGAAGCGCGCGTAATACCAGGAGCTGTCGACGAAAGTGTCGAAAGTGTCGGTCTCGCGTTCCGCTTTCGCGCCGCAATTCGGGCAGCCGACATGTTTCCATGACGGGTGGCGGGCGAGCGGATTGCCGGGCTGGTCGAAGGTCACGTCGTCGGGCAGCGTCACCGGCAGCTGATCGCGCGGCACGGGCACGACGCCGCAGCTCTTGCAATGGATGACCGGGATCGGACAGCCCCAATAACGCTGGCGCGAAATGCCCCAGTCGCGCAGGCGGTAATTGATCGTGCCCTGGCCAAGCCCCAGCGCCTCGAGCCTTTCGATGGCGGCGCGCTTGGCGGCCGTCACATCGAGCCCGTTCAGGAAGCCGGAGTTCACGGCCACGCCATCGCCGGTGAAGGCGTCCTTGCCGGCGAGGAGTTCCTCCGCCCACGACGCATCGCCCGCGCGTTCCTTCGGCGTGACGACAGGGAGGATCGGCAGGTTGTATTTCTTCGCGAAGTCGAAGTCGCGCTGGTCATGGGCGGGGCAGGCGAAGATCGCGCCGGTGCCGTAATCCATCAGCACGAAATTGGCGACATAGACCGGCAGCGTCTTTCCCTCGATGAAGGGATGGCGCGCCTTGAGGCCGGTGTCGAAGCCCATCTTCTCCGCCGTCTCGATCGCCTCTTCGGAGGTGCCGATGCGGTCGCATTCGCGGATGAATTCGGCGAGCGCGGGATTGTCCTTCGCGAGCGATTGCGTCAGCGGGTGATGCGGGGAGAGCGCGCAGAAGCTTGCGCCGAACAGCGTGTCGGGCCTTGTGGTGAAGATCTCGAGCCTGTAGTCCTTCTCGCCTGGCACGCCGTCGATCGGGAAAAGCACGCGCGCGCCTTCCGAGCGGCCGATCCAGTTGCGCTGCATGGTGCGCACTTTTTCCGGCCAGCGCTCCAGCGTGTCGAGGCCGTCGAGAAGCTCATCGGCGAAATCGGAAATCTTCAGGAACCACTGCGTCAGTTCGCGGCGCTCGACAATGGCACCGGAGCGCCAGCCGCGGCCCTCGATCACCTGCTCATTGGCGAGCACGGTGTTGTCGACGGGGTCCCAGTTGACCATGCTCTTCTTGCGGGCGACGAGACCTGCTTCCAGCATGTCGAGAAAAAGCGCCTGCTCCTGGCCGTAATAGTCGGGATCGCAGGTGGCGAATTCGCGGCTCCAGTCGATGGCAAGGCCGATCGATTTCAGCTGCGTGCGCATCGCGGCGATGTTGTCGTAGGTCCAGCCTTTCGGATGGACGCCCTTTTCCATCGCGGCGTTTTCGGCCGGCATGCCGAAGGCGTCCCAGCCCATCGGATGCAGCACGTTGAAGCCGCGGGCCTTGCGATAGCGGGCGATGGCATCGCCGATCGTGTAATTGCGGACATGGCCCATATGGATGCGCCCCGATGGGTAGGGGAACATCTCAAGAACG
>PNMC01000331.1 GCA_013823365.1 Parvibaculum sp. | reverse complement strand
ACAGATGACAGAGAAAAGAACGGCGCTTGTCGCGGGCGCGAGCGGATTGATCGGCGGGCATCTGGTGCCGCTGCTGCTGGCCGACCCCGCCTATGAGAAAGTCATCGCCGTCTCGCGCCGCCCGCTCGATGGCATCGCCTCACCGAAGCTGCAAACGGTGGTTGCGGATTTCGATGCGCTCGATGCGACCCTGGCAGGCGTGGCAGCGGAGGACGCCTTTTGCGCGCTCGGCACCACGATCAAGGCGGCGGGGAGCCAGGCGGCATTCCGCAAGGTCGATCACGACTACATCGTCTCGTTTGCGCGGGCGGCGAAGGCGGCGGGCGCGAGGCGCTTCATGCTCGTCTCGGCGATGGGCGCGGATGCGAAGTCGGCCATCTTCTATTCGCGGGTGAAGGGCGAGACGGAACGCGACCTCCGTTCGATCGGCTTCGAGGCGCTGCATATTTTCCGGCCCGGGCTGCTCATCGGTGAACGGAGAGAGAAACGCACGGGCGAGGAAATCGGCGCCGCGCTGACGCCCTTCCTCAATCCGCTGATGATCGGGCCCTTGCGCGCCTATCGCTCGATCCGCGGCGAGACGGTGGCCCGCGCCATGAAAGGGACGGCGCTGCACGGAGAGGACGGAACCCGGGTCCACACCTATGATGCAATGGAGCGATTTGCGGGGGTTTGATTCTGCCTTCCTGTGATAAGGTTCCAAAAAAGAATTGATGTCCGGGAGGCCCTCCATGTCCGCAGACGCTGCCGAAACGCCCGAAGCGGCGGAGATCGCGGCCATGCGGCAGCGGCGGCTCAACCTCTATCTTGGCGGGCAGGCAAGCTGGTTCATCAGCCTTGGCATCCAGTTCGTCATCTTCCCCTATCTCGTGACGCAGGTGCTGCACGAGCCGGCGGCGCGCGTCGGCATCGCGCAGATGTCGCTGATGCTGCCTGCCCTCTTCTTCATGCTGCTCGGCGGCACGGTGGCCGATCATGGCGATGCGCGCCGTATCCTCATCCGGGTGCATCTTCTCGCGACGCTGCCGCCGCTCATTCTGGCCGGCATTCTCTTTGCGGGCGAGCTCAGCTATGCGGCGCTTATCGTCTATGCGCTCGTCATGGGCACGCTCGGCGCCTTCGCCATTCCCGCACGTGACAGCGCGCTCACACGCGTCGCGGAATCGCGCATCCAGCAGGCGGTGACCATGGCCATGGGCGTGCAGATGGGGTCGCAGCTTGTGGGCATGCTGTTCGCCGCGCTTGCCGCCCTTACGGGCGCCGCGGCACTGCTGCTTTTTCAGGCCTTCGTGATGCTGACAGGCCTTTGGGCTTCGGTGAAACTCTCGCCGCTGCCGCCGAGCAATGTCGCGACCATGAGCCGCTATGCGCAGATCGTCGACGGCATCAAATCCGCCGCGGCGCAGCCCATGGTCGCCACCGTGATCGCGCTCAACTTCGCCGTCGGCCTTTTCTATGTGGGAAGCTTTCTCGTCGCGCTGCCGCTGATGATCCGCGACATCTATGCGACCACCAATGGCGAGTTCACGTTGCTCTTCGCGATCATCAATATCTGCTTCTGGGGCGGCACCATCGTCGCCAACATGGCGTTGCTGCGGATCGGCCATATCCATCATCGCGGGCGGGTGATGATGGGCTCGCTCACAAGCGGCCTCATCATTCTGGCGCTTTTCCACTTCCCGATGCCGTTCTGGCTGCTCGGGCTCCTCGTCTTCTGGTGGGGCATGGGCGCCGGCACCACGATGACCATGGGCCGCACCATCGTGCAGACCGCGGCTTCCGGCAATCACCTCGGGCGGGTGCTGGCCGCCTATCAGCTTGGCTTTTCGGGCGGGGCGCCGCTCGGTTCGCTGATGATGGGATTGCTCGTCGGCTGGTTCGGCATTTTCGATGCGGTGCTGGTGCCTGCCACCGTGATGATCGGCGTTCTGGCGCTGCTTTATTTCCTCACGCCGATCTGGAGCTACCGCGCGGAAGTGGAATAACCCCCATCATTCGTCATTGCGAGGAGCCGCATAAGCGGCGGCGACCTGCCTTCGCCGAAGCGAAGCTCCGGCTTCGCGCAGGCAGGAGCAATCCAGGCGCGGCAAACTCAGAATGCGCAGCCCCTGGATTGCTTCGCTTCGCTCGCAATGACGTTGAACCTTGTCAGCTCGCCAGCCGCTCGGGCTCGCGGCTCTCTGCCTTCTTCGCGGCGGGCTTTGAAAACTCCATCGCGCCGTCTTCGACCTCGCCGAACTTCAGCGCCATGATGTCGAGCGCATAGTTCTGATAGAGCTTCCAGGGCTTTTTCGAACCCTGCTTCGGGAACTTGCCGATCGAACGCTGG
>PNMC01000330.1 GCA_013823365.1 Parvibaculum sp. | reverse complement strand
GAAGGATGGCAGCTTCCGCCTCGTCGAGTCGGAAGCCGACGCGAAGGCCGACGGCACCTCGCCTTTTGGCCGCATGACCGCCTTCCACGGCCAGATGGGCATGTTCACCCGCGCGCTCTCCTACATGCTGAGCCATGGCTCGGACGGGTTGCGCCAGGTGGCCGAAGATTCGGTGCTGAATGCGAACTACGTGCTCGCCTCGCTGAAGGATGATCTCTCGCCCTCCTTCGAGGGGCCTTGCATGCATGAGGCGCTGTTCGACGACCGCTTCCTGAAGGGCACCGGCGTCGAGACGCTCGACTTCGCCAAGGCGATGATCGACGAGGGCTACCACCCGATGACGATGTATTTCCCGCTGGTCGTCCACGGTGCGCTGCTCATCGAGCCGACGGAAACGGAATCGAAGCAGTCCGTCGATCTCTTCATCGCGACGCTGAAGGATCTCGCCCGCGCGGCGAAATCGAACGACAAGGCCCGCTTCACCGGCGCCCCCTATATGTCGCCGCGCCGCCGCCTTGATGAGACAGCCGCCGCCCGCAAGCCGGTGCTGAAATGGGCGCCGCCCTCGCCGGCACAGGCCGCGGAGTAATGGACGAAGCGCGGTTCCTCTCCCTGGCGCTGGCCAATGAGAGGAACCGCGCGATCCTTTCGCGCCTGCCCGAACTCGGTCTCGATGATTGCTGGCTCGTCTCCGGCTCGCTCTTCCAGTCCGTCTGGAACGGGCTCACGGGCCGCGATCCGGAATACGGCATCAAGGATTACGACGTCTTCTATTTCGATGGGGACACGAGCTTCGAAGCGGAGGACTTCGCCATCGCGCATGCCCGCGCGCTGTTTGCGCCGCTCGGCCTCGAAGTGGAGCTGCGCAATCAGGCCCGCGTCCATCTCTGGTATGAGACAAAGTTCGTAACGCCCTATCCGCCGCTTCGCTCCTCCAGCGAGGGGATCGACCGCTTTCTCGCGCCGGCCTGCATGGTGGGTATTGCCGCGGAGGGACAAGTCTACGCCCCGCTTGGCTTTGATGACATCGAAGCCATGACCGTCCGCCCGAACCGGGCAGCGAATTTCAGCGCCGAACGCTACGCTGAAAAGGCTGCGCGATGGAAGAAGATGTGGCCGGAGCTGACGGTAATCCCGGCCTGAGCGGCAACAAAAAACCCGCCCGGGCTTTCGCCGGGGCGGGTTTGTCGGGTCCGGAGACCCTTGTCGTATCAGTGGAGCTTTGCCGTGAGATCGGCGATAGACTTCTCGATCAGCTTCGCATCGGCGCCGGCATCGACCTTTTCGGCGATGATGCGCTGTGCCGCGCCGATGGCGACCTCGGCCGCAACCGAACGGACATCGTTGAGTGCCTGGGCTTCCGCCTGGGCGATCTTGTCCTCGGCGATCTTCGTGCGGCGGGCGACCTGCGCTTCCATGTTCGCGCGGGTTTCCTTGGCGAGGTTCTCGGCTTCGGATTTCGCCTGGGCGACGATGTCCTCGGCTTCCTTCATCGCTTCGCGCTGCTTGCGCTGATAGGAGGCGAGAAGCTGCTGCGCTTCCTCGCGAAGGCGCCGCGCCTCATCGAGTTCCGCCGCGATGTCCGCCGCGCGCTTGTCGAGCGTGGCTGCCACCGTACGGTGAACCTTGAAATAGGCAAGGATGCCGAAGAAGGCGAGGAGGCAGAGAAAGATCCAGAATTCAGCTGAGGCGAACATGTGTCTCTTTCCTTCGCTCAGGCGAGTTCGCGGTCGACGGCGCGTTCGGCTGCGCCACGATCGTTATCGCCGAGAAGCCGGCCGACAATGGCATCCGCCACATCGACGGCAACCGTGCGGACATTCTGCAGGGCGGAGTCACGCGTCGCCGCGATCTTCTTTTCTGCATCCGCGATCTTTTCGGCGAGCCGGGCCTCGATATCGAGGCGCTGGCGCTCCGTCTCGTCCTTCAGGCGGTCGCGCGTCTCCTGCGCGATGCCCTGGGCTTTGGCGCGGGCTTCGGCGAGGGCCTTTTCATAGGCTTCGATCGCCTCTTCGGTCTGCCGCTTGAACTGGGCGGCCTGGTCGAGGTCGTCCGCAATGCGGTCGCGGCGCTCTTCCAGCACTGTGGCGATGCGAGGCAACGCCACACGCGACATCAGCAGGTAAAGAGCAACGAAGCTCAGAACCAGCCAGACGATCTGGGATTCGAAGGTGGCGGAATCGAAAGGCGGAAAGCTGCTCGAATGAGCATCGGCCGGAACTTCCGTTCCGGTCGTCAGCTCTCCGGCTTCCTGTGCCATGGCTTCGTCGATCATGGGAAACTCCGGTCGGTCTGGCGGCCTGCCGCCGGCTGCCCCTCAAGGAACAGCCGGCCGGCCGAACCGCGATGG
>PNMC01000329.1 GCA_013823365.1 Parvibaculum sp. | reverse complement strand
GGCGGGCTGTTCGACCTCGCGGCCTGCGGCTTCAAGGACCCGGTGCTGGTGGCGGCGAATGACGGCGTGGGCACCAAGCTCAAGGTCGCCATCGAGGCCGATATTCACGACACGGTGGGCATCGACCTTGTGGCCATGTCGGTCAACGACCTTGTGGTGCAGGGCGCGGAGCCGCTTTTCTTCCTCGACTATTACGCGACCGGCAAGCTCCATGTGGATGTGGCGCGCGATGTGGTTTCGGGCATTGCCGAGGGCTGCCGGCAGGCGGGCTGCGCGCTGATCGGCGGCGAGACGGCGGAAATGCCCGGCATGTATGCCAAGGGCGATTACGACCTTGCGGGCTTTGCGGTCGGCGCCGTCGAGCGCGACCAGATCCTGCCGCGGGGCGATGTGCAGCCCGGCGATGTGCTGCTCGGCCTCTCCTCCTCCGGTTTCCACTCCAACGGCTATTCGCTGGTGCGGCGGATCGTGGAAGACGAACGGCTTTCCTATTCCGCGCCTTTCCCGCATGGCGACGGGGCCAGCATCGGCGAGGTGCTGCTCGCGCCGACGCGCATCTATGTGAAGGCAATGCTGCGCGCGATCCGCGAGACGGGCGCCGTGAAGGCGATGGCGCATATCACGGGCGGCGGCTTCGTGGAGAATATTCCCCGCGTGCTGCCGGAGGGCATCAATGTGGAGATCGACGGCGCGTCCTGGGCGATGCCGCCCGTCTTCCGCTGGCTGATGGCCTTGGGCGGGATCGACGACGCGGAAATGGGCCGCACCTTCAATTGCGGTATCGGCATGGTCGTCGTCGTCGCCGAAAGCGAAGCCGACAAGGTGGCCGCCGTGCTTGCCGATGCGGGCGAGACGGTGCAGCGGATCGGCCGCCTGACGGAAGCGGCGGCGGGCGCACCGCGCGTCAGCGTCAAGGGCGCATTGGGCAGCAAGGCGTGAGGATCGGCGTTCTCATTTCGGGCCGCGGCTCGAACCTCAAGGCGCTGATCGAAGCCTGCGCCGAGCCGGGATTTCGAGGCAAGATCGCGCTCGTCATTTCCAACCGGCCGGGCGCGGCGGGGCTTGCCATCGCGGAAGCGGCGGGTATTCCGACGCTTGTGATCGACCACAAGGATTACGCCAAGCGCGAGATATTCGACGCGGAGCTCGACCGCGCGCTCACCAAGGCGGGCGTGGAACTCGTCTGCAATGCGGGCTTCATGCGCATCCTCTCCGACGGTTTCGTGGAGAAGTGGCGCGACCGGCAGTTGAATATCCACCCTTCCCTGCTGCCCGCCTTCAAGGGGCTCCATGTGCATCAGCGCGCGCTCGATGCGGGCGTGAAGATCACCGGCTGCACGGTGCATTTCGTGCGGCCTGAAATGGATGAAGGGCCGATCGTGGCGCAGGCGGCGGTGCCCGTTCTGCCCGGCGACACGGCCGAGACGCTCGCCGCGCGCATTCTGGAGGCCGAGCACAAGCTCTACCCGCTGGCGCTCAGGCTCGTCGTCAACGGGCAGGCGCGCGTCGTGGGTGAGCATGTGGTGCTGAGCGATGCCGACGACGCGGAGGTGCCGGCGCCGTTGTTTGTGCCGGGGATTTGAACGTCAACACTTCTCGTCACGGCCCGCTTTATGCGGGCCGTCCACGTCTTTCTTCGTGACTTGGTCAGCTAAGAGACTGTTTAAAAAGTCCGTCAATCCAGGATTGCTCCTCGATATCCGATACTCGACTTCGTCATTGCGAGCCCACGGGTATCGCCTTCGGCGATCCCGAGGACAAGCTCCGCGAAGCAATCCAGGGGCCGCAAGGCCTGAGCTCGCCGCCCCTGGATTGCTTCGTCGCACCTCCGGTGCTCCTCGCAATGACGGCCTTCTTGGACTTTTCAAACAGTCTCTTAAGACGTGGATGGCCCGGACAAGCCGGGCCATGACGACGTTTTTAGATGCCGATGCCACAAAAAAGCCCCGCCGTTTGAGGGCGGGGCCTTTCGATTCAGCGGCCAGTGAAATCAGCCGACGATTTCTTCGTCCTTGAAGAAGTATTTGATCTCTTCGGCGGCGGTTTCCGGCGCGTCGGAACCGTGGACCGAGTTCGCCTCGATCGACTCGGCGAAGTCCTTGCGGATCGTACCCTCGGCGGCGTTGGCCGGGTTCGTCGCGCCCATGACTTCGCGGTTCTTCGCGATGGCGTTTTCGCCTTCGAGGACCTGGACCACGACCGGGCCCGAGATCATGAAGGAGACGAGATCGTTGAAGAAGGGGCGCTCCTTGTGGACCGCGTAGAAGCCCTCGGCCTGCGCCTTCGTCATGTGGATGCGCTTCGAGGCGATAACCCGGAGGCCCGCGCTTTCAAAGCGGTCGATGATCTTGCCGGTGA
>PNMC01000328.1 GCA_013823365.1 Parvibaculum sp. | reverse complement strand
GTGTCTCACCTATTCGCATTTTCTACATAACAGACTGTCCTAACGCGAATATCCCTCCTCGATCCTCGCAAAAGGTCAGCATCCCTCACCAAACTCGTGGCCGGTTCCGGCGGAGCCGGCCACTTACTCCCCTCAAAATCCGCCACCAGTCTTTGGGGCAGACACAAGAATCCAACCTCTCGGGAGGAACCTTAAAAATGATAGTATCGGCAGGAAACAGCCCTGTCACGAATGAACGAGCATTGCTCCGCAATCGCCGTTCGGGGGCTTACACGGTTGCCGCAGCGTTCGCTTCGGCTTTTCTCTTCTCCACTTCGGCCTCGGCCGCAAATTTTGTTTTCGGGGACCTGAACGTCCAGATCGACACCACTGTGTCGGCCGGCGTGACGGTTCGCGCAAGCGACCGCGATTGCACAAAGGTGTCGCCCCTCAACGGTGGCTGCCTCAATGGCGACGGTCGATCGACGGGCGTCAATTCCGACAATGGCAACCTGAACTACAGTCAGTGGGACTTCGTCAACCAGACGCTCCAGGCCACGATGGACATTCAGGGCACCTGGGAGAATTACGGCTTCTTCGTCCGTCCGACCGCATTTTACGACTTCGTCTATGCCAAGAACGACCTTCGTTTCCGCGACCTTCACCCGGATGCCAAGGACCAGCTCGATTACGATTTCGACGTCCTCGACGCATTCGTTTATGGCAACTGGGACATTGGCGGCCACTACACGACCGTTCGCTTCGGCAAGCAGGTGCTGAACTGGGGTGAGAGCCTCTTCATCTAGGGCGGCGTCAACTCCTTCCAGGCCGTCGATGTGACACGTATTCGCACGCCCGGCGCGGAACTCAAGGACGCGCTGACGCCGATGCCGATGATCTTCGCCTCGACGACGCTCACGTCCAATCTCTCGATCGAAGCCTTCTGGCAGTTCGACTACGAGCGGACTGAACTTGATCCGGCCGGCTCCTTCTTCTCGACCGACGACATCACGGGCCGCGGCTCACTTCCGGGTCTGCTTAGCCCGAACGTAGACAATCCGGACCTTGCCAATCCTCCTGGCACGGTTCCGCTGCCGGGGGATCCGGTGACGATCGCCGTTCGCCGTACTGCGGACCGTATCGCGAGCGAGACCGACCAGTTCGGTATGGCAGTACGCTATTATGCCGAGGAACTCGGCGATGGCGTTGATTTCGGCTTCTACGCCATCCGCTACACGAGCCGCCTGCCCTATCTCGGCTTCACGACCGGCCCGGACGATCTTGCGAGCGCGTGTCTTGCGGCTCAGGCCGTATATGGCCCCGCTCCCTGTGGTGCGTTCGGCGATGCGCTGAACCAGGCGGCATTCGCCTATGCCGCCAACAACGGCAATTATTTCTACAGCTTCCCGACGATCGAGACGCTGGGTGCGAGCTTTGCGACCACGATCAGCGGCACGGCGGTTTCCGGTGAAATCACCTATTCGCCCGACATGCCCTTCGGTGTGTCTGATATCGAGCAAAACGCTTCGCAGCTCGACGGTACAGGGGCTACAGGGATTTTGTTCCCCTCACCGGGCCCTGCCAGCCAGCTTCCAGCTGCCGGCGTGAACCAGGATACGATCCACATGATCGAACTGGACGCGATCCAGGGCCAGATCGGCACCGTGAAGCTCTGGAGCACGACGGATCCGGTCACGGAATTCTTCCGTGCCGATACGGCGACCTTCGTGTTCAACGCAGGCTTCGTCTATGTGCAGAATGCGAGCGATTATCCGCTCAATCGCGTCGGTCCGGAAGGCGGTATACGCAGCCCGGGGGCCGCGGCGCTGCTTGCCAACGGCGTGACTAATGTGAAATACGCCGACAACATGTCCTACGGTTATCGCATGGTTCTGGCGCCTTCCTACAACAATGCTTTCGGCACGGCCCTCACGCTGACGCCGAGCGTTTCCTGGCGTCATGACCTGCAGGGCAACTCGCCCGGCCCGAACACGGCCAACTATCTGCAGGGCATGAAGCAGATATCGATCGGCCTCTCGGCCGACTACCAGAACACCTGGCGGGGTAACATCAGCTACACCAATATCTTCGGTGCCGGCTTCGACAACCCCACCCATGACCGTGACTTCATCTCGGCGAGCGTTTCCTACTCGTTCTGATCCGAAGTTAACGGCGACGTTCAAGGCCCCGGAAAAGCTCGCTTTTCCGGGGCTTCCTTTTGTCCGCTTGACGGCGCGGGGCCGCTCCTGTTCAACACCCCGAACGGAGCCATATCAAATGACTGAATCGGCAGGGAAAAAGGCACTTGTGCTGTTCTCGGGCGGGCAGGACTCGACGGTCTGCCTCGCTTGGGCGCTTGCGCGTTTTGCCGAGGTCGAAACGGTCGGCTTCGACTATGGCCA
>PNMC01000327.1 GCA_013823365.1 Parvibaculum sp. | reverse complement strand
TACGGGCAAGCCCGGCACAGGTGGAGTTCTGGAGCAATGGACGCAATGTCGAAGAAAGTCCTGATCGTTGAGGACAATGAGCTCAACATGAAGCTCTTCCACGATCTTCTGGACGCGCATGGCTACGAGACGCTGCAGACGCGCGACGGTATCGAGGCGCTGGAGATTGCGCGTACGAACCGTCCGGACCTGATTCTCATGGACATCCAGCTTCCGGAGGTCTCTGGCCTCGAAGTCACGAAATGGATCAAGGAAGACGATAATCTGCGGGCGATCCCCGTGGTTGCCGTCACGGCCTTTGCCATGAAGGGCGACGAGGAAAAGATCCGCGAGGGCGGCTGCGAGGCCTATATTTCGAAGCCGATCTCCGTCACCCAGTTTCTGGAAACGGTTCAGCGTTTTCTCCGCTAGTCGCGCCCCGCAAGTTCGAGAGAGGGCAGAGTGACCGCGCGCGTACTCATTGTCGATGACGTTCCTGCGAATCTGAAGCTGCTCGACGCCAAGCTGACCGCCGAGTATTTCGACGTGCTCAAGGCGAGCTCCGGTCTGGAAGCGCTCGACAAGGCGAAGGACGAGCAGCCGGATATCATCCTGCTCGACGTCATGATGCCGGGCATGGACGGCTTCGAGGTCTGCCGCCGCCTGAAGTCGATGCCGGAGACCGAGCATATTCCGGTCGTGATGGTGACGGCGCTCGATCAGCCGAAAGACCGTGTGCAAGGGCTCGAGGCCGGCGCCGACGATTTTCTCACCAAGCCGCTCAACGATCTCGCGCTCTTTGCGCGCGTGCGCAGTCTCGTGCGCCTGAAAATGGTGACGGACGAGCTTCGCATGCGCGAGGCAACGGGCCAGCGCATCGGCGCGCTCGGCACGAAGGAGGGCGATGCCTTCCTCATGGCCGCCCCTGGACGCATCCTCGTCATCGACGACCGGCCGACCTCGCTCAAGCGCATTACCGAGACGCTGGCGGACAGCCACAATGTCACCGTCGCCGAAACGCAGGAAGAGCTGATGCAGCTCGCCGCGACGGGCGACTACGACCTTCATATCGTCAGCCTGACGCTGCAGGAGTTCGACGGGCTCCGCCTTTGCTCGCAGCTCCGCTCGCTCGAGGCGACGCGGCAGACGCCCATTCTCGTCATCGTGGAGGAGGGCGACACGCCCCGTCTCGTCCGCGCGCTCGACATGGGCGTGAACGACTATCTGGTGCGTCCGGTGGAGCGCAACGAACTCGTGGCGCGGGCGCGCAGCCAGCTCAAGCGGAAGCGCTATCAGGATTATCTGCGAGACAAGTTCCAGCAGGGGCTCGAACTCGCGATCACGGACGGGCTGACCGGGCTCTATAACCGCCGCTACATGGAAGGCCATCTCGCCACGCTGGTGGACGAGGCCGCGAATACGGGCAAGCCCGTTTCCCTTCTCATCTTCGACATCGATCACTTCAAGCCGGTGAACGACACCTATGGCCATGCGGCGGGCGATGCGGTGCTGCGCCAGTTCGCGGATCGCATCTCGGGCAATGTACGGGGCGTCGATCTTGCCTGCCGTCTCGGTGGCGAGGAATTCGTCGTGGTAATGCCCGACACCGATATCGGCTATGCAACGACGGTGGCCGAGCGTCTCCGGCAATGCGTGGCGGCAAAGCCCTTCATCCTCGACGAGGCGGGACGCGAGCTCGACGTCACGGTGAGCATCGGCATCGCCGTCACGAACGGGCCGAAGGATACGGCGGCAAAGCTGCTGGAGCGCGCCGACCAGGGCCTCTACCGTGCGAAGCGCGATGGGCGCAACCGCGTCGCGGCCGAGGCGGCTTAAGTCCTTCCGCACCGATCTTCAATCAAGAAATCTGACGCACACAGCATTCGCAGAGTCTCTGCGCCGTTAACCTTGAAAATTCATGGTTAACGAAGTGGATGCCTGTATTTGGCCGCCAAATTTCATGTCCGGTCCTTTATTGGGACAGAAGAGCATGGTAGGTTTAATGCGCTACATGGTTTCGCTGCCGATG
Source organism: Parvibaculum sp. (assembly GCA_013823365.1). Lineage (GTDB taxonomy): Bacteria > Pseudomonadota > Alphaproteobacteria > Parvibaculales > Parvibaculaceae > Parvibaculum. The sequence continues at coordinate 376 of PNMC01000327.1, read as the reverse complement.
TCGGTTCCGCTTCTTGCTGGGGGGTGAGGCCGGAACCGTTCCGGGCAGCGATATGTGTCCTCGTGGGGTGCTCAGGTCCGCCGCATCTCCTGAGTCCGCGAGGCACGGCCGGCCGGGGCGCGGTTTTGGAGTGGCCTCCTCTGATATGCCGCAATTTTCCCGGTCGGCCACCCTTAAACGGAAAGAGCCGGTCCTGCGGGACCGGCTCTTTTTCGTTTCAGGACGTGCAGCGCGAGGCGCCGCCAGATCACTTGATCTTGGTTTCCTTGAACTCGACATGCTTGCGCGCAATCGGGTCGTACTTCTTGATGACCATCTTCTCGGTCATGGTGCGGCTGTTCTTCTTGGTCACGTAGAAGTAGCCCGTGCCCGCCGT
>PNMC01000326.1 GCA_013823365.1 Parvibaculum sp. | reverse complement strand
GAAGCTCTCGAAGCTGATCGGCAAGAGCCGCAGCCATGTGGCGAACACGCTCAGGCTGCTCTCGCTGCCGGACGGCGTGCGCGGGCTGATCGAGGAGGGCAAGCTCACCGCCGGCCAGGCGCGGCCCCTGATCGGGCATGAGCAGGCCGACGCATTCGCGCGCGAGATCGTGGCGAAGGGCCTGTCGGCCCGCGAGGCGGAAGCGCTGACGCGGAAAGGCGAGGCGCCCGCTTCCGGCGGCAGCACGAAGCCCAAGGCGCTGCCCAAGGCGGAGAAGGATGCCGACACGCTGGCGCTCGAGAAGAACATCTCCGATCAACTCGGTCTCAAGGTCGAGATTTCCTTTTCGGGCGAGAAGGGCGGCGAGGTGACCATCGCCTACAAGACGCTCGAACAGCTCGACGAAATCTGCCGCCGCCTCGCCGGCCGCCCGGCGCAGAAGATGCAGCATTAGGGATCGTCCGGGTACGGAGGGTTGGCCCGCTTTGGCGAGTGCAGAACCTGGCCACCCCTCACCCTTCCCTCTCCCCGGAGGGGAGAGGGAGATTTGCGGAATGCCCCGACCTAGAGAGATTCACCTTTCCCTCTCCCCAAGGGGGAGAGGGAGGGAGCGGGCGTCAGCCCGCGGAAGGGTGAGGGGGCGCGGCGGTTCAGCGTCTTCCGGCTCTTGCGCCTTGTGCAATCCGCAGCAGCGTCTGGCCGCAGATGGCGGTGTCGGGCTGGCCGGAGCTCTTGCACTGGATTTCGGCTTCGAGCACAAGGGCAAGGGCGCGGTCGAGCCGGCGGCGGTTCCAGGCGCGCAATTGTCTTTGTACGGAGTTTTTGCGGCTGAAATGGACCGGCGGGCGGAAGCCTCTCATGGCGCCCTCGATGTCGCTGCCGGTCTCGATCCGCGCGGTGGCGAGATGGAGTTGCGTCAGGTGGCGGGTCAGCGCGTTCAGGATCGCGATCGCATTGGTGTCGGCGGCGCGGGCGCGCGCAAGCGCCGTGTCGAGGCCTTCCATATCGCCGCCCATGGCGGCATCGATCACTTCATCGAGGCTTGAGCCGGCATTGTCGCCCACGCTTGCGCGGGCGTCGTCCAGCGTCACTTCGCGCTTCTCGCCGGGCTTGCCGGGCCCTGCATAAAGGATCAGCTTTTCGAGTTCGTTCTGCGTCACGCCGCGGTCGGAACCGAGATTTTCAAGCAGATATTGCAGCGCTGCCGCTTCCGGCACGAGGCCCTCGGCGGCAAGGCGCGAGCGGATCACGGTTTCGAGCGCGCCCCGGTCGTCGGCATAGCAGGCAATGGCGGCGGCGTTCGGCGCGCCTTCGAAGAGCGCGCGGAGCGAGGAACGGGGGCCGAGTTCGCCCGCCTCCACCAGCACCAGCGCATCGCCGGCCGGATCGGCGAGGAAGCTTTCGAACATCTTCGTCATGCCGTCGGCAGCGCCGCGCACGCGCACGACGCGCCGCCCGCCCAGCATGGCGATGGCGGCCGCTTCGTCGGCAAGGCGGGCGGGATCGCCTTTCAAGTCGCCGTCGGAGAGTTCGGCGATGCGGAAGGGATCGGCGAGGTCGTCCACCACCGTCTTCATCATGGCGGTGATGCGCTCGCGCACCAGGCCCGAATCCGGCCCGTAGACGAGAATGGCGGCGGCCTTGGGGTCTGGCCTTGCGACGAAACGGTCTGCCTCGCGGGGGGCGATCTTCACGGGATCAGCCGCCCGCGCGGGCCAGGCGGTCGAAATGGATCGAGAGCTGCAGCCGGATATCGTCGGCAATCGCCTTTGCGGTGCGGCTTTCGGCATCCTGTGCGGCGACGATATTGGCGAATTCGCTATCGACGCGATTATAGGAAGTGCGCGAGCGGGCGGTGGAGCGCATCACGACCGCCTCCGTTGCCGTATCGACGAGGCGGAAGGGCACGACCATGACCATGTTCTTGCGCGTTACTTCGGCGTCGCGCTCGATCGCCAGATCCTCGTCATAGACGGTGGGCGCAAGCTCCACCACATAGGCCGGGCTCACGGGCGGATTGCCGGAGCTCGAAAGCAGGTCGAGGAGATTGTATTTCAGTTCGCGGCCGAGCCTCGTATCGGGTGCGCGGACATCGAGCGTGGAGAGGTCTGCGGCGACCGAGACGGAACCGCGCTCGGCATAAAGAGGCGTGAAGCCGCAACCCGCGATCACGGGCGCGGTCAGCAGCAGGAAGGCGAACACCAGCCCCTGCGCGCCGAACCCCAGGCGATCAGACCACGATGTTGACGATCTTGCCCGGCACGACGATGATTTTTCGGACGGGTTTTCCATCGAGCGCCTTCTCCACCTTGTCGAGCGCCAGTGCGGCGCGCTCCACCGTTTCCTTGTCCGCGTCCCGGGCGATGGTCAGCTCGTCGCGGCGCTTGCCATTCACCTG
>PNMC01000325.1 GCA_013823365.1 Parvibaculum sp. | reverse complement strand
GCGATGGAATTCCGCTCCGGCGATCTTCACTTCGAGCTGCGCCACGCGATCGGCGAGACGGACGACCACCTCTGGGCCTGGATTCCCGAGCACAAGGCCATCTGCTCGGGCGATTTCGTCACCTGGGTGTTCCCGAATGCGGGCAATCCGCAAAAGGTGCAGCGCTTCCCGCTCGAATGGGCGAAGGCGCTGCGCGAAATGGCGGCGAAGGAGCCCGAGCTTCTCCTCCCCGCCCATGGTCTTCCCATCGCGGGCAAGGCACGCATCGCGGGCGTCCTCGACACGATTGCATCGGCGCTTGAATTTCTCGTTTCCCGCTCGCTCCAGATGATGAATGACGGCGCCCGCCTCGACGATCTGATTCACGGCGTGAAGCTGCCCGCGCATTACATGGACAAGCCGTATCTGAAGCCCGTCTATGACGAGCCGGAATTCATCATCCACAATATCTGGCGCCTCTATGGCGGCTGGTATGACGGCAATCCCTCGCGCCTGAAGCCCGCGCCCGATGCCGTCGTCGCCGCCGAAATCGCGCGCCTCGCAGGCGGCGTCGGAAAGCTCTGCGCCCGCGCCGAGGAACTCGCCGCCACAGGAAGCGAGGAAGACATGCGCCTCGCCTGCCACCTCGCCGAAGCCGCAACGCTCGCCGAGCCCGAAAACCGCGACGCCCACATGACCCGCGCCAATGTCTATGGCGCGCGCCGCAAGAGCGAACTCTCCCTCATGTCGAAAGGCATCTTCGGCTGGGCCGAACGCGAATCGGCCTTCAAGGCGGGCAAGAACGAGGCGTGACCGCAGGCTTTGAGGGCCTTCGCCTCTACCGCAACATTCCGAATGGCAAGGGCGGCGTCTAAGCGCCGCCCTCATGTGTCAGATGAAAAGTGCGATGATCGCCGCAATGCCAAAAAGGCACCCGGCGACGTTCACTTTGATCTCAAGCCTCAGCTCGTAGGACATTTTCAGTCCTCCGGGCTTAACCGCGGTATCAGCCCAAAGGGTTGAAACCTCGCGTCCAAACCAACGGATTAACCGCCGTTGGAGGAATTATCGGCTCGCCTTCCGCGTCACGTACCGCATCCGGCGATCCCATGTCCGTCTCACTTGCGCAGGCGGCTCCTATAAGGAGGCAACCATCGGTCGCGGCCACGAGCGGCCTTGCAAAGAGCATGGGCAGCGGGTTGTCCAATGCGGGGTGGCCGGCAACGGATTTACCGGGGCCGAGTCGGGGCCGCTGTTGCAAACATCTTTACGGCCAGAGCGCACCGCGTCAATCTGTTTGTTCTCAAATTGTTCTGATGAATGAATATTGACAATTATACATACAAAAGTACATATTCATGTACGAATGGGACGAGGCCAAGAACCGCGCCAATCTTGCAAAGCACGGGCTCTCCTTCGAGCTTGCGGTTGAGATATTTTCCGGCTCCGTGCTGATCGGCGACGATCCGCGCCGCTACGAAACCGTGCATGGTGTCGAGCGACGCCACATCGCCATTGGCGAGATCGGCGGTGTCGTTGTGGTCGTTGTGGTCTTCACGATGCGCGATGAAAGGAAGCGGATCATCTCCGCGAGAAAGGCAAACGGGAATGAGCGTAAAGCGTACAAAGCCTGGATCGAAGCCCAACCGCTCGGATGAACTAGCGCGCCTCAAGGCGCAGCCCGACAGCGCGATCGATTATTCAGATATACCCGAGCTCGGTGCCGACTTCTTCAGGGCGGCGAAACTGCTCATGCCCGAGCCTTCGCAGCCCGTCACCATGCGGCTCGACAAATCGGTCGTCGAATTTTTCAAGAAGCAGGGCCCCGGCTATCAGAGCCGCATCAACGCCGTGCTGCGCGCCTATGTGGAGACGGTCGGCAAATCCTGAAAACAAAAACCCTCCCGCGCATGTCGCTTGGGAGGGTCAAGAATAGGCGGGCCCGGTTGGGAGGGGGAGGGGAGGAGCCGGGCCCGCCAGAGAGGGAACAATCGGGAGATAGGAAGGCGTCTCCGCCTTTCCAACCCCGTCCCCCTGCGGCAGGGCGTCGCGGCTGCCTCAACTTCGCTCACGCCACCTTGTCGAGCACGCGGCGGAACTTCGAGAAGGCTTCCTCGAGATGCTTTTCTTCCGCGATGAGCGGCGGCGAGAAGGCGATCGTGTCGCCCGACACGCGCACCATCATGTTCTCGTCATGGAAGGCGACGCGCATCGCATCGAAGCCGCGCTTGCCCGGCAGCCCTTCGACGGGCGCGAGATCGAACGCCGCCACGAAGCCGATGGTGCGGATGTCCTGTACGAGCCCATGTCCCTTGAGGCTCATCGCCGCCGCCGCCATTTTCGGCTCCATCTCCTTCGCGCGTTCGAACAATCCTTCGTCGCGGTAAAGATCGAGCGTCGCAAGCGCCGCTGCGGCGGCCAGCGGATGGCCGGAATAGGTATAGCCG
>PNMC01000324.1 GCA_013823365.1 Parvibaculum sp. | reverse complement strand
TTCGCCGTTCGCGCAGCGACTCGCGCACGAGGCGGAACTCGCCATTCACCAGATAGCGAAGCCCGCCATGGACGAGCTTCGACGAACCCGATGTCGTCGCATGGGCGAAGTCGTCCTTCTCGAGCAGCGCCACCTTGAGGCCGCGGAGCGCCGCGTCCCATGCCGTGCTCGCGCCGGTGATGCCGCCGCCCACGATCACGAGGTCGTAGTCGGTCGTGCTCATCTTCTTAAGGTCGCGTTTCATGGGATGGGGGGTCCGTCCGGTTCTGTGGCCTCGATCAGGGAAGCGAGGCTAGCGGCCCCTCGCGCCCGGGTCCATTCCCCAGCGGAGGCGCGGCCCGCGGCTCGCCTTTCAATTCCAATATCGGATATAAATCGGGGCGCGTCCCCTCGAAAACTGCAGGGTCATGAAGTGGCGGCCAGAAGGGCGAAGGCAAGGGCGGAGAAGGCGGCGGCCAATCAAGCGGCCGATCCGGTGGCGCTGCAGGCCGCCTCCCTCGCGCTCGCCCGCGCGGGCGGACTTGCGGCCGCCGAAGCGGCGCTTGCGCAGCTGGCCGGGCTCATCGCCATGCCGCGCGCAATCTGGACGCCCGATGTCGCCGCCCCGCTTCACGACCCGGCGGCGGAAAGCTTCATGCGGCGGCAGGGCTGGCCGGCGGAAATCGTCTCGGCCATGGGGGAGGGCGGCGTGTCGCTTCGCATGCCGCTCAATATCCGCTGCCGCTTCGAGCATCTGCCCTTCGCGATCAGCCTTTACGACGAACACCGCAAGCACCGCGCGCCCTATAGCGGCGAGCAGAAGCGCGTCGCCGCCATGATGCAAGCCGAGGGATTCAATGCGGTCGTCGTCGTGCCCGTGCGGCTTCCTTACGCGCGGATCGCGATGCTGGGCTTTGCGGGGCCGCAGGTGCTTGAGGAAGCAAGGGAGATTGCGGCATGGGCCGCGCCGCATCTTCTCGCCGCCGGTCATGCCTTCACCGCGCTGCATGAGCGCCTTCTCCGCCGGCCACCCATGCCCGAGGCGCATCGTGCCGCGCTCACGCCGCGCGAATGGGATTGCCTCCGCCTCGCCGCGCAGGGCTTTCGCGAAGCGGAGATCGCGGCTCGGAGCGGCATCAAGCCGACAACGGTGCGCTACCACATGGACAATGTCGTCGCGAAACTCGGCGCCCGCAGCCGTGCTCATGCCGTGGCGATTGCGGCGCAGCTTGGGCTGGTTGCGACAGGCTAACCCCGCTTCCGCAATCCCTGCTGCTTCATCCGCCAGACGAGGTGGTCGACGCGGTCCTGGCCGAAAAAGGGTTCGCCTTCGAAGGCCATCAGCGGCACGCCCCAGTGGCCTGCCGCCTTCTGCGCTGCCTCGTTTTCGGCGATCGCGGCCTCAAGCTGGTCTGCTTCCTTCGCCGCGACGGCGTCCAGCTCGTCCATGTCGAGCCCGGCGCGTTTCGCAGCATTTCGCAGATGGTCGCCCTCATGCCAGTTCTTCACGCCGCCGAAAATGACGGAGGACACCTCGTCCAGAAAGGCGAGGCCCTGGCCCCGTTCCGCCGCCAGCACGCCCGCCCGTGTCAGCCGCGAGATATAGGGCTGATCGGTTGCGACCTCGCCCGACTTCATGTCCATCAGGATCGGGTCCGGCGAGGGCCAGGCGTAGGGCAGGCCCTCCATCTCGGCGATGCGGCGCGTATCCTTCATCAGGTAGGGCGGCCACATCGGGTTCACCTGCTTGAAGAAGCCAGGAATCCGCACCGCGATCGGATAAACCGGCCGCACCACGGCCTTCACGTCATGATCGCGTTCCAGCGCCACGAGCCGCTTCGTCACGAGATAGGAATAGGGCGAGCGGAAGGACCAGAAGAGGTCGTAGGTCAGCGTCATCTTTCATTGCCTCCCGGCGCGACGGTTTCTAATGTTTGTCATTAATATGCGTTTGGCTCGCCTCGCGCGCAAGGGCGCTGTTAGAGTTCAGCCAACAGAACAGCAAAGCCATCAGGGAGGACCACCCATGCCGCAGGTCAAATCGAACGGCATTCATCTCGAATATGAAAGCTTCGGTCCGGAGGACCGGGAAACCGTGCTTCTCATCATGGGGCTCGGCGCGCAGCTCACCATGTGGCCCACGGAGCTTTGCGAGGAGCTTGTTTCGCGCGGCTACCGCGTCATCCGCTACGACAATCGCGATGTCGGCCTCTCCCACAAGTTCGACGATCTCGGCATGCCCGACATGGCGGCGATCTTCGGCGCGCTGGTGGCGGGAAAGACTGCGAGCGCGCCTTATGCGCTCGATGAAATGGCGAAGGATGCGGTGGGCCTCCTCGATGCGCTCGGCATCAAGCGCGCACATATCGCAGGCGCCTCGATGGGCGGCATGATCGCGCAGCTCGTCGCCGCGAACCATCCGGAGCGTGCGCTCTCGCTCACTTCCATCATGTCGACGACCGGCAATCCTGCCGTGCCGCAGGGCAAGCCGGAAG
>PNMC01000323.1 GCA_013823365.1 Parvibaculum sp. | reverse complement strand
GGGCGAGGCCGATGGTCTTGGTGCCCAGATCGACGCCCATCAGGCGGTCATGGCGGCCGATCCCGTGTTCAAGTTCCTCAAGAAGTTTCACATTGCCGCTCAAGTGCCTGCAACCTTTGGGTAAAATCCGGTGCGGCGGACCATAATCCGGGGCTTTCCGGGGCGCAATCGGCTCCCCCATATATCCCCCATATATATTGTGCGGGCGGCGTTGCGGCGCGGGGCCCCCGCTTGTTATGTTCCCTCGCGATTCAAGGAGCAAGGGGCGCTTCGCCGGGCTTTCCGGGCCCGGAAGCGGCTTCCCCAAGTCCATCACCAACAAAGGCGGACCCATGTCGGTCGATCAGAAAACGGTCCGGCACATCGCCCGGCTTGCGCGGATTGCCGTGCGGGACGATGAGCTGGAGGCGCTGGCCAAGGAACTCAACGGCATCCTCGATTGGGTGGAGCAGCTCGGCGAGGTCGATACCGCCGATGTGGAGCCCATGACGAGCGCGGTCGCCATGGCGATGAAGATGCGCGACGACGTGGTGACGGAGACGAACCTCCAGAAGGAAGTGACTCGGAATGCGCCGGGCGCCGAAGACGGCTTCTACGTGGTGCCGAAGGTGGTGGAGTAAGCGATGACCGATCTGACCAGCCTCACGCTCGCTGAAGCCCGCGATGCGCTGAAGAAGAAGGAAATTACCTCGGTGGAGCTCACCGGCGCCTATCTCAAGGAGATGGAAGCCGCCGGCGCGCTCAACGCCTATGTGACCGTCACCGCCGAGAAGGCGATGGAGATGGCGAAGGCGTCGGATGCGAAGCTCCAGAAGGGCGAGGGCGGGCCGCTTGAGGGCGTGCCGCTCGGCATCAAGGATCTCTTCTGCACGAAGGATGTGCAGACGACCGCCTGCAGCCACATTCTCGAAGGCTTCGTGCCGCCTTACGAGTCGACCGTCACCGCCAATCTCTGGCGCGACGGCGCGGTGATGCTCGGCAAGCTCAACAATGATGAGTTCGCCATGGGCTCCTCCAACGAGACGAGCCATTACGGCGCGGTGGTGAACCCGTGGCGCCGCGAGGGTTCGGACGCGAAGCTCGTGCCGGGCGGCTCCTCGGGCGGTTCGTCGTCGGCGGTTGCGGCGCGGCTCTGCGTGGCGGCGACGGCGACCGATACGGGCGGCTCCATCCGCCAGCCCGCCGCCTTCACCGGCACCGTGGGCCTCAAGCCCACCTATGGCCGCTGCTCGCGCTGGGGCATCGTCGCCTTCGCCTCCTCGCTCGATCAAGCGGGGCCGATCGCGCGCGATGTGCGCGACACGGCGATCATGCTGCGCTCCATGGCCGGCCATGACGAGAAGGACACGACGAGCGTCGACCGTGTGGTGCCGGACTATGAAGCGGCGCTTGCAGGCGGCGTGAAAGGCCTCAGCGTCGGCATTCCGAAGGAGTATCGCGTCGAGGGCATGCCGAAGGAGATCGACGATCTGTGGACGCGCGGCATCGAGTGGCTGAAGGCTGCGGGCGCCACGGTGAAGGAGGTGAGTCTTCCCCACACCAAATATGCGTTGCCGACCTATTACATCGTTGCGCCGGCGGAATGCTCGTCCAACCTCGCGCGGTATGACGGCGTGCGCTATGGGCTGCGCGTCGAAGGCCGCGACGTGACGGAGATGTATGAGAATACCCGCGCGGCCGGTTTCGGCGTCGAAGTGAAACGGCGAATTCTCATGGGCACCTATGTGCTCTCCGCCGGTTACTACGACGCCTATTACCTCAAGGCGCAGAAGCTCAGGACGCTCATCGCGCGCGACTTCACGGAGGCCTTCGCGGAGGTCGACGTGCTGCTGACGCCGACGGCGCCATCCGCCGCCTTCGCCATCGGCGAAAAGACGGACGATCCGCTCTCCATGTATCTCAATGACGTGTTCACGGTGACGGTGAACCTTGCGGGCCTGCCGGGCATTTCGGTGCCGGCCGGGCTTTCGGGCGAGGGGCTGCCGCTCGGGCTGCAGCTGATCGGGCGGACATTCGACGAAGAGACGCTGCTGCGCGCGGCGCGGGCCATCGAGGAGGCCGCGGATTTCACCGCGGCGCCCGGCGCCTGGTGGAGGGCATGATGAGCGAGTTCGAAAGCACGATGCGCAAGCGCGAGCCGCGCGCGGAAGACCTGATAAAGGGGCAGACGGGCGACTGGGAGATGATCCTCGGCCTTGAGGTCCATGCGCAGGTCACCTCCAATGCCAAGCTCTTCTCCGGCTCCTCCACCACCTTCGGCGCCGAACAGAACACGCAGGTCAGCCTCGTCGATGCGGCGATGCCCGGCATGCTGCCCGTCATCAACCGTTTCTGCGTCGAACAGGCGATCCGCACCGGCCTCGGCCTCAAGGCGAAGATCAATCTGCGTTCCGTCTTCGACCGGAAGAACTATTTCTATCCGGATCTGCCGCAGGGCTATCAGATTTCGCAGTTCAAGCACCCGATCGTGGGCGAGGGCGAAGT
>PNMC01000322.1 GCA_013823365.1 Parvibaculum sp. | reverse complement strand
GGGGTCATACCCTAAGAATCGATGTTCAAACCATAAAAGTATAGCGGGAGAGAAGCATGGGACGGGTATCGGGCAAGGTCGCTCTGGTAACAGGGGCGGCGAACGGTATCGGACGGGGCGCGGCTGTGGCGCTGGCGGTCGAAGGTGCGAAGGTCGTCGTGACCGACGTCGATGAGGCAGGCCTCAAGGAGACCGTCGATATCATCCGCAAGGCGGGCGGCATGGCGAGCGGCCACAAGCAGGACGTGACCAGCGAAGAGCGCTGGGCAGAAATCGCCGCCGTCGCCAAAAACGAGTTCGGGGGCATCCACGTCCTTGTCAATAATGCCGGTATCGCCATCGGTGCCTCGATCTTCGACATGTCCTACAAGGACTGGCAGATCCAGCAGGCGATCAATGTCGACGGCGTCTTCTTCGGCGTGAAACATGTGGTCCCCGTCATCGCGGAATCGGGCGGCGGTTCCGTCATCAACATTTCCTCGGTGGCCGGTCTTCAGGGTGCGCCGGGTCTTGCTGGCTATTGTGCGACCAAGGGCGCGGTTCGGCTTTTCTCGAAGGCCGTCGCGCTCGAATGCGCGCAGTCGCAGATGAATGTGCGCGTGAACTCCATTCACCCCGGCATCATCGACACGGCGATCTGGCAGAAGATTCCACAGGGCGGCGGCGTCGGCGCGCAGGCGGTGAATTCGGCGGTGCTGCCCATGCCGCCCGGTGCCAACACGATCGACCCGAACATGGTGGCGACGGCGGGTGTGCCGCTCGGCTACGCCGGGCTTCCGGCCGATATCGCGGCGGGCATCGTCTTCCTTGCGTCGGACGAGTCGCGCTATGTGACGGGCACGGAGCTCGTCATTGACGGTGGCATGACGGCGCGATAAGTCGCCGTCACTGCGTCAGCACGATCTCGTTGGTGATGCGCCATTCGCCATCGAGCCAGAGCAATATCTCGCGGGCGCAGGCATGATCGAAGGCGGCGTAGCGGTTTCGCAGCGCCGCCTTTTCTTCATCGCTCATGCCATTGAGCCCGTTGTCCTGCAGCAACGGCAGGTCTTCCTCGAGCATCCTTGCGAGCCGCTCGCCTGCAACCTCGCGCGCCGCCTTGCCGAAAAGCCCTGCATCATCCCCGCCGCGATAGATCGCTTCCAGCGTCAGCATCGGAATGCGGCTCAACACGGCTTGCGAGGCGGGGTTCACGCCATGCGCGGCAATCAGCGGGGTAATCTCCGCATCGCGACCCGTGAAAGAGCGCAGATGCAGGAAGGGTGACATGCGCTGCCCGTCGTTCACCGGATAATTGTCCCAGAGAAAGGGCTTCCGTCCGAGCGTTTCGGCCACGCGTTTCAGGTGACCGGCGCCGATTTCCGGCGAACAGACTTTCGGCCCCGTCCAGAAGATGTCGATGGCCGGGTCGAGCCCCCAGCCCAGCGTTTCGAGGTAATTCTCCGGCCGCTCGCCGAAGAAGCGGTCCAGCACCGGATCGTCCGAATAATAGCTCGGGCAGGTGATGATGCGGCCCGCTTTCGTATGATCCGCGACGAAGTTCAGAATCTCGATCTGCGTCTCGGCCAGGCAGGGCACGTCGCCGCGCATATCGTCGAAGAGGATCGCAAGATCGCCGATGCCGATGGCGTCGAGTTCGGCGAGCTTGCGCTTCAGCGCCGCGCGCGCCGCCCCGTCGAAGGCCAGATAGATTTCATAGGGGCTGAGGCCTACGCCAAAGCGCACGCCCTCCGCCCGGCAGTGAGAGGCAAGCTTCGTCAACGCCTCAAAATCGTCTTTTGGGTGCGGCTCGCCCCAGCGACGCCGCAGAAAGGCGTCTGCCTTCGGCGCATAGTGATAGAAGCGATAGCCATGCGGCGCGAGCGCGCTCACATGCGCTGCGCGTGCCTCGAAGCTCCAGGGCTTGCCGTAGAAGCCTTCGATGGTTCCAAGTTCGGGCAAATTCGGTTCGAGCGTCATGCGCCCGAGCCTATCACGACTTCACGACGAGGAATCCAGCCCTGGGGAAATGAACTACCACATCGCCCACGCGCGGGTCGTTCCGCCGGATTGCCACATGCTGGGCGGAAGAGGAGACGAGTTCGCCCGCAATCGGGTCGCGGCCGTAATCGTCTGCCATCACCATCACCTTGTCGCCGGGTTTCAGGCCATTCGGCTCGCCCGGATCGGCCTTTGCCGCTTCCGTGCTGGTTGCCGCTTTTGCAAGGTCGAGCGCCGCCTCGCGGGAAATCTCGCTCCGCTTGCCGTACCCGATCGCCGCCACGCGCTTTTCCCAGGCCGACACTTTCGGGAAACCTTCGATGAGTTTCACGCCCATCGGGCTCGTCCAGCGGACAAAGGCGAGGTTGTAATAGGCGCCGGCGTCGGACAGTCCTGCGCTTCCGCCCATCAAGAAGTCGCGCCCGTCGGAAAGCTGCTCTTCGAGCCAGCCAAGCTGTGCGCGGAACTGTTCGGCCATGAGGGGTGCTGCCGCCTTCATTGCGGC
>PNMC01000321.1 GCA_013823365.1 Parvibaculum sp. | reverse complement strand
CCTGACGGTTTTAGCGCGTGGGTTGCAGGCGGTACAAGCAGGAAGCGCGGGACACCTGCGCGGCTATTTGTTCCTGGATGACCGGACCGGGCTGCGGCGGCCCTCGCGCAGATCCTCGCCCCAGCGCTTCGTATCCGGAAGATCGAGATCGAAGAGGTCGAGCGCACGGGCCGCCGTCTGCGTGACCAGTTCGTCGATGCTGGCGGGCCTTGCATAGAGGCCGGGCACGGGCGGCGCGATGATCGCGCCCATTTCGGAGAGCTGCGTCATGGTGCGGAGGTGCCCTGTATGCAGCGGCGTCTCGCGCACCATCAGCACGAGGCGGCGGCGCTCCTTCAGCACTACATCGGCCGCGCGCGTCAAGAGCGACGACGTCACGCCGGTGGCGATTTCCGACATGGTGCGGATGGAACAGGGCGCGACGATCATGCCCATGGTCTTGAACGAACCGCTCGCTATCCCCGCGCCGATATCTTCGATGCGGTAGCGCGTGTGAGCAAGCTTCTCGACATCCTTCGGCTTGAGGCCCGTCTCGTAACCGAGCGTCATCTCGGCGGCTTTCGTCATCACGAGATGCGTCTCGATCCCGGCCGCTTTCAGCAGTTCCAGCGCCTGCACACCATAGGCCACGCCCGAAGCGCCCGAGATGCCAATAACGAGACGTTTATTCTGGGAAGGACCCGGGTTTCTTGCTGCCATAATTTCAAAGATTTACACGGAGTTAGTGAAATTTGCGAGAGGCGTTCGACAAGCATGAAAAAAGGAGTCACAATTTTGTCGTCTCTGGCTTAACGAAAGGACGGAAGATATGGCGTTGGAGTCGCATATTGCGGAGCTTCGTGACCGTCACAAGGCCCTTGAAAGGGAGATCGAGGACCAGATTCATCACCCCAGCAGCGACGATCTTCAGATCGCTGAACTCAAGAAACAGAAACTCAGGCTGAAGGAAGCAATCGAGCGGCTCAGTTCGCCGCGTGCAGCCTGACCAAAGGACAACAGGTCCATAAACAAGAGTTTCAGCGCCGGGCATTTCGCCCGGCGTTTTGTATTTAAGGTTCAGAGTTCTTCCGCCTGTTCGCGCAGTTTGAATTTCTGGATCTTGCCGGTCGAGGTTTTCGGCAGGTCGATGAAGACGACCTTCTTCGGGCATTTGAAATGCGCGAGGTTGGCGCGGCACCAGTCGATCACATCCTTCTCGGTGAGCGTGGCGCCCTGTTTCAGCGTCACGAAGGCGCAGGGCGTCTCGCCCCATTTCTCGTCGGATTTCGCAACGACGGCGGCTTCCAGAATGTCCGGGTGCTTGTAGAGCGCGTCTTCCACCTCGATCGAGGAAATGTTCTCGCCGCCGGAAATGATGATGTCCTTGGAGCGGTCCTTCAGCTGGATGTAATTGTCCTTGTGCCAGACACCGAGATCGCCCGAATGGAACCAGCCGCCGGCGAAAGCTTCCGCCGTCGCCTTGGCGTTCTTCAGATAGCCTTTCATCACCACATTGCCGCGGAACATGACCTCGCCCATGGTCTCGCCGTCGCGCGGCACTTCTTCCATCGTCTCCGGGTCGCGCACCGATATGCCTTCGAGCACGGCATAGTTGACGCCCTGGCGCGCCTTCACTTCGGCGCGCTTATCCGTTTCAAGTTCGTCCCATTCGTCGTGCCATGCGTTCACGACCGCCGGGCCATAGGTTTCGGTGAGGCCATAGACATGGATCACGTTGAAGCCCTCGGCTTCGAGCTTTCTGATGGTGGCGGCGGGCGGCGGCGCGGCCGCGGCGAAATAGTTCACCGTGTTCGGCAGCTTCTTCTTTTCATCCTCCGTCGCATTGATGAGGAAGCCCATCACCGTCGGCGCGCCGGCCATATGCGTCACGCCATGTTCGGCAATCGCGCTGAAAATATTGGCGGCGGTCACGCGGCGCAGACAGACATGCGTGCCCGCGACGACGCTCAACGACCAGGTGAAGCACCAGCCATTGCAGTGGAACATCGGCACCGTCCAGAGATAGACGGACTGGCCGGTCATGCCCGCCGTCACGATATTGCCCATGGCGAGCAGATAGGCGCCGCGATGGTGATAGACGACGCCTTTCGGATTGCCGGTGGTGCCTGAAGTGTAGTTCAGGCTGATCGCCTGCCATTCATCGGCGGGCAGATGCCAGTTGAAATACGGGTCGCCCTTGGCGATGAAGTCCTCATATTCCGCTTCGCCGATGCGCACGCCGGGGCCGTCATATTCCCTGTCGTCCATATCGATGACGACGGGCTTCACCTTTGCATGGGTGAGCGCTTCCTTCACCAGTGCGGCGAATTCGCGGTCGACGAAGACCATCTTTGCCTCGCCATGATCGAGGATGAAGCCGATGGCGGCGGCATCGAGCCGCGTGTTGATCGTGTTCAGCACCGCGCCCGTCATCGGCACGCCGTAATGCATTTCGAGCATCTCGGGCGTGTTCGGCGCGATCACCGCCACGGTCTGCCCAAGCCCGATGCCGCG
>PNMC01000320.1 GCA_013823365.1 Parvibaculum sp. | reverse complement strand
GTGAATGACGCCGGAGGGAAGGTCGCGCGGCCAGTCGCGCATCAGCGCGGAAAGCTCCCGGTCGAGCTCCTGCGCGAGCCCCGGCATATAGCCGTCGATGCCCGAGCGGCAGGAATCGAAAAGCGGCCCCCAGCCATCGACATTGAGCGCATTGGGCCGCGTGAGCGCGAAGCCTTCGCCCGCGAGGTGCATCTGCGCCAGCGCACGGCCTACCTCGACGCAATGGCGCGGTTGCGGGCGGCGCACATGCACGCCTTCAAGAAAACTGATGATGGCGGCCGGCCGCCCGGCAAGCTCGCCCAGCATTTCGCCCGCGCGGTTGCGGATCGGCGTCGGGCAATTAATGCCGTTTTCCGCGAGGTGGTTCATCAGCCCTAGAAAGAAGGGAAGGTCGCCCGCCGCCACGCGCTTTTCATAGAGTGTCAGGAAATAGACACCCTTGTCCGTATGCAGCATGTAGTTGGAATTCTCGACGCCCTCCGCGATCCCCTTGTAGGAGAGCAGGCTGCCGATCTCGTACTTGGCGAGGAAGGCTTCGAGTTCCTCGTCGGGCACTTCCGTATAGACGGCCATCTGTCCCCCGTTACCCGGCCAGCGCGCGCGGCAGCTTGAACTGTACGGATTCGCGGGCGGCGGATGTTTCTTCCACCGTCACATCGAAGCGCTCGCGGAAGGCGGCAATGACTTCTTCCACCAGCACATCGGGTGCGCTTGCGCCGGCGGTGAGCCCGACGCAGGCCGCATCGCCGATCGCTGCCCAGTCGATATCGCTCGCGCGCTGCACCAGCGCTGCATAACGGCAGCCCGCGCGTTCAGCGACCTCGACCAGCCGCATCGAGTTCGATGAATTGGGCGCACCGATGACGAGCATGGCCTCGGCGCGCGGCGCAATGGCTTTCACGGCTTCCTGGCGGTTCGTCGTTGCGTAGCAGATGTCTTCCTTGTGCGGGCCCGCAATGGCGGGGAAGCGCCGCCGCAGCACCGAGACGATCTCCGCCGTATCGTCCACGGAGAGCGTCGTCTGCGTCACGAAGGCGAGTTTCTCCGGGTTGGCGGGCACGAAGGCTTCAGCATCCGCCACCGTCTCGATGAGCTTCACCGCGCCTTCGGGCAATTGTCCCATCGTGCCGATGACTTCCGGATGTCCCGCATGACCGATCAGCAGGATTTCGAGCCCGCGCGCATGCAGCCGCTCGGCCTCGACATGAACCTTGGAGACGAGCGGGCAGGTGGCGTCGAGATAGAAAAGCTCTCGTGCCTTTGCCGCTTCGGGTACGGATTTCGGCACGCCATGCGCGGAGAAGATCACCTTGGCCCCTTCCGGCACCTCGTCCAGTTCCTCCACGAAGACGGCGCCCTTCCGCTCCAGCTCTTCCACGACATAACGGTTATGCACAATCTCGTGGCGGACATAGACCGGGGGCCCGAATTTCTCGATGGCAAGCTCCACGATCTGGATAGCCCGGTCCACGCCCGCGCAAAAGCCGCGGGGGCTTGCCAGCAGCAGCGTCAGAGGGGGCTTTGCCAGTCGTTGGGCTTGTGTCTCGCTCATGTCTTTCGCTCGCGGGGGGCGCCATCGGGAGGCCGCTGAATTTCGTGGTCCGGAGATCCTGCGTCCAGCTTGTGAGTTCCGGTCCGCTCCGATAGAGTTTCGGCGCCGCCCGGTCGGGCCCGGCCTTGCCTAACCCTATGAAATGCAAGGCTTTAGGGCTATCCACGCCGGGTAATAGAGGGGTCTGCCGAAGGAAAGTCAAGAAAGCCTGCCGCCGCACCGGGCCCCGTCCAGCCAACAGATCGAGTGATCCACATGCCGCTTCCGACTGCGCTTCGCCGCCTGCCGAATTTTCGTTCCCGTCTGCCGGGCGCCGTCGTGGCCCTTGCCGCATTTGCCCTTGCCGGCTGCAGCTCCATCGGCGGCATGTTCGGTGGCGACACGCAGCAGGGTGGCACCACGCAGTATCCTTGTCCCGCGGTCGGCGTGCTGCAGGGCACGGACCACATCACCCTGGTGCGCGGCGCCGGTACGGACCTGACCGATGTGATGGCCAAGGCCGAGCTTGGCCGGGTTGTCTCGAAATGTGAGTACAACACCAGCGATTCGACCATCACCGTCGATATCGCCTTCGAGGGTATTGCCGAACTCGGGCCGGCCGCCACATCCCGCGCCATGGTGCTCGACACGTTCGTGGCCGTCACCCGGCGCTTTAACGCCTTCGATAACAAGAAGGTCTACCAGGTGCCCGTCACCTTCGAACCGGGTCAGAACCGGGTGCGATTCGTCCAGAACATCGACGGCACGGTGCTTCCCTATGGCGGCCAGGCCGACGGGCGCATTTACCAGATCCTGATCGGCTTCCAGCTCACCGCCGAGCAGCTCGAATATAACCGGACGGTGCCCTACACCCCGATCCGCTAGGCGATTTATCCCCGGAAATCCACGGTTTTCCGGCCTTTCGGGGGTTATCGCGTTTGACTCTCACGAGGCGGTCCATATTATCGCCCATACACAGACGAACTCTGCGGGAGAGACCGGGACCCGGCCCTTT
>PNMC01000319.1 GCA_013823365.1 Parvibaculum sp. | reverse complement strand
AAGGCAGGGGCTTGCCCTGCTGCACCCGCAGGGCCGCAACACAGTGGAGGACGGTGCAGACCGGAGTTTCTTGGTTCCGCGAGGAATGGGCGAAGCCCAGGGGAAGAAACTTCGGGCCAACCGTTGCAGCAAGGGGCAAGAGGCGCAGCCGTCCGCTGCCAACCAAAGCCATTGACGAGGCCGTGGGTGAGCGCGGTTCTGGCAATCGGACGCAAGGATATTTGGCAAGGATTGGTTGGCGCGTTCAATGTCTGGCTGACGGAACTTTGCCGCACGAAGTCACAGGGTGGAATTGTCGAGCTACGTCGCGGCATCCTGCCGACAGGGCAGGGAATGGTATCGCTCCGTCGCGCCGGGTGCTGTGGCTGCTGGTGACAGGGCTGCTGGTGCAGGCTGTAGGAAGGCGGCGACGGCCTCGGTCAGCGTTGCATCCCGCCCCGCCCCGATCCGCCCGCCTGTTCACGCGCAGAGATTGGAATCCACATCATCAGGTCAGTTTCGTGCCCAGCCGCAATCCAAAATGACAAGGCACTCAAGCCCCGTCCGGTTCTGCCGGACGGGGCTTTGTGGCGCGCGTGACGCGGACAAGAGCGGGCGGCACATTGCCGCCCGCTCCCCGCTCACGCCGCAAGGCGTTGCTCGTCGATCTCTTCCAGCGCATCGGCGCTTTCGGTATCGCCGCCCTCCACCTCGTCCGCCGCATCTCCGGCAGCGGGGTCGGGATCGAGCGGCGCTTCGGGTTCGGCCAGCCATACCGCGCGGTTGGCGGCAGCAACCGTCGCCACCCCGCCGCGCTGGGTGTAGGCCGATGGCGGAAACGCCATCCAGCGCGGCACCCAATTTTCAACCTTGGCGCGATCATTGCCGCCGGTCAGATAGTCGCCAATGACGCCCTTGATCGTCTTGCCCTTCTCGGCGGCATGGGCCTGTGCCACGGTATCGCCGCCGATCTCGCGCAACACTTCGGTCAAAACCTCGCGGTCACGAACAAGCGCATAAAAGGCATCGTCCGCCACCCAATAATCAGCCATCTTGACGCCAAGGTGAAGGCCAATGGTTTCGATGAGTCCGGTTCCGCTTGCCAGTGTCTCGGCCATGACCACGCCCAACACCTCCATGACCACCGCGTCGGGCAGTTCCAGCAACCGCTGGAACAATCCGCTGACGCCGTTCCTCGGTTCGTGGCCCAAGGTAATGCTGGCTTCGTCGGGGTCGAAGTTCAGCACGGTAAGCACCGCGCGCCGCCGCTCGTCGAAGCGGGCTTCGGCAACGCTGGTTTCGATGCTCTCGGTGATCACTTCGTTACGGCTGCGCTGATCCTGCACCCTCACCCCCCACAGGGGCGAACCACAAATCGCATGGGCAACCATGACGCGCAACGCCACGCCACTATTCGCGGCAAGCGCCGACCGCACCGCCGCATGGCGGTGCAGGTCAACATAGCTGGTCATGGCTGCGGTGATTTCCGGCCGTGCGGCTGCGGGCTGCTTGCCCGCATCACCGCCGCCCTCACCCTGCCGCCGCGCCTCCTTGTGGGTCAAATAGCCCTCGTGGAACGCCACCTCGCCCTTGCCGTTGACGTCGATATAGACGCGCCCGCCTTTGCGCTTGGGGGTCTTTTCATGCTCCCATGTCTGGAAATAGACACCGGCGGGGACGATCTCGACCGCGCTCCAGCCGTCTTCGAGATAGGCGGCCTTGCGCCGCTCGATCTCGGCGGACTGCGCGGCCCAGAACTGATCGGCATCGGCGAAATAGCCTTCATCGCCGAACAGGTCTTTGACGATCTGGCCATCGAAAGCGGCAAGGTCGAAGAGCGCCGCGCCGGTCGCAATCGACGTGCCGCCGAACAGCCACGCCTTCAACTGCTGCCCGCGCGGCGCATAGCCGTCCGAATCCTCGAACAGCGCCAGCCACGCCTTTTGCTGTGCCTTGGTCGCCAAGGTCAGGTGCTTGACCGTGGGTGCGTCGATTTCCTCGGCGCGGAATGCCTCGCGGATGCGTGGTAACAGATTGCCCAGCGCAAGAATGCGCTTCACCTGCAACTCGGTCAGCGCGAAGGTCGCGGCAATGTCCTCGACGCTGCGGCCTTCCTTGACCAGCCGCGTGTAGCTTTCCCACTGCGTCACCTGATCGGGATTCTGCCGAAGCATATTCTCGATCATCGAGATTTCCAGCGCCTCGGCGTCGTCGCCCTCGCCAAGCGTGATGCAGGGCAGCGTCACGCCGTCCTGGCCCTGCCGCGCGGCCTCAAGGCTTGCATAGTAGCGGCGCTTGCCCGCAACGATCTCGAAATGGCCGGGGGTGCAATTGGGTCGAACGAACAGCGGCGAAATCACGCCGCGCTTGATGATCGACGGCAAAATGTCCGCAATTTCGGGCGGCTTCTTGCCCGCCCGCATATTGGCCTTGGAAACCGAAAGATGGTCGAGCGGGATTTGGTCGATGTGCATGGTAGGTTACTCCTTCGCTTGGGGGTGGCCCCATCCTCGGGGCATCTTGGGGGGCGGTGAGGATGGGGCCGGTTGTCCGCACGTTCGGAGGTGAAC
>PNMC01000318.1 GCA_013823365.1 Parvibaculum sp. | reverse complement strand
GATGATTTAAGACGCACCCCAGGGCCACCACTCGCATCGGCTGGCAGAAAGACGATGCCAGCCGCCTCGAGCGCGGCCTGCAGGCGCCAGATATTCCCGGCCTGACCGAGCGCAAGCCCCTCGCCCTTTTCCATTCTCTGGACCGTCGAGAGGCCGATCCCGGCGGCTTGCGCAAGTTGATCGCGGTTCCAGTCGAGAAGGCCCCGGGCGGCACGGATCTGGGCAGAATAAATCACCTGTGACCTCATTTATATAGAAAGTGACTTCTTTTCGTTGACTACAGCGGCACGTATGGCAGGATTGAAGTCACCAATGAACGAAAAAGGGTCAAACAAGATGACAGAAATTCACGACACTGCACAGCCGGGTGCCGGAGAAAATCCCGCAATCAACGGCAAGCCGAGCCTCCCCCCTCGCCTGGCAAGCGAGCTCCATGCACATGGATATTTGCGCGAGCGGCTGAAAGCAGAATTCCCCGACCTCGACGATGAAACACTCGCCGACACGCTCGAAGGCGAGACCGGGCTTAACGAGGCTCTTGCCGCCCTGATCCGGTCCCGTGAAGAGGATTTGGGCCTGATCACCGGCCTCAAGGCACGGCTTGAGGCCTTGAAGGGCAGGCTTGAGCGGTTCCAGGACCGGGCGGAGACAAAACGACGCCTGGTCGCCGACGTGATGTCGAGGGCCGAGATCAAACGGCTTGTCGAAGCGGATTTTACGGTATCGCTGCGCATGACACCGCCCTCCCTTCTGATCGAGGACGAGGAGGCGATTCCGGCCGACTACTGGAAGCCGCAACCGCCAAAACTTGACCGCATAGCCCTGGGCGACGCCTTGCGCGCGGGACAGAAAGTCGAAGGCGCGGTGCTGGGCGCAAGCCGTCCCTCCATCACCATTCGCATCGCCTGATTCACAGAAAGCAAGGACACCCCATGGCGCTGACACGCATGCAAAAGGTGGATTTGAACGAGGCACCCCTCGCCGAAGCCATCAAGACACGAGACGAAAACGGCCGGACTTTTGCTTATCTCGAAGGCTGGTACGTGATCCGGGAAGCAAACCGGATTTTCGGGGTCGACCACTGGGACCGGATCACTCTGACCGCACAGTGCGTCTGGCAGGGCAAATATCAGGGACAACCCGCCTGCACCTACACCGCGCGGGTTCGCATCTGCATACGTGCCGGCGCACATAGTTTTGTGCGCGAGGGAAGCGGTGTGGGACACGGACAAGGCCACCACCCCGGTGAAGCGCATGGTCAGGCCCTAAAGGCGGCCGAGACCGACGCTACCAAACGGGCACTCGCAACCCTCGGCGCGCCATTCGGGTTGACGCTTTATGAGCATGAACCCAAAACCATCGACAAAGCGGAGGAAAGGCAGAACCCATCCACACCGAAAGAAACGCTCAAGGCAGGCCTGAACGGTTCCAAGCCTCGAGCCCAATATTGGGCGCTGCGCGGGCCCGATGGGGAAACCAAAGCCTGCTATTCAAGTCCGTTGCTAAGCTGCTCGGCATTGCGGCGCATGATCGAAGGCACAACCGACGCCGGAACGCTCGAAGCAATCTACATGCAAAATCGCCGGCTTCTGGCGCGCCTGGTAGCAGAACGGCCCGACCTTAAGAGCGACACCGACCGCCATTATGCAGAGATACTGAGCGCTCTCTTCCAGACAAGACTGAAGACCTTGGCGCAATCGCAAATCAAGCCGGAGCCGAAACCCGAACAGGCTGCAAACGGGGCCGAGGTCCAAACGGCAAACCAACAGCCCGCCCTGCCCGTCAGGATGCACGATGCTTCATGGGGCGCTGCGGTCACGTCATAACGGCAAAAAGCACCGCCAATTCGCTGTTTGTCGAGTGATGACCTTGGGAAAACATCCGCCGCCTGTGAGGGCATTGTGTTTGCCGGGTAAGAACCGGCATGCTCAACTTTTGCAGATGCAGAACCAAGGGAGGGGGCATGACGCAGGGAGACGAGCGGAAGAGGAACGCCCCGAACAGATCCCACGATATCGACCGAGCGCTAATCGCGGAGAATGATGGCGGTTGGACGGGGTCAACAAACCCGGATTATGTTCTGGCAGATGACGCTTTTGAGGCGATGGCAGAGTTTTTCGATCCCGTACCGCCTGAGCGTAGAGTCGAGCTTAAAAATGCCCTCAAGCGAATTTATCGGAGCCTTGTAAATACCTGGCAGCAAGGAGCGCAAACGGGAGAAGACGGGACGGATCCGGCTTCAAAAAATATTCCAAAGCCCACCACGCTAGTTGCAAGAGATTTGAAAGAGCTTGGTTCAGCAGTCGAGAAATTTGTCACCACGCTCGATAGCATGCACGACTATACCAATTCCTATATCGATCTCTGGCTGGAGAAAGGCGCGTGGGATGACAACACAGAACTCAAGATCGATTCTGAAATATTCCGCCGCCAACTCCATCACGCGCTGACAACCCTGAGCTTTGTCACAAGGGACGCAAACGGATTAACGAAGCCGGGACCGCACAATGCCGCACTCCACGAGATGGTCGAAGGACTGGCAAACTGGTGGGAGGAAATCCACGGCAAGCTG
>PNMC01000317.1 GCA_013823365.1 Parvibaculum sp. | reverse complement strand
CGAAACCCGCGAGGTCCGGGTCGAGGCCAGCCGGGACAATGCCGAACGACTGGCGCTCATCGTGCCCGGCCGCGATCAGCCCGTCACGCCGACTCATTGGTCGTTCGGCCAGCTTGCCAGCCTGGTCGGTGCGCCGGCCGGCTATCTTCGCCAGCTTCCGGTACCACTTGCCGGGATCAACCTGCAGCATGGATTGATCGAACATCGCGCCGAATTGATGAAAACCCTCGAAACCGAGGATGGCCGGGTTGAACTGCGCGCCGTCACGGGCCCGGACTATGGTCGAATCTGGGATCACGAGCTGGTCTCCGCAGTGATGAAGATCGCCGGCAACGGCACCGGCGACACGAGGTGGAAGGTGCCGGGCCTGCTCGACTGGTCGACCATGACCTACAATCCGCTGGTCGACATCACCAAGGATACCACTACGCTCTATGCGAGCGATCGCGACGTCTTCCTGTTCCTCGTCGACGATCTCCACCCGATCGAGGCCGGGCGCCTTCCGAACGGCGATCCCGATCTCTTCTTTCGCGGCTTCTACTGCTGGAACAGCGAAGTCGGCTCGAAGACACTCGGAATGGCGTCCTTCTATCTCCGGGCGGTGTGCATGAACCGGAATATCTGGGGGGCGGAAGGCTTCGAGGAGATCAGCATTCGCCACAGCAAGTTCGCTGCCAACCGCTTCGCGCATGAGGCGGCGCCCGCGCTGGAGAATTTCGCATCGTCGTCGCCAGCCCCGTTCATGGCCGGGATCAAGGCGGCGCGCGAACGCATCGTCGCCCGCAAGGACGAGGATCGCGAGACCTTCCTGCGCAAGCGCGGCTTCTCGCGCGGCGAGACCGAGAAGATCATCGCGACGGTGCTGGAGGAGGAAGGGCGCCCGCCCGAATCCATCTTCGATTTCGTGCAGGGCATCACCGCGCTCGCCCGCGACAAACCGCATCAGGATGCGCGGCTCGACCTGGAGGGCAAAGCTGCGAAGCTGCTCGTCTCTGTGCGGTGAGCGAACTCCCGGTCTGGTCGGCGGCGTGGCTCTCTCTCCCTAGAGGAAGAGGGCTGCGCCGCCTTCATGACGGGTTGGAGGTCGAGAGAGAGTTTCTCGGCCGCCCGTCATGGAGAATGACCATGACCAAGATCGTCAAAATCAGCCTCAGCGGTTCGCGGGACATCCCGTTCAACCAGCTGGTGCTCAGCCAGGCCAATGTCCGGCGCGTCAAGGCGGGGGTCTCGCTCGACACGCTCGCCGCCGACATTGCCCGCCGCGGCCTGCTCCAGAGCCTCACCGTGCGTGCGCAACGCGATGCGGGCGGTGCCGAGACCGGCATCTACGAGGTTCCGGCCGGCGGACGCCGCTTCAGGGCGCTCCAGATGCTCGTCAAGCAGCGCCGGATGACCAAGACCGAGTCGGTGCCGTGCATCGTGCGCGACGACGACGTGATCTCGGCGGAAGAGGATTCGCTCGCCGAAAACACGCATCGCGAGGCGCTCCATCCGCTCGATCAGTTCCGGGCGATGCAGCAGCTTGCCCAGCAGGGCACCGACATCGAGACCATCGCCGCGACGTTCATGGTGACGCCCGCCGTCGTCAAGCAGCGGCTGAAGCTCGCCTCGGTCTCCCCGAAACTGCACGACGTCTATGCCGAGGACGGCATGACCCTGGAGCAGTTGATGGCCTTCTCGGTGTCGGAGGACCATGTGCGTCAGGAACAAGTCTGGGATTTGCTACAGTCGAGCCACAACAAACAACCCTGGTTCATCCGTTCGCGGCTGACCGAGGATAAGGTGCGCGCCTCCGACAAGCGCGTTCACTTCGTCACGCTCGACGCCTATGTCGCTGCCGGCGGCTATGTGCTGCGTGATCTGTTCGAGGCCGATGATGGCGGCTGGCTGCAGGATGTCACGCTGCTCGACCGACTGGTCGACGAGAAGCTCCAGGCCGAAGGCGCCCGGATCGGCGAGGAAGGCTGGAAGTGGGTCGCCGTCGCGGTCGACTTTCCCTACACCTATGACGATGGTCTGCGTGAGATCGATGGTGAGCAGCCGCCGGTCAGCGATGAGGGCGAAGTCCGTCTGGAGGCGCTCCGCGAGGAAGCCGACCGCCTCGAGGACCAATGGTCCGGGGCCGATGACATCCCGGACGATGTGACGGCCCGCGTCAACGCGATCGACGTCGAGATCGCCGCGATCGTGTCGCCGCTTCTGGTCTATGACCCCGCCGAGGTGGCGCGCGCAGGGGCGTTCGTCAGCATCGACGTCGATGGATCACTCCATATAGAGCGTGGTTTCGTGCGCCCCGAGGATGAGCCCGTCGAAGAGCCGGTGGAAGCTGATGACGGAGACCGTCCCGCTGACGAACGCGACGACGGTACCGACATCGGCGATGATGCGGCAGGGCCGATCATCAGCGTCGGCGGCGCACCGGGTACGGCGTCGGAGCCCGAGGATGAGGACGAGCAGGACGACATGCTGCGTCCGCTTCCCGACCGGCTGGTGACCGAGCTCACCACGCACCGGACGCTCGCCTTGCGCGATGCCCTGGCGACGAGTCCGCAGATTGCGTTCGCTGCGGTGCTCCACGCGC
>PNMC01000316.1 GCA_013823365.1 Parvibaculum sp. | reverse complement strand
CTATCACTCCTCGCCCGCCATCCGCATGATGGGCAAGAAGGCCTTCGCCATGTCGGGCTGGTCCATCGGCGAGATCGATTATTTCGATCTCTACTCCTGCTTCCCCTCCGCCGTGCAGATCGGCCGCAACGAGCTCGGCATTGCGGAGGACGATCCGCGCGCGCTCACCGTCACCGGCGGCCTGCCTTATTTCGGCGGCGCCGGGAACAACTATGTCATGCACTCGATCGCCACCATGGTCGACAAGCTTCGCGCGAAGCCCGGCACGAAAGGTCTCGTCACCTCGAATGGCTGGTACGTGACGAAGCACGGCCTCGGCCTCTATTCGACGACGCCGCGCGAAGGCAAATGGGAACGGGAGAACCCGGCGACCTATCAGGCGGAGATCGATGCCGAGAAGCATCCGAGGGTCGAGGAAAAGCCGAACGGCAAGGCGAAGATCGAGACCTACACCGTGGTGCATGGCCGTGGCGGCCCCGAATTCGCGATCCTTTTCGGCCGGCTCGCGGAGAACGATGCCCGCTTCGTCGCTCATACGCCGAACGATCCGGCGACCCTTCACGACATGCTGTCCCGCGATCAGCTCGGCCGTACCGGGACGGTTGCAGCGGCGGCGGATGGAAGCGTTAACCTTTTCACCCCAGAATAACCGGGAACCGGGAGGAACCTGAGGCCGTTGTGACTTTCGCGCACTGCCTCTGTGGCCTTTTGGCATGGTATGGTTAGTGCGGATCACCGGTTCGGGATTCGGCGCAATCCGGGATGCGCCGCGTCCGCCGTGGCCGGTGGGCAGATCGCGGCTTTCACTTCAACAGGGGGATCCTGTGTCGATTAAATCTTTCGGGCGCCGTCTTTCGGCTGCCATCTTGACCTTGTGCCTTGGCGTAACCGCATTCACCGGCCCGGCATCGGCTATCGTCGATGAGGTGCGCGGCGGCATCTATGCGCATGAGCCTTTCCGCTCGGGGCCCGGCGAGGGCGACCATGCCGACATCAATGTCGAAATGGTTTTCGAAACGCCGGCCTTTCTCGCCTGGGCCTGGAATCCGCGTCCGCGCCTCGGCGGCACGCTGAGCGGCGGTGACCGCACAAGCCTCGTCTATCTCGATGTGCTGGGCTGGACCGTCAATCTCACCGACGCCGTCTTTCTCGATATAGGCCTCGGCGGTGCGATCCATGATGGCGATCTGAAGGGCAACGCGCCTGACAAGCTCTATTTCGGCTGCCGCGCGAACTTCCATCAGAGCGCATCGCTCGGCTTCCGCTTCACGCCACAGCTTTCGATCATGGCGAGCATCGAGCACATGTCGAATGCCTCGCTCTGCAGCAAGAATGACGGCCTCACCAATGCGGGTGTCCGCCTCGGCTATTCCTTCTGAGCATCCGGCAGGGCCGAAGAACAAGCACCGCCGGATGATCTCCGGCGGTGCTTTTCGTTACCAGAGCCAGGTTTCCGGATCGGCGATCGGCTTGCCGTCCAGCGACAGCATGAAGCCCTTGATCGCGCGGACGAGATACCAGACCAGCGTGGCGATCGCGAGCAGGACGCCGATACCGATCACGGCCGTCACCGCGCTGATCACCGCGAAAAGAAGTCCGATCCAGAAGGTGCGGATCTGGAAGGTGTAGTGACTGGCGGCAATCGCCGGCGCCCCGTTCCGCTTCAGATAGGCGACGATCACGCCCGCAACGGCCGTGATGCCGACGACGACGCTGATGAAATAAAGGATATAGACGAGCTTTGCGGCATCGAGTTCGCCGGCAGCGGGCTGAGTGGCGGGCGGCTGCGTCTCGGACATGGTGGCCTCCTTCGCGGTGAATCGTCCCGGGAAAGGCTAGCCGCTCAGTGGGGCGAAGGCCATCGCCGCGATCTCAGGTTGTCTGGTCTTCACCTTCCCAGATAGTGTAATACGCGTTTTAGGGCAGCTATAAGGGGGGTGAAATGATCAACGCAGATCGAGTTGGCGTATTTGGGGCTCTTGTTCTCGCCCTTCTCCTCGTCGGCTGTGCGACGCCGGTGGCCAATCGGGAAGCCGCTTCCGAACTCACCGACGCTGTCCGCGCTTCGACCCCGCCAGACGCAAGCAAGGCCCGCATATTGTTTTTCCATGGCGATGCAAGTTCGGTGCTTTCCAGCGCGCGCTTGAGCGTCCCCGCTGAGTTTTTCATCGATGGTGTGAAGCGTGGTGGCATCAACAAGGCGGAAGTGCTTGTGGTGGAGCTGGAGCCGGGCGTTTATACGTTCACGTGGGATGAGAGTGGCGGCGGCTCGGCTTTGAAACGGAACTCCTTGCAGCGGGAAGTGCGAGGCGGCGAAATCGTTTACATGGCAGCAGAAATGGACATGAGGTATGGCGGTGCCTTTGGCATCGTCGGTCTTATGGTGGACCCGCCTCAGTCGAATCTGACTGTGTGCGAAGCGGCCTGCGCTCAGAAGATAAACGGACTGAAAATAGTTACCCCATAGATCTATCCGGAGTTTTTGCATTCGATGCCCACCATCTACATGATCCGCCACGGCGAAGCCGCTGCCGGCTGGGACGCCGATATGGACCCGGGCCTCTCCGAAAAGGGCCGCGCCCAGTCGGAA
>PNMC01000315.1 GCA_013823365.1 Parvibaculum sp. | reverse complement strand
TGTGCACGGCGGTGAGAAAACCATCCAGTGAAGCGCCGGCGCTTGTGCGGGCGCGGGCGGTGTAAAAGTCGTCCACTGGATAGGCTGGCCCCTTTGGGGTCGGCGAGGATGTTCGCTGTGGAGGTCTACGCGGCGGTTCGCGATTTCGTTTTCAACCAGAAGCAGAGCCGACGGGAAGCGGCTCGCGTGTTCGGACTGAGCCGCGAGACGATCGCCAAGATGTGCCGGTTCTCGATCCCTCCGGGCTACACGCGCACGAGGCCGGTCGAGAAGCCGAAGCTCGGTCCGCTGCTGCCGGTGATCGAGGCGATCCTGGACGGGGATCGGGCGTCACCGGTGAAGCAGCGCCATACGGCGAAGCGGATCTTCGAACGTCTGCGGGACGAGCACGGCTTTGCCGGCGGCTACACGGTGGTGAAGGACCATGTGCGGCTTTGCCGGGCGCGCGGTCGCGAGACCTTCGTTCCGCTGGCGCACCCACCCGGTCACGCCCAGGTGGATTTTGGCGAGGCAACCGCGGTGATCGGCGGGGTGCGTCAGAAGATCCACTTCTTCTGCCTGGACCTGCCACAGTCGGACGCCTGCTTCGTGAAGGCCTATCCGCGGGAGACGACGGAAGCCTTCCTGGACGGTCACGTCTCGGCGTTCGGCTTCTTCGGCGGCGTACCGCTGTCGGTGCTCTACGACAACACGCGCATCGCGGTGGCGAAGATCTGCGGCGATGGCCGGCGCGAGCGGACGCGGGCGTTCACCGAGTTGGTGAGCCACTATCTGTTCCGGGATCGGTTTGGCCGCCCGGGCAAGGGCAACGACAAGGGCAAGGTCGAGGGGCTGGTGAAGTATGCCCGCTCGAACTTCCTGACGCCGATCCCGGTGGCGGCGAGCTTCGCCGAGCTGAACGCGATGTTGGCCGAGCGCTGCCGCCGGCGACAGGGCGAGCGGACTGGTCGACACGCGCAGACGATCGGCGAGCGTCTCTCGGCCGATTGTGAGGCCCTGCGCCCCTTGCCGGCGGTGCCGCTGGAGCCGTGCGAGAAGCGTGGTGGGCGGGTCTCATCGACGGCGCTGGTTCGCTACCGGTCGAACGATTACTCGGTGCCGACGGCCTATGGCTTCCAGGACGTGGTGGTTAAGGGCTTCGTCGAGGAGGTCGTGATCCTGTGCCGGGGCGAGGAGATCGCCCGGCATCCGCGCAGTTACGGGACCGGCGTGTTCGTCGCCGATCCGCTGCATTATCTGGCGCTGATTGAGGAAAAGCCGAACGCGCTCGACCAGGCGGCGGCGTTGCAGGGCTGGGACCTGCCCGAGGCCTTCCAGCACCTGCGCCATCTGCTGGAAGCGCGGATGGGCAATCGCGGCAAGCGCGAGTTCATCCAGGTGCTGCGGCTGATGGAGGCCCTGCCGCGCGATGTCGTGAGCTTCGCCGTCGGTGAGGCAATCCGGCTCGGCGCGATCGGCTTCGACGCGGTGAAGCTGATCGCGCTGGCGCGCCTGGAACGGCGTCCGGCCCGCCTCAATCTGGCGGCCTATCCGCATCTGCCGAAGACGGCGGTGAAGACGACCTCGGCCGCCGATTATGCCGTGCTCCTGCCGGGAGCCGCGGCATGATGGGCCCGGCGAAGGAGGCGATGCCGGCGGGCACCACCGCGGGAACGCCGCAGGTGCTGCTGGCACATCATCTCAAGCATCTGAAGCTGCCGACCGTGCTGCGCGAATACGACAAGGTCGCGCGGGAATGCGCCCGGGACGGCGTCGATCATCCCCGCTATCTGCTGCGGCTGGTCGAGCTCGAACTGATCGACCGGGAACGGCGCATGGTCGAGCGGCGGATCCGGGCGGCGCGGTTCCCGGCGGTGAAGAGCTTCGACACCTTCGACTTCACGGCGATCCCGAGCCTCAACAAGATGCTCGTGCTGGAACTGGCACGATGCGGCTACATCCTGCGCCGGGAGAACATCATCGCACTCGGCAACAGCGGCACGGGCAAGACCCATGTCGCTCTCGCGCTCGGGCTGGCCGCTTGCCAGAAGGGCTTCTCCGTTGCGTTCACCACGGCGGCTTCGCTGGTCAGCCAGCTCCTCGAGGCCCGCGACGAGAAGCGTCTGCTCCGGCTCCAGCGCGAGTTGCAGGCGGTCAAGCTGCTGATCGTCGACGAGCTCGGCTATGTGCCGCTGTCGCCGACCGGCGCCGAGCTCCTGTTCGAGGTCTTCTCGCAGCGCTACGAGCGCGGTTCGACCATCGTCACCTCGAACCTGCCCTTCGAGGACTGGACCTCGGTCCTCGGATCGGAGCGGCTGACCGGCGCGCTGCTCGACCGGCTCACCCACCACGTCAGCATCCTGGCCATGAACGGCGACAGCTACCGCCTCAGGCAATCCGCTGGCCGCCGGCGCGCCACCGCCGCGGCGGAGGAAACCCAGGCCGCCGTCGAAAACGCCGATCCTGAAACCGGCGAGATCATCGCCTGATCAATCCCGGCAGCGGATATGGCAAGGGCCCCGATCGGGGCCCTTGCCATATCCGCCGCTCCACGACGCCAGTGGCCTACTTTTGCTCCGCCACCCTGGCCTGGAATCCGACCGCCGTTGACA
>PNMC01000314.1 GCA_013823365.1 Parvibaculum sp. | reverse complement strand
GCGGCAGAAAGACAAGAATGATGATCGCGGTCGCATAGATGATTCCCGACCGGACCTCGCCGGTGGCGTGTGCGATCACCGCGAGCGCTGGTTTGGGTTCGGTTTCTTGGCTGTTCTCGCGCAGGCGGCGATAGACATTCTCGACGCCGACCACCGCATCATCGACCAGTTCGCCGATCGCAATCGCGAGGCCACCTAGCGTCATCGTGTTGATCGACAGCCCGAAAATCTCGAACACGACTGCGGTGATGAGTATCGATACCGGCAGCGCGACCAGCGAGATTGCGGTAGTGCGCCAGTTGAGCAGGAACACGAACAACACGATCGAGACGACGATCCCGGCCTCGATGAGCGCGCGTTGCAGCGTGCCGATCGAGGTCTGGATGAAATTGGCCTGACGGAACTGCACGCGATCGGCGCGCAGCCCGTCGGGCAGCGTGGCGGTAATTTCCTTGAGCGCCTTTTCGACCTCGTCGGTCACGGCGACGGTCGCGGCGTCGGGCTGCTTCTGGATCGCGATGACTACGGCGGGCTGGCCGTCATAACCCGCATCGCCACGCCGGAATGCCGCCGCAAAGTCGACTTTGGCGATCTGCGACAAACGGACTGGACCATTGGCATTGCTGGCGACAACGAGCTGCTGAAGATCCTGAATCCGCGTGGTCCGAGCGACATTGCGGATCAGAAACTCACGTTCATATTGATCGACGAAGCCGCCGCCGGTGTTGGTCCCAAAGGCACGAAGCGCGTCCTCCACGTCCTTCAGTTTGACGCCGACGGCATTCATCGTCGCGAGATCGGGCGAGACGCGATATTGCCGCACCTCTCCGCCGATCGGAATGACCTGCGCGACGCCGGGGATCGCGAGCAGGCGCGGCCGTATCTGGAAATCGGCAATCTCGCGCGCCTGCATCGGACTTGCCCGGCCATAGGGGATCGCGACCAGCATGATCTCGCCCATGATCGAGGTGACTGGCCCCATTTGCGGGACGACGGCGGGCGGTATCTGTTCGCGCACCAGCGTTAGGCGTTCGGCGACCTGCTGGCGCGCGCGGTAGACATCTTCCTTCCAGCCGAACTCGACATAGACGATCGACAGACCGATGCCCGACACCGACCGGACACGTTCGACCCCGGGGACGCCGCTCATCGATGTCTCGATCGGGCGCGTCACCAGCGTTTCGACTTCGGGCGGTGCAAGGCCCGGTGATTCGGTCAGGATCGTGACGACCGGGCGATTGAGATTGGGCAGCACATCGACCGGCAACCGGGTCACTGACAGTCCCCCGAATGCCATCAGCGCGAACGCAAGGAACAGCGTAAGGACACGGTTACGGAGTGAAAAGGCGACGAGCCGGTCAAACATCGCCTAGCGCACCTGGCCGAGCAGTTCGGCCCCCGCCGTCACGACGTGCTCGCCGGGCTTCACGTTCGAGAGGAGCGCAACGCGACTTGCATCTACGGGAGAGGATTTCACGCTGCGCTGCTCGAACAGCTCGGCGTGGGTTTTGACGAACACCGAGGGGGTGCCGTTGGCGCTCGACAATAGGGCGGCGCGGGGCACGATGACGCCCGCGACCGTGCCGCCAAGCGGTGCCTCGATCGTGATCGGTTCACCAATCCGCAAATTGGCGGGCACACCCACTACGCGGAACAACGCCGGTGCCGCACGTCCGCGGTCGATGAGCCCGGCCCCCTCGAAAACCAGGTCGAAGGTCGTGCCGTCAGCCGTCTTGCCAACCGCCTTCGCGCCCGCCGCCAGTGCGCGACGATCGAACAGATTGGCTTCGACATAAAGGCGCGAGCGATCGACGATTTCGAACAGCGTCGTCTCCGCGCTCACGACCTGCCCGACGCGGACGTTAGACAACCCGATCACCCCGTCGATCGGCGACACCAGCACTTCACGTGCGCTACGCGCTTGGGCAAGTGCGGCGCGACGGCGCTGGAGACCTGCAAGCGTGATGCCAGCCTCTTCGATCTGGCGCCTTGGCACGACGCCTTCGAGCCGACGCAGCCGCGCCGAGCTGTTCGCAGCGAGCGCGATCTGCTGGTCAAGGTCGCTCGACTCGCGTGCTAAGGTGGCGCGGTCGATCGCCTGCAGCGGCGGCTCCACAAAGGCGAGCACTTGCCCCGCGCGAACCGCCTGCCCAATGATCGGTAACCTCGAGGCAGGGGCAGTGACCCGGCCGCCCGTGGCGCTCTGGATCAATCCGCCACGCTTCGGATCGGCGACGATCTTGCCGGTCAGGCTCGTGTTTGGCTGCGCCTCACCCGCTGCGGCAAGCACTGTCCGCACCCCGATGATCCGCTGGACCGACTTGGGGCCAAATAGCTTACCATCTGCGGTCTTGACTGCCGCTTCGCCCGATCCCGTAGGTGCGCCAGGCGATGCACCATGATCTTCGTCGCCGTGTGCTGCGACCGGAGCAGGGCCCACAGGGATGCCGAAAAACAACAGTGCGCCGATCAAGACCGCCAGACCTGCTGCTCCTAATCGCCGCGCTCGCCAGTGCCACGCCCCGGCCAGCACAAGCGCCACCAACGCTGCAATCAACAGCCAACGCCAAATCGGCATCGCCGCCGTCGTGT
>PNMC01000313.1 GCA_013823365.1 Parvibaculum sp. | reverse complement strand
AAAGGCTGCGCATCGTTGCATAATGGCACACACAGAAAAAGGCACGTTCCGCCTCCGGAACGTGCCTTCGCGAAATGGCCCAACCTGGCCTATTTATTCAGGAAATTGAGCGGAAGCCCCGGCACTTCCCATTCCATTGAGGCGAGGCGGCCGGTCGCGGACAAGGTGATATAGGCCGTCTTCAGATCCTTGCCGCCGAAGCAGATATTCGTGGTGATGAAATCATCCGTCGGCACATGGCGGATGCTGGACCCGTCCGGCGAGAAGACGGTGATGCCGGCATTGAAGATCGTGGCGACACAGACATTCCCGGCAGAGTCGACCGCGAGCGAGTCGAAGAAATTGAGACCCGCGGGCGAACCGACGAAGCGGCCGGGCAGCGGCCCGTCAGGCGGGGCCACCTCGCCCGGCGCCACGATGTCGAACGCCCAGAGCCGCCCCGGCACTGTATCGGCGACATAGACCGTCTTTTCGTCCGGCGAGAGCCCCACACCATTCGGCGATGGGATGGGGAAGACGACCTCCTTCACCGAAGAGCCATCCGTCTTCGCATAATAGAGTCCGCCCCGGTCCTGCACGCGCCCGCGGCCCTTGCCGAGATCGGTGAACCAGAAGCCGCCCGACTTGTCGAAGACGATATCGTTCGGTCCGTTGAGCGGAATGCCGTTGCACTCTTTGTAGAGCGTCTCGACCTTGCCGGTCTTGAGGTCGACGCGCTCGATACGCCCGCCCGAATAATTCTTCGCGATATCGCCGGGGATGAGCATGCCGTCGCGCTCATGCCATTCGAAGCCGCCATTGTTGCAGATATAGCAGGCGCCATCGGGGCCGATCGCCGCGCCGTTCGGCCCGCCGCCCGGCTCCGCGACGATTTCCTTCTTCCCGTCCGGCGTGATGCGCGTCAGCGTGCCGCGCGCGATCTCGACCAGAAGGATGCTCCCGTCCGCCATCGCAATCGGCCCTTCGGGAAATTTCAGCCCGTCGGCAATGAGTTTCAGTCCCGCCATATCTTCCTCCCTGATTTCTTTTGCGGTGTTCTTGTTGGTCTTATTCTGTCAACGCGGCAGCGCCGCCGCAATGGCGCGGTCGAGAAAGGCGGCTGCCCTGTCCGCCGCTGCGATACCGCTCGCATGTGCGCCCTGCACCGTCGAATACCAGTCGGGCGATACCGCCTCTCCGGCGAGAAAGAAACGCTCGCTGACGGGCTCGGCCAGGGCCGCGCGCTGATCCGCGTGGCCCGGCCGCGCGCAGGAATAGGCGCCGAGCGTGTGCGGATCGCTCGCCCAGCGCGTGGCGGCCACATCGGAAAGCTCCTTGAAGATGTCCGTGCCGAACATGTCGGAAAGAGCGGCGCGCGCGAAGGAGACCATTTCCGCCTCGCCTGCCCTGTCGAGACCTTCCGCAAGGTCGCCGCCGAGATAGGCAATGGCGAGATTGCTGCCGAAGGGATTGATCTGGAACGATGAGGCGGGCCGCGAGGGATCGCGCTCATCCATGAAATTCACATAGCTCGTCTCCGGCAGCCCGAAGACATCGCGGCGGAAATGAAACGCGACCTTGTTCGCATGGCCTGTCGGCACATGCGCAAGCGCAGCCTGCAGGCGCGGCGGCAACTCCGGCGTGAAGCGGATCGCGCCTGAGGCGAGCACATTGGTCGACACCGTAACGATCAGGCTACGTGCCCGCACCGTGCCGCGCGGCGTTTCGAGAAGGATATGAGCGCCGCTCGTATCGATGGCGCTGACCGGTGTCGAAAGTTCGACAGGGAGCCCCGCATAACGCGCCTCGAGGAGCGCGCCATAGCCACGCACCAGAGGCCAGTTCGCGCCGCTGTCTCGATAGGCGGCAAGATCGCCGGTCGAAATCTCCGAGGGCGGCACGCCGGAGATCGCCGTGAAGATGTGATGCACCATGCGCGCCCAGCGCGAGCCATTGTCCATCACCTCGAATACGGAAATATCGTGCCCCGTTTCGCCTTCTTCGTTCGCGCGCTCGTAAGCCGCCTCGAACTCGTCGCGATAGGCGCGCCACTCGGCACTCGAGCCCCAGCGATCGCCGAGATGGAGATTGCCGTCGAAGGGCCGCGGCCGCGCGAGATAGGGACGGCCGAGCTCTTCCGCAATGCGCGTCAGCGGGTTGATATCCGCCGAATGGAGCCAATGCGCGCCGCGGTCCCACGGAATGCCGAATGTTTCCGTGTCGGTATGCGCACGCCCGCCAATGCGCGGCTTTGCTTCGAGGAGATAACAGGAGAGGCCGAGCTCATAGGCCCGATGCGCGGCGGCGAGACCGGCAGCGCCCGCGCCGACCACCGCCACATCGACGACTGTCATTTCAGCCGCTCTACGTGAAAGCGCAGATGATCCTCGATGAAGCTCTGGATGAAATAATAGGAGTGGTCGTAGCCCTCATGCCGCCTGAGCGTCAGCTTCTGCCGATGTGTCGCGCAGGCCTCCTCGAACAGCTCCGGCTTCAACTGGTTCTCGAGGAAATTGTCGGCGAGCCCCTGGTCGATCAATATGTCGTCGAAATGACCGACGGCATTGCCGCTCGTCATCAGGGCCGTCGCATCATGCGCCGCCCATGATGAACGGTCAGCGCCGAGATAGGC
>PNMC01000312.1 GCA_013823365.1 Parvibaculum sp. | reverse complement strand
GCTCGGTCTAATTCAAGACTACGAAATCTTCACCTTAGGAGTAGCTTCGCAACGACAGCTGATACTTGGTTTTCATAGCTTCCTCTGGACATAAGCTTCAACCGATCACGTAGCCAAGTCTCGTCCCAAAGCTCCCATCCTGAACTCTGAAAATGTTGCTGCAAACCGGTGCGGTCGCTCTCAGACGCGATGCGACCACATGCAAGACACAATTGAACACTGGGGTTCGGTTGACATGCTCCGACGTCGGTTAGTTGCTTGCCTAAACGTCTAAATACGACATTGCGGAGCGTCTCGTTGTTGAAGAGCTTGTATCTTGATGATTCTTTTTCGGCGGGATCAAAACCCTTTAGGCGAACGCCGGGTGAATCAAGGTAGCTCTTACACTCGACAACTTTGATATGGTTGTCATGTGCGCGGTACGCGACAACGTCTAGCTCCCAACGCGGGGCGGATGGCAGATTAATTTCGCGTTTCTCTTCCTTGCTTAGCTCTACTTTGACTGAGGTGCGAACCCAATAACCTTCCCGCCAAAGTATTTCGGCAACTACTTGCTCAAACGAGTCCATTTTTCCCCACCTTGTAGGCTATTGCTCCGGCTCTCCCTCACACGCCGCTGCATCGCCGCAGCTGACGCTCTGCACTTCTTCGCCTTCCGCCAGTGCGCGGAGCCAGCCGGTCGCTTTCACGCCTTCGACTTCATATGTGTAGAGACGATCGAAGCGGATGAGGGTGTGCGGGGTGCCGCCTGCCACATAGGAGCGGAAGCCGGGGATGGTGGCGGCGAGGTCCGAACGGTTCTTCTCGATGAGCGGATAGAGGCGCGCTTCGGTGCCGAGCAGTTTCAGGAACATTTCCTGCACATCGTCATAGGCGTTGTCGAATTGGGCGAAGGTGGCGCGGGGCGCGGCGATGGACGCGCGGCGCCAGATGTCCTCGAAGGTGCCGGGCGCGCCGCCATCCGTCACCCAGATCGGCGCATCGTCGAAGAAGCCCCAGCCTTCCATCAGCGCGGCGACGCCCGGATCGCGATAGCCGCCCGCGCCGTCGCCCAGCACCGAGATGCCGGCATCGGGGTATTGCGTGGCGACTTCCACGGCATACCAGGGCGCGGCGATGCCGCCTGCGCTCGATCCGGCTATGAATATGCGCTCCGGCCCCGCGACATTCGCATAGACCCAGTCGAGCACGGCGCGGACATTCTTCCGGCCGCGGTGGCGGACGGTGAATTCCTCTTTCCAGCTGTCATAGGTCACGTCGCGGTTACCGAGATGCACGTCGCCCGTGCAATAGGTGACGAAGACCTGCGTCCAGTCCTTCAGCGGATTATCCGGGTGGCTTTCGTCGAAGGCACCTTTCAGGTTGCGGGGGTCGTTATGCTCGATCTGCGAGGCTGGGAAATAGGGCGTCGGCTCCTCCTCAAGCGAACACTGGTTGCCGGTCCAGCAGGCGCCGCCGCCATTGAGGAAGACGAAGAGCCGGTCCTCGCGGCCGGGCTTCACATGGAACTCGAAGGGCGTGCCGAGCGCGCAGGAGGTTTCGCCGCCCGGCGCGAGGGTCGTCCAGCCGGCGCCGAGGTCCGGGAGCTTCGGCAGGTCCGCGGCGAGGGCGGGGCCGGCGAAAAGGGCGACCAGGAAGGCGAGGGCGGCGGCGCGTATCGGCATGGGACGTTTCCGTTTTTATGAGAGGGGCTGCCCCGGTTACGGAAAGTCTACAGGCTCTGCCATCGTCCTTCCAAGGGCAGTGGGAATGGCCCGGGCCGCCATGGCGCGGGCGGCCGAGAAATGGCATCTTGTCCCAAAGGGCGATTCGGGCGTGGGCAGCGCCCCACCAGAAAGGTGAAAGACGGCCGCCATGAAGATCGGTGACAGCAAGCCCCTGCGCCCGGTTTCAGGCGTCTCCGCGACGGAGCGCCTGCGGGGACGGTCTGGCGAGGCATCGTCCGGCCGCCACGTGACGGACAGCGCCAGCATCATGGGCATTCCCGAGGAGGAGCTGACGCCGCGCGTGCGCGATGCCTTGATGCGGCTCATGGGCGAGGTGGACCAGCTTCGCCGCGAGATGTCGCAGTTGCAGGAGCGCCTGCGCGAGAGCGAGCAGCTTGCCGACCGCGACCCGCTGATCCCGGTGCTCAACCGCCGCGCCTTCGTGCGCGAGCTCAGCCGAATCACCGCCTATGCGCGGCGCTATGACGAGCCGGCAGGGCTCGTCTATTTCGATCTCGACAATTTCAAGCAGGTGAACGACGCCCATGGCCATGCCGCGGGCGATGCGGCGCTGCATCACCTGGCGGAACTGATCCTCGCCAATGTGCGCGAGACGGATATTCTCGGCCGGCTGGGGGGCGACGAGCTCGGGCTCATTCTCGCCCGTGCCGACGAGGATACGGCCAAGGCAAAGGCGGCGCAGCTTGCCGAGCATGTGCGGGGGAATCCGCTTCGCTACGAGGGGAAGGAGATAGCACTGTCGATCTCCGTCGGCGCCATTTCCTTCAGCGGCGATGACGGGCCGGACGAGGCGCTCGCCCGTGCCGACCGGGCGATGTACGAGTCGAGGCGGAAGGGGCCTTAAGCGATGATGTCCGGCAGCAGGATGTCCTCGATCTCCTGAATG
>PNMC01000311.1 GCA_013823365.1 Parvibaculum sp. | reverse complement strand
ATCTTCTTCGTCTCGACCGTCATCTTCCATTCTTCCTTCGTCTGCCCGTCCTCCATGAACTCGTCGATATGGGGGATGACATTGAAGGCGATCTGCTTGGTGAAATTCTCGGTGACGATATTGTCGTTGACGAAGATCGCGCGGGTCTGCGTGAAGAGCTCGTCCATCGCCTCCTTGCCCGCACCCGAGACCGACTGATAGGTCGAGACGACGATGCGGCGGATGCCGGCTGCGTCGTGCAGCGGCTTCAGCGCCACGACCATCTGCGCCGTCGAGCAGTTCGGGTTCGCGATGATGTTCTTCTTCGTGTAGCCGGCGATCGCGGGCGCATTCACCTCCGGCACGACGAGCGGCACATCGGGGTCCATCCGCCACTTCGACGAATTGTCGATGACGACGCAGCCCTGCGCCGCAATCTTCGGTGCCCATTCGGCGGACATGACGCCCGACGTCGCCATCAGGCAGATATCCGTGCCCTTGAAGTCGTAAGTATCGAGCGACCTCACCTTGAGGTTGCGCTCGCCATAGGACACTTCCGTGCCCTGGCTGCGGCGCGACGCCAGCGCCACCACCTCATCAGCCGGAAACTCGCGCTCCGCCAGAATGTTCAGCATCTCCTGGCCCACATTCCCCGTGGCGCCGAGAACGGCAATCTTGTAGCCCATGAGTATTTCTCCAGTGCTTCGCCCCTCCCCGCACGGCAGGTGGGGCGCATGTCTGCACCATGTGTTCAACCAACAGTGTCATTGCGAGCGAAGCGAAGCAATCCAGGGGCGGCAAATACGAAGCAAGCGGCCCTGGATTGCCGCGTCGCGCTATCGCGCTCCTCGCAATGACGGCGTGAAGTAATGTTTAACCCCGCTTATGCGAGGGCCTCCCCGCAAGGGGGAGGCGAAGGGTACGGGAAACTCTATGCTTTCTCTTATCCATTCAGCTTGTCGAGGGCGGCGAGGATGGCGTCGCCCATTTCCTTGGTGCCGACTTTTTTCATGCCCGGCTGCATGATGTCGCCGGTGCGCAGCCCGCTGGCGAGCACATTGTCGACGGCTTTCTCGAGAAGGTCCGCATCGGCGCCGAGCTCGAACGTGTAGCGGAGCGCCATGGCGAAGCTGAGGATCGAGGCAATCGGGTTCGCCGCGCCCGTGCCCGCGATGTCGGGTGCGGAGCCATGCACCGGCTCATACATGGCGCAGGCCTTGCCGCTGGCGTCCTTCGCGCCGAGCGAGGCGGATGGCAGCATGCCGAGCGAGCCCGTCAGCATCGAGGCGATATCGGAGAGCACATCGCCGAAGAGATTGTCGGTGACGATGACATCGAACTGCTTCGGATTGCGCACGAGCTGCATGGCGCAATTATCGGCCAGCATATGCTCGAGCTTCACATCGGCGAACTTCTCCTTGTGAAGCTTCGAGACTTCCTCGTACCAGAGCACGCCCGACTTCATCACGTTGCGCTTCTCGACCGACATGACGCGGTTGCCGCGCTTCCTTGCAAGATCGAAGGCGACTTCGGCGATGCGGCGGATTTCGCTCGTCGTATAGACCTGCGTGTCGACGCCGCGCCGCTCGCCATTGCCGAGATCGGTGATTTCCTTCGGCTCGCCGAAATAGACGCCGCCGGTGAGCTCGCGCACGATCATGATGTCGAGACCCTCGACGATCTCGCGCTTCAAGGACGAGGCATCGGCGAGCGCCGCAAAGCAGAGCGCGGGGCGGAGATTGGCGAAGAGTTCGAGATCCTTCCTGAGGCGCAGCAGGCCCGCTTCCGGGCGGCCCTCATAAGGCACGTTGTCCCATTTCGGCCCGCCCACCGCGCCGAGCATGACGGCGTCGGCCTTCTTCGCCTTCTCGACCGTCTCGTCGGTGACGGCAACGCCATGCGCGTCATAGCAGCAGCCGCCGACAAGCTCGTTCTCGATCCTGGCGTCGAAGCCGCGCTTCTCGTTGTACCAGCCGATCACGCGCTCGACTTCGCCCATGACTTCCGGGCCGATGCCGTCGCCGGCGACGATGAGGATGTTTCTTGTCATGATTTTCTTCCGGTTCGAATTCTTGAGCCCTCTCCCCTCCGGGGAGAGGGTTGGGTGAGGGGGAGCCACAGGAAAGAGTCTTTCGAAGAAGCCCCTCACCCGGCTTGCTGCGCAAGCCGACCTCTCCCCCCATGGGGGAGAGGTGCCGTCAATCAAAGCCAGGGCGCGGCGGTTTCGAGTTTCTTTTCGAAGCCCGCGATCTTGTCCTGCTTCTGCAGCGTGAGGCCGACGCCATCGAGGCCGTTCAAGAGGCAGTGCTTGCGGAAGGGATCGATGTCGAACTGAATGACGCCGCCATCGGGCCCGCGGATTTCCTGCGCCTCGAGATCGACAGTGATGATGGCGTTCGACCCGCGCTCGGCATCGTCCATCAGCTTGTCGACTTCCGATTGCGGCAGCACGATGGGCAGAATGCCGTTCTGGAAGCAGTTGTTGTAGAAGATGTCGGCGAAGCTCGGCGCGATCACGCAGCGGATGCCGAAGTCGAGCAGCGCCCAGGGCGCATGCTCGCGCGACGAGCCGCAGCCGAAATTCTCGCCGGTGACGAGAATCTGCGCCTTGCGATAGGCCGGCTTGTTCAGCACGAAATCCGGCACCTCG
>PNMC01000310.1 GCA_013823365.1 Parvibaculum sp. | reverse complement strand
CTCCGGCAGCTTCAGCGAGCGATCATTGAGGCCGGCGATGAACTTCCGTGTCGGGATGATCTTGCCGCGGGCGATGCCCGCCATGTCGGAGACCATGCATTCGACCTCGGTGATGCGGCGGTCCTTCAGCCACTTCACCAGTTCCTCGACGGTCGAAACCGCTTCTTCCTTTTCCTCGCCCATTTCCATGGGACACCACACTTTCCCTGATTCAAGCCGTAACGGCGGCTGCCTGCCTTACCGCGTCCCCGAAAGCGCCGAAGAGCTTCCGCGAGGTCTCGTTCTCCCAGTATTTCCATTCCGGATGCCATTGCACGCCGAGCGCGAAGGCCCGGGCATCGCGCACGCGCACAGCCTCGACCGTGCCATCGGGGGCGCGGCCCTCGGCGATGAGCGCGTCCGCGAGCCGGTCGATCCCCTGTCCGTGCAACGAGTTCACGCGGATCGTCCGTGTACCGAGAAGTTTTTCGAAGGTGCCGCCCGCTTCGAGCGTCACGTCATGGGCGGGGCCGTATTGCGTTTCCAGCGGATCGTCCTTGTTCTCGCGATGGTCGAAGCGTGGGGCAAAGCCCGGCTCGCCCGGCATTTCCTGCAGATGCTGATGCAGCGTGCCGCCAAGGGCGACGTTCAGTTCCTGAAAACCGCGGCAGACGACGAAGAGCGGCACGGCGCGGGCGATGCATTCGCGGATCAGCGTCAGCGTCAGCGCATCGCGCTGCCTGTCGATCAGCACGCCGTCGCGGGGCGGGGTGCCGCCGTAATGTTCGGGATGGACGTTCGAGTGGGAGCCGGTGAGGAAAATGCCGTCGCAAAGCGCGAAGATTTCCTCGAGCCGCAATTCGGCTTCCGCCAGCGG
Source organism: Parvibaculum sp. (assembly GCA_013823365.1). Classification (GTDB taxonomy): domain Bacteria; phylum Pseudomonadota; class Alphaproteobacteria; order Parvibaculales; family Parvibaculaceae; genus Parvibaculum. The sequence goes on along the minus strand of PNMC01000310.1, from coordinate 1,775 downwards.
CTCGCGAGGCACGGGCAGAAGGACGGGCTGACAGCCCGCCCCGCCATCCACGGCGGCGATATATTTCTCGCCCACCGCGTGAAAGGGGTGGGGCCCCAGCATCTTCACGTCACAGGGGATGCCGATGATGGGCCGGCGATGCGATTTTCGGGTCATGCAACTCACAAGTATCCGCGCGCGCGGACGCCGGTCAAGGCGATGACCGGCGCGGAAGGAGGTTCATGTCGAGAATAATGGACGGCAGGGGCCGGCGCTAGCGGGGACCGCCGATCGCGGGGCGCTGATCGTCGCGCAGGACGAAAAGCGCATTATCGGCCCGGATGCCGGTTTCGACATTGCGGAGCGCTACGGTCGTCTGCAGCCCCTGGGCGTCCGTTACCACCCATTGGCGGAGCTGCATGCGCGGCTGGTCGAAAATCAGCGTGATATGGCCGGGCGCCTCGCCCTTGCGGTCGGCGACCGTGATGAGAAGGGCGCCGGGCTGGGTCTCGACATTCAGCACACGGGCGCTCTCGGTCAGGTTCACATTGCGGCCGAGAATGAGGCTCAAGGGCGTCGAGGCGATGGGATAGCGCTGGGCGGCGGCGGCGCTGTCCTTCACCGCGACCCAGGTGCCGTCCGCCACGACGAGGAGGCGTTCGGGCGGATTATATTCAAAGCGCAGGCGGCCCGGACGGCGCAGATAGAACTTGCCTTCGGCGACCGATCCATCGGGGCCCATCTGCAGGAAATCGCCCTGCATGCTGTCCAGCGCATTGAGATAGGCGCTCGCCTCGGCAAGCGCCTTTGCATCGGCGGCATCCGTTGCGGTCTCCGCCGCCACCGGCATGTCGGCCGCGTCCGTCGAGGCTTGCGGGGCCGCCTCCGCCCGGGCCTGGCCTCCCGCCGTGATCACCGTCACGAAAAGAAGACCGAGGCCGATCACGGCTGCCGCAAAGAGCATGCGCTGACGCTGGCGATGGTTCTGGTCGAAGTCTTTCATGAGCCGGATCATGGGCGGCCTTTGTGGCGAAATATGGAGCCCCGGGGGGCCTTTTGACGGCGATGGTAAAGGGGGAATTAATCGAAAAACACCGGATTCTCAGTGATCTCCGACGAGAACCTCACGCTTGCCCTGATGATTGGGCGGGCTCACGACGCCCTGTTCTTCCATCAATTCGATGAGACGCGCCGCGCGGTTGTAGCCGATCTGCAGACGGCGCTGGATATAGCTTGTCGAGGCCCGCTTGTCGCGCGCGACGATGGCGACCGCCTTGTCATAAAGATCGTCGCCCGTGCCGCCGCCGCCGTCGAAGGCGAAGGGATCGTCGCCGCTTTCTTCCTCGGCGGTGATCGCTTCCAGATATTCCGGTACGCCCTGTTTCTTCAGGAAGGTCACGACCTTCTCCACTTCCTCGTCGGAGACGAAAGGCCCGTGGACGCGGCGGATGCGGCCGCCGCCTGCCATGTAGAGCATGTCGCCCTGACCCAGCAATTGCTCGGCGCCCTGCTCGCCGAGAATGGTGCGGCTGTCGATCTTCGAGGTCACCTGGAAGGAAATGCGGGTCGGGAAATTCGCCTTGATCGTGCCGGTGATGACGTCGACCGAGGGGCGCTGCGTCGCCGTCACGATATGGATGCCGGCGGCGCGCGCCATCTGCGCGAGGCGCTGCACGGCGGCCTCGATCTCCTTGCCTGCGACCATCATCAGGTCCGCCATCTCGTCGACGATGACGACGATGAAGGGCATGGGCGAGAGGTCCATCTCCTCTTCCTCGTAGATCGCCTCGCCCGTC
>PNMC01000309.1 GCA_013823365.1 Parvibaculum sp. | reverse complement strand
TGGACCCGGCCTGACGCGGATTTGGCCATTTGTCGCGGGGGCCGGGCCTCCCGGGCCTCATTGTCGCGGGTGGCAGTTTCCGGGGCTTTGGGTTAGGGTCCGCCGCAAATCCAGCCGGAGACCAGAGATTTGAGTACGACCGAAGCCGCCGCCCGGCCGGGAGGTGAGGTGGAAACGCAGGTCCGCAACCGCCGGACCTTCGCCATCATCTCCCACCCCGACGCGGGCAAGACCACGCTCACCGAAAACCTGCTGCTGAAGGGCGGGGCGATCCGCCTTGCCGGTCAGGTGAAGGCGCGCGGCGACAACCGGCGTGCGCGTTCGGACTGGATGAAGATCGAGCAGGACCGCGGCATCTCCGTCACCTCCGCCGTCATGACCTTCGAATACAAGGGCATCACCTGCAACCTGCTCGACACGCCGGGCCATGAGGATTTCAGCGAAGACACCTACCGCACGCTGACAGCCGCCGACAGCGCCATCATGGTGATCGACGCCGCGAAAGGCATCGAGGCGCAGACGCTGAAGCTCTTCGAAGTATGCCGCCTGCGCGACGTGCCGATCATCACCTTCATCAACAAGATCGACCGCGAAGGGCAAGACCCCTTCGAGCTGATGGACGAGATCGCCTCGAAGCTCGCGCTCGACACCGTGCCGATGATCTGGCCGGCCGGCATGGGCGGTCTCCTGCGCGGCATCTTCGATCCCGAGAACGACCGCTTCATTCCTTATGCAAAGCCCGGCTCCTCGCCCGATGACGAGCCCGAAAGCCTGAGCGGCGACAAGATCGCCGAATATCTGGGTGCGGACGAACTGGCGAAGTTCCACGAGGAAATGGAACTCGCGCGCGAGGGCAGCTCCGCCTTCGACATCGAGCAATATCGCGCAGGCCACATGACGCCGGTCTATTTCGGTAGCGCGCTCCGGAAACTCGGCGTGCGCGAACTGCTGGACGCCGTCGTGCGCTTCGCCCCGCCGCCCCGCGCGCAGCCCGCCGCAAACCGCACGGTCGAGCCGACGGAACCGAAAGTGACGGGCTTCGTCTTCAAGGTGCAGGCGAACATGGATGCGAACCACCGCGACCGCATCGCCTTCATGCGCATCTGCTCGGGCAAGTTCAAGCGCGGCATGCGGCTCAAGCTCTCAAGCAGCGGCAAGACCATCGGCGTCCACAACCCGATCCTCTTCTTCGCGCAGGACCGCGAATTGCTGGACGAGGCCTTTGCGGGCGACATCATCGGCATCCCGAACCACGGCACGATCCGCGTCGGCGATACGCTGAGCGAGACGGAAGACCTCACCTTCACCGGCATTCCGAATTTCGCGCCGGAAATTCTCCGCCGCGTCCGCCTCGACGATCCGATGAAGGCAAAGCACATGCGCCGCGCGCTGGAAAGCCTTGCCGAGGAAGGCGTGACGCAGGTCTTCAAGCCGGAGATCGGCGCGAACTGGATCGTCGGTGTCGTCGGCCAGCTTCAGCTTGAAGTGCTCGCCTCGCGCATCGCCAGCGAATACGACATCAAGGTCCATTTCGAGCCCTCGCCCTACGAAACCGCGCGCTGGGTCGCGGCGGAAGACCCGGCCGAGCTCAAGCGCTTCATGGAAGCCCATCGCGGCAACATGGCGACGGACCGCGACGGCGCGCCCGTCTTCATGGGCAAGAGCGCATGGGAACTCGGCTACACGCTGGAGAAATGGCCGAAGATCCGCTTCTCTGCCACCCGCGAGCGGGCGCCCGTCGCCGCCTGAGCCTTTCCGATCAACGACCGGTCCGCCCATGCAATCCACGATGAACACGCTCGAGAATTACTGGGAGCTCTTCCTCGATGTCTGGCGGACGGGTGTCCTCGGCCATAATATCGGCGACATTCTCGTCGCCCTCGCGATCTTCGGCTTCTTCTATGTGCTGCGCGGTCTCTTCACTCGCTTCGTGATCGCGATTGCCGACCGCTGGGTCGAGCGCACGGAAACGAAGATCGACGACTATATCCGCGACGCGATCAGAAGCCCGCTCCGCTTTCTCTTCCTCGCCCTCGGATTTTTCTTCGCCACCGAATATGTCGATTTCGAGAACACGGCAGGCGAGGTTGCCGAGCATCTCAATCGCTCGCTCATCGTCGTCGCGATCTTCTGGGCGATCTATAATTGCGTCGAGCCCGTCAGCCAGGGCCTGCGTCGCCTGGAGCGCGTGCTGACGCCGGAAATCCTCGACTGGCTGGTCGCGGGCGCGAAGACCGCCGTGGTGCTCGTCGCGGTTGCCACCATTCTCCAGACCTGGGGCATTCAGGTCGCGCCGATCATTGCCGGCCTCGGTCTTTTCGGCGTGGCGGTGGCGCTCGGTGCGCAGGACCTTTTCAAGAATCTGATCGGCGGCATGTCCATCCTGATCGAGCGCCGCTTCGGCTTCGGCGACTGGATCAAGGTCGAAGGCGTGGTGGAAGGCACGGTCGAGAAGATCGGTTTCCGCTCCACGCTCGTGCGCCAGTTCGACCGTGCACCTGTCTATGTGCCGAACCAGAAACTCTCCGACAATTCGGTCATCAACTACAGCGCCATGACCGCGCGCCGCATCTCCTGGAAGATCGGCGTCGAGTATCGCACGACGCATGATCAGCTTCGCCGTATCGTCGCCGA
>PNMC01000308.1 GCA_013823365.1 Parvibaculum sp. | reverse complement strand
TTTCCCTCATTCCTCAACGTCCGCCGCAAACCTGCCTTGCTCCAAACTCGCGCGGGATTGCCTGTTCCGCTAGGATTCGATCTCATTTCACGCGGAGGACTATCCTCTTATGCGGACACTCGGGGTAATTGTAGCTATTCCCGTCCTGGCCTTTTTTGCTTTTGTGACTTGGTACAAGCTGACTTTTCCAAGCTACACCTTTCACTACCGGCTCACTGTCCAAGTGGAAGTTGACGGGGAAGTAAAGGAAGCCTCGGGCGTTATCGGGATACGCTGGAACGACACGCCGGATTTGCCGGATGTGCCAACTTTCAAGTTTCATGCATTTGGTCAAGCGTTGCTTGTGGACCTTGGAGGCCACGGCGTCCTGTTCGTGCCTCTCAGTGCAAGCGAGGAACGCGAAGGCCTCGATGCCAGGCGGCTTCCTTTCGGACAACAAGCTCCAAGGACTCGCGATGTGGTCGAGCGGGCAATTAACGTCAGGAGCCGATCGCAAGTCGCACCGCACAATCTTCCCCAGTTCATCTGGCAGCCGCAGCTCAACGATCCGGGTTCGGCCGTGGTTGTGACGGCCGACCAATTTGCAGAAGTTATCTCACCGGATGTCCGTCTCGTTGGAGTCTGGACCGAAATCACCGAGGACCCGGTTTCAATCGGTTTGGAAGAAGAAGCGCCGTGGATCGGGGAGATGTATGCGAAAAAAAGACAGTCCGTCACCCGGGATTATAAGGACCGTCGATTTTACTGGAACATTCACGCCTTGAGGAGAAATGCGGATGAATAATAATGTTCTTTTGGCGCTTCTTGCGATGGATGGCGGAACGGTTCCGACGGCATGAATGACGCGAGAGGGATTGTCCCTCTCGCTTCGTTCACGTCAACCTTCTCGCGTTGCATACTGTCCTCCCGACGCTACGCGGACTGCCTCACATGACCCCCACCCCCTCCCTCGCCGGATACAAGGCCGTCTCGAAGCTCTATAACGCGCTGATGACGGGCCTTGTCCTCGCGCTGGTCACGCGCAAGGGCGAGGCGGCGGCGGCTGAGTTCGTCTGTGCGCATTTCCGCCGTCAGCATCTTGAAAAATTCCTGCCCGGTCTCGAAAAGCTCGGGCTCACCGGCCTGCCCGATGCGGTCGCCTGCGCGCAGTATCATTATTTCTCCAATGCGCTGGGCGGCGTCAAAACCGAATACATGCCCGAAAGCGATGTGAAGGCCTGGGTGCGCTATCCGCCGCCGCGATGGATCTGGCAGGGCGCCGCGATCTGCGGCATCCCCGCGAAAGTGAACGAGGCCATGCTCCATGGCTGGCACGGGCATAATGGTGTCTCCCTCGGCAATCCGCGCCTCGGCTTCGTCTGCACCGGCCAGACGGTCACGGGCGCGCCGGGCCTCGAAGGCTATTACTTCGACTATGGCCGCGAGATCGCGGAGAGCGAGCGTGTCCGCTTCGCGCCGGACGAGCGCGCGCCCGATTTCGATCCGGCAAAAGCGCCGCAGCTCGACAGCGCAAGCTGGCCCGAGGAGCGGTTGAAAAAGGTCGAGCGCGCCTATGCGATGGAATATGTCCGCTCGCTCCTCCCCACCATGCTCTCGCTGTTCGGGCCGGAAGAAACCCGCGCTCATCTCGGTCACGCCGCGCGCCTCATCGGCATGCAGCTTTACGACGAGACTGCCACACTTCTCGAAACCGGGGATAAGTCCGCTGAAAGTTTCGCGCGCTATCTGGGCGCGCTCGCCGCCGCGCAGGGCGAGGAGGTGGAAATTTCGGTCGGCAGCAGCGTCACGCTCCGCCAGTCCGGCTGGCGGCTGATGCAGGGGATCGACGTGGACGAGGCGGGCTTCGCCGCCTGGAACGAGCTCTGGGCCGGCGCGCTCTCCGTCCACAATCGCCGCCTCGAACTGAAAACGCATCGCGACGAAGAAAATATTCTCTGGGAAATCGGCTGAGTCCCGCGGCTTTTTCGTCTGCCTCCGGAAAACTTATCCCCGCCCCCCTGCAGCGGGGTGATGCTCTCCCTCCGTAACCGGACAAAGGGAGAGATCGATGAGCAGGTTTTTCGAAGACGCAGCCGCGAACGGCCATTCCGCCACGCTGGAATGGCAGGGCGGCACGGGCACGTTCTGGGCCTGGGGAGATTTCGGCGGCGCCAGTGTCGCGCTTGAGGCAAGCCCCGATGGCGACACATGGTTCGCTGTCGGCGAGGCCGTCAGTTTCACCGAAAAGGGCGTCGCCGCCTTCGCGCTCGGCCCCTGCCGGCTCCGCGCGAAAATCGCGGGAGCGGGCACGGGCACGAGCATTTCGGCGCGTATCTGATGGGCGGCTTACCTGCGCCCGGCGAAGGGATGCGTGCTGGAAAGCCCGCCATCCACGGCAATCGCCTGGCCGTTCACATAGGACGCATCGTCGCTCGCAAGGAAAAGTGCGGCCTGCGCGATTTCCGGTGGCAGCCCGTAGCGCTTCAGCGGGTTGAGCTGGCCGATCTTGTCATCGCTGCCGCGCGCCCTCGCGCCGTCGAAGATCGGCTTCGTCATGCCGGTCTCGATGAGCCCGGGGCAGATCGCGTTCACGCGCACGCCCGTGCCGTAGAGTTCGTTCGCCACCGTCTGCACCAGGCTGATGACGCCGGCCTTGCTCGCGCTATAGGGCGT
>PNMC01000307.1 GCA_013823365.1 Parvibaculum sp. | reverse complement strand
CGCGGGCGGCTCGCAGCGTCTCACGCGCTTCGTCGGCAAGTCGAAGGCGATGGAAATGTGCCTCACCGGCCGCATGATGGATGCCGAAGAGGCCGAGCGCGCAGGCCTTGTCAGCCGCATCGTGCCGGTCGACCAGCTGATGGACGATGCGCTCAAGACCGCCGAGACGATTGCGGATATGTCGCTCCCCATCGCCATGATGACCAAGGAAAGCGTGAACCGCTCCTATGAGACGACGCTGACGGAAGGCGTGCGTTTCGAGCGCCGCCTCTTCCATTCCATGTTCGCGACCGACGATCAGACGGAAGGCATGGCCGCCTTTATCGAGAAGCGGAAGCCGCAGTTCCGCAATCGTTAAGAAAACGCCGGGAAAAGCACCGGTTTCCGGGGCTTTTTGTCCCGATCCGGGCCTTGCTCTCGCCGGTTGACGAATGGGGGCCTCGCGCGTATAAACCCGGCTTTCGAGGGGCAGGCTCGTGTGGAGAACGCGAGCCGCCTTTCTTTTACACCAAAGAATTCGCGGAGCGCGCGCCAAGGGGCGCCCCTTCCGCCGACAAGGGTCCGAAGTCCGATGGCGAATACGAAATCCGCGAAGAAGGCGATCCGCAAGATCGAGGCGCGCACGGAAGTGAACCGCGACCGCCGCAGCCGCATGCGCACCTTCTGCCGCAAGGTCGAGGAAGCGATCGCGAGCGGCGACAAGTCCGCCGCCGAGACAGCGCTCCGCGCCGCGCAGCCGGAAATCATGCGCGCCGCGCAGAAGGGCGTGATCCACAAGAACACGGCTTCGCGCAAGGTGTCGCGTTTTTCGGCCCGCGTGAAAGCGCTTGCCTGACAGGCATTTCTTCGCCGCGTACAACCTGCGGCGTCTCCTTGCGACACATGATCGATGAAAGCCCGCGAACTCTCGCGGGCTTTTTCGTTGCAGGCGCGTTGCAATTACGTGACGCGCCGCACCCACATGGCGCAAGCGTGAAAGATATCTGAAACAAAAGACTTTTCGTTCGGGGCACTTGCGCGATGCGATGTGTGTTTGCGCTGCATGAACTACATCATGTTGAGGTGCGCGGAGAGCGTCACAACGGCAAAAATTTTGTGACGCAACCGATTCTTCCGCTTGCCCTTCCGGGGTCCAGCCGGTATGTTTAACAACCTCAGCGGGGCCGACGAATACTGTGTTTTTCGAGTAAAAATTTAGCGAATACAGTATTTCTTCTTCCCCGCCCGGGAAAACCAAAGTATCCAGACAGATCGCCAGTGACGAGCCGAGGTAAGTTCGGTATTACCTCCGTGCGGGCAGATGTCTTGTGTCCGGTGGTCGGGGGACGCCGGTCTGGATCGGGTGTCGGGATCGGGGCGAAGCGGGTTATGAGCGGCGGGGTGATCATGTCGGAAAATGCGGATGGCGGCGTAGTGCCCGATATTATCGGAGCCCGTCCCGACAATTATGCGGGCGACGTGACCCCGGCCGAGGCCTGGCGCGTTCTCCAGGAAAATCCGGGCGCCGTTCTGGTCGATGTGCGTACCCGCGCGGAATGGTCCTTTGTCGGCCTTCCCGATCTCGCGGCAGCCGGCAAGGAGCCACTGCTGATCGAGTGGCAGCAATATCCCACCATGGCGCTTAATCCGGGTTTCGCGGCGGACCTGTCCTCGACGCTTGGCAATGGGCGCAAGGATCTGCCGGTTTTCTTTCTGTGCCGGTCCGGCGCGCGCAGCCGCTCGGCGGCGGTCGCCATGACGGGGGTGGGTTTCACCCGCTGCTTCAACGTCGCGGGCGGTTTCGAGGGCGATCTCGACGGGGCGAAGCATCGCGGCACGCAGAGCGGCTGGAAGGCGGCGGGCCTTCCCTGGGCGCAGTCCTGAGGCAAGCAGGCGGAATAGGGGCAAGCCGGGATGCCTCATGAAGGGTCCCGGGCAGAATTGAAGAGGCTAAGGGTTTTGGCAGAAGAACAGATCGTGCCGGCATCGGCAGAAAGGCAGTCGCGCAATATGTCGGACATGCCGCTTCCCTCCGGGGGGAGATCGTCCACGCGCTCGGGCGCCGCGTCCGCGATGACGCTGGCCGACCAGTGGCGGCGCGTGCGCGCGCGTCTGCATGCCGAACTCGGCGAGGCGACCTTCAACAGCTGGTTCAAGCAGGTCGAGCTGTCGGGCGTCGATGAAAACCGCGTCATGCTCTCCGTGCCGACGCGCTTCATCCGCAACTGGATCGTCTCCCATTATGCGGACCGTCTCGCCAAGCTCTGGGAGGAGGAGGATGCCGCCTTCACCCGTGTCGATATTGCCGTCCAGGCCGATCTGCGCGCCGAGGCGCGTTCGCAGCAGCAATGCGAGGAAGCGGCCGCTCCCCGCGCCGGTGCCGAGGCAACGCCTCTCCCGCGCGAGGAAGTGGTGCTCTCCGCCGCCGTGCCGCAGGGCTTCGAGGATGCGGGCGTCGGCGCGCCGCTCGATCCGCGGTTTACCTTCGATGCCTTCGTCGTCGGCAAGTCGAACGAGCTTGCCCATGCAGCCGCGCGCCGCGTGGCCGAGGCGACCGACGTCACCTTCAATCCGCTCTTCCTTTATGGCGGCGTCGGCCTCGGCAAGACGCATCTGATGCATGCCATCGCCTGGGAAATCCGCAAGCGCCAGCCCGAGCGCAAGGTGCTTTATC
>PNMC01000306.1 GCA_013823365.1 Parvibaculum sp. | reverse complement strand
TCCATCCACATCGAGGAATTCGAGGTGATGGCGCGCGACACGAAGCTCGGGCCTGAGGAAATCACGCGCGACATCCCGAATGTCGGCGAAGAAGCCCTCAAGAATCTCGACGAAGCGGGCATCGTCTATATCGGCGCCGAAGTGAACCCCGGCGATATTCTCGTCGGCAAGATCACGCCGAAGGGCGAGAGCCCGATGACGCCGGAAGAGAAGCTGCTGCGCGCCATCTTCGGCGAGAAGGCGTCTGACGTGCGCGACACGTCGCTGCGCCTGCCGCCGGGCGTCACCGGCACGGTCGTCGAGGTGCGCGTGTTCAACCGCCACGGCATCGACAAGGACGAGCGCGCCATGGCGATCGAGCGCGAGGAAATCGAGCGTCTCGCGAAGGACCGCGACGACGAAGTCGGCATTCTCGACCGCAACATCTATGGCCGTCTGTCGGAAATCCTGCTCGGCAAGCAGATCGCTTCGGGCCCGAAGGGCATGGAAGCGGATGCAAAGGTTGCCCAGGCCGATCTCGACAATCTGAGCCGTGGCCAGTGGTGGCAGATCGCGCTCAAGAACGAGAAGGCGCAGACCGAGGTCGAAGCGCTGAAGAAGCAGTACGACGAAAGCAAGGAGCGTCTCGAAGCGCGCTTTGCCGACAAGGTCGACAAGCTGCAGCGCGGCGACGAGCTGCCGCCCGGCGTGATGAAGATGGTCAAGGTTTTCGTGGCCGTGAAGCGCAAGCTGCAGACCGGCGACAAGATGGCCGGCCGTCACGGCAACAAGGGTGTCGTCAGCCGCATCGTGCCGATCGAGGATATGCCTTACCTCGAAGACGGCCAGCATGTGGACATCGTGCTGAACCCGCTCGGCGTGCCGAGCCGCATGAATGTCGGTCAGATTCTCGAGACGCATCTTGGCTGGGCCTGCGCAGGCCTCGGCAAGAAGATCGATGCTGCCCTTGAATCCTACCGCCGCGAGAACAAGCTTAAAGATCTGAAGGATCTCGTTCACCAGATTTATGGTGAGGACGAGACCATCGCATCGCTCGACGAAGAGCAGCTTGTGGAGATGGCGGGGAACCTGACCAACGGCGTTCCCATCGCCACGCCGGTCTTCGACGGCGCGCGCGAGCCGGAAGTCGTCGAGATGCTTGAAATGGCCGGGCTCGACCGCTCGGGCCAGGTCACACTTTTCGATGGGCGCACGGGCGAGGCTTTCGACCGTAAGGTGACTGTCGGCTACATCTACATGCTGAAGCTGCATCACCTTGTGGACGACAAGATCCACGCGCGCTCCATCGGCCCATACTCGCTCGTTACCCAGCAGCCGCTGGGCGGCAAGGCGCAGTTCGGCGGCCAGCGCTTCGGCGAAATGGAAGTCTGGGCGCTTGAGGCCTATGGCGCTGCCTACACGCTGCAGGAAATGCTGACCGTGAAGTCGGACGACGTGGCCGGTCGCACGAAGGTCTACGAGGCCATCGTTCGCGGCGACGACACGTTCGAAGCCGGTATTCCGGAAAGCTTCAACGTGCTCGTGAAGGAAATGCGCTCGCTCGGCCTCAATGTCGAGTTGATGACACCGACGGCGAACTAGCGACAAGAGCGGCGCGGCCTTGATGGCTGCGCCGCAGCTTGTCTTCCCCGAGGAGCGGGCGAGGGCAGGCAGAGACATTCGATATACGGGGCAAGCGGACGGATGGCCCCACCGGCCGCAAATACAAGTTCCCCGTTGGCTTTGAGGCCGAGTTCAGGAGAAGTCCATGAACCAAGAGGTCATGAATCTTTTCAATCCGACGGCGCCGGCGCAGACCTTCGACCAGATCAAGATCTCGATTGCCAGCCCGGAGCGGATCCTTTCCTGGTCTTATGGCGAGATCAAGAAGCCCGAAACGATCAACTACCGCACGTTCAAGCCCGAGCGCGACGGCCTGTTCTGCGCGCGCATCTTCGGTCCGATCAAGGATTACGAGTGCCTGTGCGGCAAGTACAAGCGGATGAAGTACAAGGGCATCATCTGCGAAAAATGCGGCGTTGAAGTCACGCTCTCGAAGGTCCGGCGCGAGCGCATGGGCCATATCGAGCTTGCGGCGCCCGTCGCTCACATCTGGTTCCTGAAGTCGCTGCCGTCCCGCATCGGCCTTCTGCTCGACATGACGCTGAAGGATCTCGAGCGCGTTCTCTATTTCGAGAACTACATCGTGCTGGAGCCGGGCCTCACTTCGCTGAAGGAGCGCCAGCTTCTGACGGAAGAGGAATATCTCGACGCGCAGGACCAGTACGGCGAAGACAGCTTCACCGCCGGCATCGGCGCGGAAGCGATCCGCGAATTGCTGATTGCGCTCGATCTGGAGAAGATCGCGGCCGATCTCCGCGTGGAGATCGCCGAGTCCACCTCGGAGCTCAAGCCGAAGAAGCTCGCCAAGCGCCTCAAGCTCATCGAAGCTTTCATCGAATCCGGCAACAAGCCGGAATGGATGATCATGACGGTCGTGCCGGTCATTCCGCCGGAACTGCGCCCGCTCGTGCCGCTCGATGGCGGCCGGTTCGCGACGTCCGACCTCAACGATCTCTATCGCCGCGTCATCAACCGCAACAATCGTCTGAAGCGGCTGATGGAACTGCGCGCGCCGGACATCATCATCCGCAACGAAAAGCGCATGCTGCAGGAAT